>JASJCN010000226.1 GCA_030065975.1 Myxococcota bacterium
GACGCCCTCGGGCTCGGCGTAGGCCAGCAGCGCCTTGATCTCGGAGCCAAAGAGCAGGACGTCGTCGCGCTGCCAGACGTAGAGCGGCTTGATGCCGTAGCGGTCCCGCGCGAGAACGAGGCGGCGCCGCTTCGGCTCGAGGGCGGCGAAGGCGAACATCCCGTTGAGCCGCTCGACGCAGGCGTCTCCCCACTCGGCGAAGGCGCGCAGCACGACCTCGGTGTCCGAGCGGCTCCGGAAGCGGTGTCCCAGCCCCTCGAGCTCCTGCCGGCGCTCGGGGAAGTCGTAGACCTCGCCGTTGTAGGCGAGCCACAGATCCTGCTCCGGGCACTCCATCGGCTGATGGGCGTCGGCGGAGAGGTCGATGATCGAGAGCCGGCGGTGGCCGAGGAAGGCCGTGGGCCGGAACTCGTCCGCCGCCGCCTCGCTCCAAACCGGGAGGCCCGGCGCCAAGTGGAGGAAGGCCGGGTCCGAGAAGGCCCGGCTCTGCCCGTCGGGGCGGGCCAGCAGGTAGCCGGCGTCGTCCGGGCCCCGGTGGCTGACCGAGGTCGCCATGTCGCGCAGGCGGTCCACGGCCAGGGGCTGCCCGGAGAGCGACACGGCACCGACGATCCCGCACATGGGGCTAGCCCTGGCCCAGGCGGCGGGCGAGGGCGTCCACCACCTCCTGCTGGTCGGACTCGGCGATGTCGGCGTAGAGGGGCAGGGCGAGCGCCGTGTCGTCGGCCTCGGTGCTGCCCGGGAGATCGCCCGCCGTGCGCACGCCCGCATCGTTCGCGAAGGCCGGCTGGCGGTGCAGCGCGTAGGAGCCGATCTGGACCTCGATGCCTTCGGCGCGTAGCTCGGAGAGGATGCGGTCGCGCTTGGCCACGCGCACGCAGTAGGTCTGATGGGTGGGAAGCGCGCCCTCGGCGAAGCGCAGGGCCGAAGCGCCCGGAACCGGCTCCAGGAGCGCGTCGTAGCGGGCCGCGGCCTCGCGGCGGCCGGCGATCAGGCGCTCGAGGTGGGGGAGCTGGGCGAGTCCCACCGCGGCCAGGAGGTTGCTGAGCTTCAGGTTGTTCCCGATACGGACGAAGCGGGGCGGCGCCTGGCCGGGCTCCATCCCGAAGTGCTTGTACGAGTCGATCCAGTCGAGCAGCGCCGGGTCGCGGGCGGTGATCAGGCCACCTTCGCCCGTCGTGAGGAGCTTGCGGGGATGCAGGCTGAACACGCTCAGGTCGGCCAGGGTCCCGACCGGCGCATCGCACAGCTTGGCTCCGAGACTGCAGGCGGCGTCCTCGATCACGGTGATGCCGCGATCGGACATCACCCCGTAGACGTCGGCGTCGAGGGGAGAGCCGAAGAGGGAGACGGGGAGGGCGGCCCGGGTGCGCGGCGTGATCGCCGCCTCGAGGGCCGCGGCCGAGACGCGCATGGTGTCGTGCTCGACGTCGACGAGCACGACCTCCGCACCGACCAGCCGCACCACCGACGCCGTCGCGGGGTAGGTGTAGTCGGGCACCAGCACCTCGTCGCCGGGCCCGATCCCGAGGGCGCGCAGCGCGGCCTCGAGCCCGGTGGTGCACGACGTCACCGAGAGGGCGCGATCGACGCCGAGCCAGGCGGCGACGCTCGACTCGAACTCGCGGGTCACGCTGCCTTCGGTGAGCATGCCCGACTCGAGGACCTTCGCGATCCGCTCCCCGGTGTCGGGTGCCACGGTGGGCCGCATGAGCGGGATGCGGAACATCAGCCCGACGTGCGCGCCTTCTCGCTCATCGTGTTCGCGGAATCGCGGGCCGCCTCTTCCCGGCGCCAGGCGATGACCTCGCGCAGCCCTTCCTCGAGGTCGATGGTCCACTCGAAGCCGAGGTCGCGCTTGGCCTTCTCGGGGCACCCGATCCGGTGGGTCACGAAGGTCTGGCCGGCGGGCTCGTAGCGGATCGCCTGGTCGCTCCCGGCCAGGCTGACGAGGAGCTCGGCGAGCTCCTTGATCGTGGTGCCGATGCCGCGACCGACGTTGTAGCACTCGCCCGGGGTGTCGGCCTCGAGGGCCAGCACGTTGGCTCGCGCGACGTCGCGCACGCTGATGAAGTCGTAGCACTGGCTGCCGTCCCCGAAGACGACGGGCGGCTCGCCGGCCTCGATGCGGTCGAGCACCTTGTGGATCACCGAGGTGTAGGCGGTCTTGTAGTCCTGGCGCGGGCCGTAGACGTTCATGTACCGCATGCCGGCCCAGGAGAGGCCGTAGCGCTTGCCGAGTGCCTTCAGCAGCTGCTCTCCGGCGATCTTGGTGGCGCCGTAGAAGGTCTCGTTGTTGTAGGGGTGGTCCTCGGTCATGGGGGTCTCGAGGGCGTCGCCGTAGACCGACGCCGACGAGGCCCAGACCAGGCGCTCCACGCCGGCGTCGATGCAGCACTGGGCGACGTCGAAGGTCCCGCGCACGTTCACGTCGAAGGCGGCGTCCGGGTACTCGAGGCACTGGAGCAGCCACAGGGCGGCCAGGTGGATCACCCCGTCCGAGCCCTCCATGGCCTTCCGCAGGAGCTCGCGGTGCTGGAGGTTGCCGCCGTCGTCGAACACGCGGACCCGCGGATCGGCCAGGGCCACGGCGAGGTTCTCGCGCGTACCTCGGGAGAAGTCGTCGAAGACCACCACCTCGGAGACGTCGCGAGTGAGCAGGGCCTCGACCGTGTGGCTGCCGATCAGGCCGGCGCCGCCGATCACGAGGATCCGCTTGTCGGAAAGCTCCACGTCATGCCCTCGCGATGGCCGTCCCGGGCTGCGAGACGGGTGGATTCGGTGCCGCGGGTGGGGGAGGGCCCGGCGCGCGAATTCTAGCCGTCTGCCCACGATGTCGCCCCGGGGGCCCATGAAGGCTCGGAGGGGGGGAGTTGGTACCGTTGCGCTGCCTTGTGCGGCATCGCCGGAACCCTTCGCTTCGATCGCGACCTCGGCCCTCAGGAGCTCGAGCAGCGTGTGCGCGCCATGGCGCGGACGCTGGTGCATCGCGGCCCCGACGACGAGGGGATCTGGGTCGATCCCGAGCGGCGCTGCGCACTCTCGCACCGCCGGCTCTCGGTGATCGACCTGTCGGAGCGTGCCCGCCAGCCCATGCGCAGCCAGGACGGCCGCCTGGTGCTGACGTACAACGGCGAGATCTACAACTTCCTCGAGCTTCGCCCCGAGGTCGAGAAGCGCGTGCCCCTGCGCACGAGCAGCGACACCGAGGTGCTGCTCGAGCTGCTGCGCGAGAAAGGTCTGGCCGTGCTTCCCGACCTCGACGGGATGTACGCCTTCGCCGCGTTCGACACCCAGTCGGGCGAGCTGCTCCTGGGCCGCGACCCCTTCGGCGAGAAGCCGCTCTACTACACCCACGACGCGCATTCCTTCTCGTTCGCTTCGGAGCTGAGCGCCCTCCAGGTCCTGCCCGAGTTCGACGCGACGGTGACCCTGGACGCCGTGGGCGAGTACCTGGCGCTCCAGTACCTCGACGCACCGCGTACGCTGTATCGCGGGGTGAAGAAGCTCGAGCCCGGGCACTGGCTGCGCGTGAGCCCGAGCGGCGAGGTCCGAAGCGAGCCGCACTTCCGCTTCCGGCCCGGGGTCGAGCCCCTGAACGGCCGCCCCATCGACGACTGGGCGGACGAGCTCGAGGAGATCCTGATCCGCAGCCTGCGCCGGCGCCTCGTCGCCGACGTGCCGCTCGGCGCCTTCCTCTCGGGCGGGATCGACTCGTCGCTGACCTGCGCGCTCATCCGGCGGCGGCTGGACCTGCCGCTCCGCACCTTCTCGCTGGGCTTCGCCGACAGCGAGCGCAGCGAGCACCACGCGGCGCGGCACATCGCGGAGCTGCTCGGCACGGAGCATCTCGAGGACGTGGTCACGCCCCAGATGGCGGACGGCCTCGAGGTCTTCGCCGCGGAGCACGACGAGCCCAACGGCGATGCCTCGTGCTGGCCGGTCTGGCGGCTCTCCAAGCTCGCGCGGCGGCACGTGACCGTCGCGCTCTCGGGCGACGGCGGGGACGAGCTCTTCGGCGGCTACCAACGCTACCTCGCCCTGCCCGAGCGCATCGCGGACGACGAGCGGGGGCTCGGTGAGTGGTACTTCGGCGGCTCGAACCTGCTGACCAGCGAGGCCGAGATCGCCCAGCTCCTCGGCTGCGTGCCTCGCGGGCTGGCGGGCGTGCTCGAGGCGCTCCGCCGCGAGCTCGACTGGTCCGACCTCGATCTCTTCTCGCGCATGCGCGCCAACGACGTGCGCCACTACCTGCCGGGCGCCGTGCTGGCGAAGGTCGACCGCATGAGCATGCGCCACGCGCTCGAGCTGCGGTCGCCCTTCCTCTCGCGCGAGCTGGCCCGCTTCGCCGAACGCCTCCCCACCGGCCTGCTCGTCCATGAAGGGAAGGGCAAGCCGCTCCTGCGCCACCTGCTCGGGCGCTACCTGCCCGCGGAGATCGTGGACGCACCGAAGAGTGGCTTCGGCTCGGGCATGACCCAGGCCTGGGCGGGCAAGGGCCCGGCGCGCGAGCTGCAGCGCTGCCTGGATCGGCCCGACAGCCCGCTCGCGCCGATCCTCGATCGCAGCGGACTCGAGGCCCAGCTCGACGCCGGCGTCCCGGTGTTCCGACTCTCGGCGTTGCTCACCCTCGAGGGGTACCTGCATCTGCGTCCGGCGAGCCTCCCCGAGGCCGACGCCATTCCGTTCTCCTCCGCCTCCCGCGAAACCTCCCTCGAGCCGGCCCAGGTGCTCACGATCCGTCGCCTCGCGAGCGAGGGTCGAGCCGTCGACGTGCTGTCGCGCGACGCGGTTCCGGACTGGTTCGCGGCGCTGCCCGCCGGCAGCCGCCTCTTCACCCCGAGTGCCACCGATGCACCCCCGGGCACCGAGGTGCGGCGCTGTGACTGGGCGGAAGGTGCGCAGCTCGACGGGAGCGCTCGCGCGGGCCCGCCCCGACCGCGGATCCTGCTCGACTGGCCCACGACCCTGGCCCTGCCGAGAGGCCTGATGGCGGACCTTCGCGGGGGTGACGAGCTCTGGGAGCTCGGGGCCCGCGGCTTCGAGCGGCACCGGGTCGACGTCGACTCGCTTCGTCGTGCGCGGCTGCGGGCGCGGCTCCGCCCCCTCGTGCTCGGCGCGATCCGCGGGCCGACTCGTTGGCTGCGGCGTTGGATGCGTCCCGCCATCGAAGGCGACGAGCCCGTCCACGTCCCGGAGCGAGCCGCTCGCTGGCTCCTCTGGCGGATGTTCTCGCCGGGTCGGCTCGGGCGCCTCGCGATCCCGCTCTTCTTCGTGCGCGACAACCGCGGACACGCCGTGGAGTCCCGTTGGACCCTGCAGGCAGGAGGCGGCCGCCGGCGGGAGCTGTCCGATCGCTGGCATCTCTACGAGGAGGACCGCCCGCTGTCGCGGCCGGCCGCGGCGAAGAATGCGATCCGGCGCCTCGGCCGTGGGCGCTATCGCGTCGAACGCACCAACGTCTTCTTCTCGAGCAGCGACGGTTCCTCGCCCCTCGACAACGGGCGCCTCTACCTGCTCCAGCCCCGGGGTGGGGCGCGGGGAGACGGGTTACGACGCTGGCTGCGGGACCCGACACCGACCGAGTGGCCGCAGCTGGCCCCGCCCGTCGCCCCCACGCCCGACAGCGCACTCGAGCGCTTCGAGTCGCTCTGCGAGCCGCTCGGCGAGCTGCTCGAGAGCGATCCGGTGGGCGCCGGCTGGGACCTGCCGGCGCCGGGAGAGCCGCCGCGCGTGGCCCTGTTCGCCGCCTCCCTCGGAGCGGGCGGGGCCGAGCGTCAGCTCACGCTGCTCGCCCTCGAGTGGGTGCGCCGCGGGGCCCACGTCGAGGTGGTGCTGCAGGAGGAGCCGATCGGGAGCCGCGCGCACTTCCTGGCCGACCTGCGCCACGCGGGCGTGCGCGTCCACTGCACCCGTCCGAGCCTGTCCGCTCGCGTTCCCCGCGACGTGTTCGACGCGCCCGACGTCGTGCTCGACGCCCTGAACCGGCTGCCCGGTGAGGTGCAGGGGCGCACCTGGCGCAGCTACCTGCTGCTGCGGGAGCTGCGCCCCCACTTCGTGTTCTCGGTGCTCGATACGGCGAACGTCGTCTCCGGCCTGGCGGGGGCCCTGGCGGGAGTGCCGGCGACCTTGATGTCGGCCCGCAGCATGAACCCGAGCGGCATGTCGTTCCACCGCGAGTGGTATCGCGCAGGCTATCGCCTGGCCCTGCGCTCGCCGCGGGTGGCCCTCGCCGCGAACTCGCGCTTCGGGGGCGACGACTACGCGGCCTGGCTGGGCCATGACCCGGATCGCGTGACCGTGATCCACAACGGCCTCGCACCCGAGGCCTTCGAGGTACCGACCGAGGCGCGGAAGGCCCGCCTGCGCGCCGAGCTCTCCCTCGACGACGGAGAACCGGTGGTGCTCGGGGTGATGCGCTTCACCGCCGAGAAGCGGCCGCTGGCATTCGTCGAGGCGGTGGCCCGCCTCGCCGAGCGGCGGCCCGACGCGCGGGCGCTGCTGGTCGGCGACGGGCCGATGGCGGACGAGGTGCGGGCCGCCGTCGCGGAGAAGGGGGTGGAGGGCCGCCTGCAGCTGCTCGGCGCCCGCTACGACGTCCGCGACCTGCTCGCGATCTCGCGCCTGGCCGTCGTCCCGTCCGCCTTCGAGGGCCACCCCAACGTGCCTCTCGAGGCCCAGGCCCAGGGCATCCCGGTGGTCGCTACGCGCGTGGGCGGCGTTCCCGAGACCGTGATCGAAGGCGAGACCGCGCTCCTGGTCGACGCGGGAGACGACGCGGGCCTGGCCGCCTGCTGCGCCGCGCTCCTCGACGATCCGGCGCGCTGGCGACGCTTCTCCGAGGCGGGCCGCGCTCACGCCGAAGCGCACTTCGGGGTCGGCCGGCTCGTGGACGACACGCGCGGCGCCCTCGAGCGGCTGGCGGCGAAGGCGCTCGACCGGCTGGCGGCCGAGGCCCGCGCGTGAGCCGGCCCGTGATCCTGCACGTCACCTCGTTCGCGTTCGGGGCGACCAGCCATCCGGGCGTGCATCGCTGCGTCACCGGGATGGCGGCCCATGCCGACAACGTGGTGCTCCACTGGGGCGAGTCGCGTTACGCAGCCGAGGAGGGCGACGGGGTCGCCGAGAGCGGCGTCTCCGCCTATCGACTCGAGGCCCCGAAGCTCCTGAAGAAGCCGTTCGCCGTCTCCCACCTGCTGGCGGGCGTGCGCCGCCGACACGGATCGCCGGCGGCCGTGATCGCGCACTTCGGAAACAACGGATGGCGCGCGCTGCCTCTGGCGGCGTGGGCCGACGTTCCGCTCTTGACCCTCTTCCACGGCGAGGACGCCGCGCGCCGGGTGGTGGCCGACGAGTACGCGGATGCGTACCGACGGCTCTTTGCGGCGCCGGGAGCGCGCTTTCGGGCCGTGGCCGGCCACCTGGCGGACTCGCTGCGGAAGGCCGGCGCGCCCGGCGAGGCCACGGGCGTCCACCACCTGGGCGTCCCCATCCCGAAGGAGCCCGCTGCGCCGCGCACCGACGCGGACGGAGGCCTGCGCGTCGCACTCGTCGGACGGCTCCTCGGCGTGAAGGGGCACGCCGTCGCGTTCGAGGCCGTGGCCCGGGCGCGTCGCGCCGGGTCTCGGGTCGAGCTGCTGTGCTTCGGCGAAGGGCCGGAGCGCGACGCGCTGGAGGAGAAGCGCCGCGTGCTCGGGCTCTCCGATGCGATCGAGCTGTGCGGGGCGCTTCCCGCCGCCGAGCTCGAGCGCGCGCTGCGCGCCGTCGACGCCGTGGTGCAGCCGAGCGTGACCGATCCCGATGGCCGCGCCGAGGGCCTTCCGAACGCGCTCCTCGAAGCGATGGCGCTCGGGCTGCCCGCCGTCGGCTCCCGCCACGGCGGCATTCCCGAGGCGATCGTCCACGAGGAGACGGGCCTACTGGTCGCCGAAGGGTCCGCGAGCGAGCTGGCCGATGCGCTCGTGCGGCTCGCCGCGGAGCCCGCGACCCGACGCCGGATGGGGAGCCATGCCCGCCGGCGAGCGGAGCAGGAGTTCAGCCACGAGGGTCAGGGGCGACGGCTGGCTGTCGATGTGGACGAGATGATCGGTGCCTATCGCAGGATCCCGGAGCCGGAGCGTCGGGAGGCGTGGCGCGCGAGCCTCGAGGGTCTGGCGGAGGCGCCCGAGGAGACCGGGCGGCGTGAGCGCCTGCGTTGGATGGCGAGGATTGCGGCCAATCGCCTCGCGGGAGCCATTCCGTGAGGGGGATCCGGGCGCGGATCCGACGCTGGCGCAACCGCCGCGACGACCGCCTCGTCGCCGAGCTGCGGGACGCCGCCGACCGCGAGATCGCCGCGTCTCGCGACCCCGAGGCGCGGGAGCTCCTGGGACGCGTGCTGGCGCTCCGGCCCAAGGGCTTCGGTGCGCTGCTGCGCGCGGCGCGGGTCCACCAGCGGCTGGGCGAGACGGAAGCGGCGCGCGCACTCTGGAAGCGGGCGTGCGAGCGCCGCGACGACTCCGCCGAGACCTTCGCCGAGTGCGCCCGCCACGCGCTCGCGGCGGGAGACCTTGCCGAGGCCCGAGCGTGTGCCGAGCGGGCGTGCGCGCTCGACCGGGCCGGCGTCCCGTTCGGCTGGGGCGACGCCATGGGTCGGCTCCTCGTCCACCTGGACGAGCCCGCCCGGATCCATCGCCCCTCCCGGCACCTGACCATCGGCGGCGTGTCGTACTGCGGCTCGACCCTCCTCGGCTACGTGCTGGGCGGACTCCCCGGTGTGGCCAATGTCGGCGAGTCGCACTGGCTCGTGAATCGCCGCGACGGGGCGAACACTCGCGCCATCGATTTCGCGGCGGATCCCGTGGAGCTGCACTCGGCCTGCAACCACTGCGGCGTGCCCTGCCAGCTCTTCGACGCGGGCTTCCGACAGGGGCTGGCCGACGATCCCTCCCATTGGTTCGAGCGGATCGCCGAGCGCCTCGAGTGCGACGTGCTGATCTCCTCCGACAAGAACGTCCCGAAGCTCCGGGCGCTCGATCCCGGGCTGCGCTTCGACCTCTTGATCCTGTTCAAGACGCCCGCCGACTCGTGGCGCTCGACGCGCCGCAAGGCACACGTCTCGACGCCGCTCGAGCGCCATCTGTCCGACTGGCACGACACCTACGCGAGCCTGCTCCACGACCTGCCGGCCACGGGCCGCATGGCGTGTCTGCACTTCGACGCCTTCCGACACGACCCCGAGCTCGTGCTCGAGCGTCTATGCAAGCTCTTCGAGCTGCCCTTCGACGCGGCCGCCACCCGCCTCGACCCCGCGCCGCAGCACACCTTCGGCGGCAACCCCCGCGCCCATCGCACCCTCGAGTCCGGCACGCGGGAGATCCAGCGCGAGGAGGTGCCCGACGAGCTCCCCGCCACGGAGAGCGAGCGGATCGCCGCCTTCGAGGCCAGCAGCCCCGTCCTCGCCGAGCTGCGCGCCCGCCACCAGCAGGACTTCGGCGCCTGAGCGACGCCCGGCCGCGCGCCCCCTGGAGCCGGGGTATGCTCCGGTCCTCACGGAGGATCCCATGGCCGACTTTCCCGCATCCCCCATTGCCGCCAGCGAGTTCATGGAGAGCTGGTTCCCGTCCGCCTTCGCCGAAGCCGACCTGCCGCCCGGCGCCGAGGACGTACAGGTCAAGCTCGGGGTGAAGCTCGAGGGGGACGGCGGGGGCGAGTGGCTCTTCCACATCGAGGGCCAGAACATGCAGGTCGAGGCCGGCTCGCGCGACGGCGCCGCCTTCACGATCGTGCAGTCCGTGGCCGACTGGCGCGGCGCCCTCTGGGAGGGCCGCGGAGGCGCCATCGGCAAGGGCGCGGCCACCATGTTCCGCCCCGGCGAGGCCGCAGCCCAGGGCTCGGGCCCCGGCGGCGCCCAGATGGGCGGCGCGCCCACGGCCACGGCCCTGGGCGAGATGGAGAAGCTCGACGGCGTGATCCGCATGGTGGTGGCGGGCGGGGAGGGCGGCGACTGGGCCGTCGACTTCAAGCTCGGCCCCGGCGAGATCCCCGCCGAGCCCACCACCACCGTGACCGTGAGCGCCGAGGACGCTGCCGCCATGGAAACCGGCGAGCTCGACCCCATGACCGCCTTCATGTCCGGCCGCATGCAGGTCACCGGCGACATGACCCTGATGATGCAGATGCAAGCCATCCAAATGCAGGCCGCCGCCACCGCCGCCGCC
>JASJCN010000227.1 GCA_030065975.1 Myxococcota bacterium
CTCGGCGGCACGGTCGTGATGATGGAACGCTTCGATGCACTCGAAGCCCTGCGTGCGCTCGAGAAGTACGCGGTCACCCACAGCCAATGGGTGCCCACGATGTTCTCGCGCATGCTCAAGCTCCCCGAGGAGGAGCGCACGCGCTTCGATCTCTCCGCGCAACGCGTGGTGATCCACGCCGCGGCGCCCTGCCCTCGCAAGGTCAAGGAACAGATGCTCGCCTGGTGGGGGCCGATCCTTCACGAGTACTACGGCGGGACCGAGGCCAATGGCCTGACCTACGTGGGCCCGAAGGACTGGCTGGCCCACCCCGGGACCGTCGGGCGCGCCGTGATGGGCAAGCTCCACATCTGCGACGACAGCGGAGCGGAGCTCCCGACCGGCGAGGCCGGGCTGGTCTACTTCGAGCGCGACTTCGTCCCCTTCTCCTACCACAAGGACGCGGCGAAGACGCGGAGCGCACAGCACCCAGAGCACCCCACCTGGACGGCTCTCGGCGACGTCGGCTACGTCGACGAGGACGGCTACCTCTACCTCACCGATCGCGCCTCGTTCATGATCATCTCGGGCGGGGTGAACATCTACCCCCAGGAGATCGAGAACGAGCTGATCATGCACCCGAAGGTCGAGGACGTGGCCGTCGTCGGCGTGCCCCACGAGGAGTTCGGCGAGGAGGTGAAGGCCATAGTCCAGCCCGTCGCCGGGGTCGAAGGCGACGAGGACCTCGCCGAAGAGCTCCTCGCCTTCGCCCGCGAGCACCTCGCCGCCTACAAGTGCCCGCGCTCGATCGACTTCCTGTCCGAGCTCCCGCGCCTTCCGACGGGGAAGCTCTACAAGCGGCTGCTCAAGGACCGCTACTGGGGCGAGAAGGACAGCCGGATCGTGTAGCCGACTGACTGCTCAGTCCGCGGTCACCACCTTGTTCCGCTGAGTGCCGAGATCGATGGCGCCGTCGTCCGTGCGGACCGACGCCTCGACGACGTCGCCCGGGCGCAGGCGCCGCGGGTTGCTCGCGGCCACGCGGCGCAGCAGCGCCTGACGGCGGGCAGGCGAGACGATCTGGGCCAGGAGAGCGAGGGGCTTCGCCGGAGCCTGCAGGGCGCAGCCGCCGGGCGTCCCGGTGGCCAGCAGATCCCCCGCCTCCCAGTCCTGCAGTCCGGAGAGCTCGGTGAGCGTCTCCGGCGGGCGGTGGACCATGTCGCTCGCGAGCGAGTCCTGGCGGGTCTCCCCGTTCACCGAGAGCCGCAGATGCAGCTCGTCGAAGCGCGCGAGCTCTTCGGCCGAGACGAGGGTCAGATGGGGGCCCGTCGGGCCGAAGGTGCGATAGCTCTTGCCCTTGTAGAACTGCATCTCCGGCAGCTGCACGTCCCGCGCGCTCACGTCGTTGAGCAGCACCAGACCGCCGACGTAGCTCCCGAGGCTGGCGGCGGTCACGTCCTGCGCCTCGCTCACGTCGCACGAGAACACGAGGCCGATCTCGATCTCGTAGTCCAGGAACTCGACGTGGGAGGGACAGCGGATCTCGCTGTCGGCCGGGGCCAGGCACGAGGACGCCTTGCGGAAGAAGATGTTGAAGGGGCTCGACGCCGGGTCGATCCCCGACTCGCGCATGTGCGAGTGGTAGTTGATCGCCTGGCAGAGGAACTGACGATCCCTCGTGATCGGGCACAGGATCTCGACCTCGGAGGTGGCGACCGGCGGCCCGCCGGCAACCCCGTCCCGGGCGGCACCGGCCCCCTCGAGCATGAAGTCCCGGGTCGTTTCGAAGTCGCCGGGAATCGGCAGCACCTGATCGCCCTCGAGGCGGCCCCAGCCGATCGATCCGGCGTTGCGGTAGCGGACGACGTTCGTGGCCATGTCAGGCCGCCTTCCGGTTCCGGCGCTCGGCCTGCAGCCGCCCGGCGGCGAGGGTGAAGAGGTTCTTGACCGCCTTCCAGTTCCAGCGCGCGACGATGAACCCGACGGAAGGCGGCGGCCCCCAGTAGTCCTGCATGTCCATGAGGTCGCTGTCCGTCGCCACGCTCTGGTCGTTCACCAGATCGGTGTCCGTCCAGTGCTCGTGGATCACGCCCCAGGGGTTGGCCCAGTAGTCGAAGATCTGTCCGCCGTAGCGATGGCGTCCGACTCCCCACACGGACTTGCGGCGCTTCGCCTTCAGATGCTCGTGGCCGGCCATCAGGTCGTCGAGGTTGCCGACCTCGAACGCCACGTGCTGGACGCGCGCGCCCTCGTCGAGGGCGTACTGGAAGCCGACGACGTGGTGGTCGACGTACTCGGCACCGCGATCGAGGCTGGCGAAGAGCATCTGGGTGCGCCCGTCAGGCAGGTGGAGCTCGTCGGCCTTCCGCAGCCCGAGGTGCTCGTGGTACCAGCGGTACACCGAGACGGGGTCGGCGCTCTCGAGCACCAGGTGCCCGATGCGCTTCACGTGCGAGGGCCCGGGGCGCACGGCGGGAAGCTCCCCTTCCCGGGTCCTCCGGCCGTCCATGTTGTACGAAACGGGCGGCGCCGGCTCGATCGGCTCGAGGGCCGCGATCCCGTGCACGATCTCTACGGGCTGGCCCTGGGGATCGCGCAGGCGAACCACCTGACCGCCTCCGGGCTCGTCGAGCTTCTCGATCGGGCTCGCGCCCGGGAGGGCTGCGACCTTCTCGAGATCGGCGGCGCTCTCCGCTTCGAAGGCGATGGACGGGACGCCCGCCTCACCCTGGCTCAGCACGTAGCAGTGGGGATCGGGGTCCGTGCCACGGAAGTAGGCTGCGTCGTCCGTGCGCGTCGCGAGCTGCAGGCCGAACTCGGCGAGGAAGGTCTCGGCCTTGGCGGGCTCGGGTGCCGTCACCCGGACGAAGGCGAGGCGCTTCACCTTGATGGTCGGTTCGCTCATGCGGGTTCTCCCAACGGGCGCGTGGGTTCCTGGGGGATCGAAGCCGAGCCCGAGGAAACCAGAAAATGGGAGAACTGTCAATATTGAGATAGCTCTTAGAACTCACCCCTCGGGGGAGCGCTGCGTGGCCCTCTCAAGGGCCCGCTCGCGGGCGGCGCGGTGCTCCTCCTCGCCGAAGGAGAAGCGCGCGATGAAGATCACGGCGACGACGTGCAGCGCGAGCGGCAGCCCGCCCGCCAGGAGCCGCATGCCGTCGAGGGTCTCGGGCGACTGCTCGGCGTTCGGCACGAAGCCGGTGAGCGCCAGCATCATGCCCACCAGCCACACGGACACCCCACCGGCACCCTTCTGGGCGAAGTTCCAGGTCGCGAAGTAGGCGCCTTCCTTCCGCTCGCCCGTCTGGGCCTCGTCCCAGTCGACGACGTCCGCCTTGAGCGACGGGCCCACCACGCTCCCGCAGCCGTGCATGAAGCCGAACGCGATGGTCACACCGAGGAAGATCGCCCCGTCGCCCTCCCCCAGCGTCATCGACACGGCGAACGCCGCCATCTTGATGACGACCGACATGAGCCACATGGGCTTCTTGCCGAAGCGGCGAGACAGATGGACCCAGACGGGGATCGACGCGAACGCCGCACCGATCGCGCCGAAGAGGTAAAGGCCCGTGTCCCCGGGAGTCTGCAGCAGGTAGTCGGAGAGGTAGGGGAGCAGCACGACCAGCGCCGAGAAGCCGAGCTGCTCCGCCAGGAAGATCGCGATCAGCAGGCGCGAGTGCGGGTTGCGGAGCACGTCGGCGAAGGCGCGCCAGGGGCGCGTGCCCCCGCGCCCCTGGAAGGCCGACCGTTCCCGTAGCGAGAGTGTGGCCGCGATCATCGAGCTGGCGCCGACGATCGCGATGCCGACCGAGAGCCAACGCGCGAAGGATCGCGGGTCGTCGGCGCGCTCGAGCAACACGAGCACGCCCGCGGCCGAGAGCATCCCGACGCTCTCGATCGCCTGGGAGATCCCGAAGACGCGCGTCCGGTCGTGATAGCCGCGGGACAGCTCGGCCCCGAGCGCCATGTGGGGCACGCGGAAGGTCGTGTACGTCGTGTAGAAGAGCAGGACGGCGACGGCGATCCAGGCGCCGAGGGCGGCGTCGCCGAGGCTCTCCGGCGGGCTCCAGAGCATCACCAGCGACGCCGCGAAGGGCAGCGCCGAGGCGAGGAACCAGGGGCGCCGGCGCCCGAAGCGGGAGCGCGTGCGGTCCGAGAGCCAGCCGACGAGCGGGTCGGTGACGGCGTCCCAGACCCGCGCTCCCAGCAGGATCGAGCCCATCAGCGCGGGCCCGAGCAGCAGGACGTCCGTCGCGAACTTGAGCAGGTAGAAGTTGATGAGCATCCCGCCCATGAAGACGCCGAGCAGGGGCGAGGCGTAGATCACGATGCGAGAGGTCGGGACGCGCTCCTCTTCGAGCGCCGGAGCCGGAGCCGGCTCCTCGGGGCCGAGGGACGGGGACGGGGCTTGCGACATGGCACCGGGAGCTCCGGATAGGGGAGGAGGGCGAGCGGGGCCGCCGCGACGCGTCTCCTTCGGCCCGCGACGGGTGTAACCGGTCTCGGGCCGGAGAGCCACCGGGCCGCCCGGCCTCCCGAAGAGATGGCCCTGTCGGGCCCTTCAGTCCCCGACGCCTGCGAGTAGTCGGTCGAGGCGGTTCGAGAGCGCCTCGGCCTGCGGAGAGCCCATGCCGAGGTTCCTTCGCTCGTGCGGGTCGGCGCCGAGGTCGTAGACCTCGTCGGGCAACCCGTCGTAGCGGATCAGCTTGTGCGAGGTCGTGACGATCGCCTGCGACGTGGGAGTCGGGTACGGCGGCTCGAGGTAGTAGGCGTAGAGCAGCTCGTCGCGCACCCTCGCACTCGGATCGCTCAAGAGCGGACGCAGGCTCTGCCCCTGCATGCGTTCGGGCACCGACAGGCCGGCCAGGTCGAGCAGGGTCGGCGCCACGTCCACGCCCGCCACGATGCCGTCGGCGGTCACGCCCGGCGCGTGGCCGCTGGCCGGGTAGCGGAGCAGGAACGGAACGCGGATCGAGGTCTCGTAGGGCCAGCGCTTGTCGACCAGTCCGCGCTCCCCCCAGAAGTAGCCGTTGTCGCTGGTGTAGATGACCAGCGTGTTCTCGCGCAGGCCCCGCTCCTCGAGGAAGTCGAGCACGCGACCGATCTCGCGGTCGAGCGAGGTGATCGCCTCGGCGTAGGACCGGATGACGGTGCCGAGCGGTCTGAACGAGAGGTGCACGTACTGGGCGTTGGTCAGGTGGGTCCAGGGATGGGCGCCTTCCGGCAGCTCGACCGAAGAAGTGGCGTAGCGTCCCCGATCGGGCTCGTCGGGCGTGAAGTCCGCGTGCACGCTCTTGTGCGACAGGTAGAGGGCAAATGGGCGTTCCGCGTTCTCTTCCATCCAGGCCAGCGCCCGGTCGGTGAGCTCGGTGGCGATGTAGCGCGTGCGCGACTCCTCCTCGCGGCCGTCGACGACCAGGGGGCACCACTCGTAGACGCCCTGCCCGCCCATATTGGTGAACGTCACGAAGTGGTCTACCCCGCGCAGCTCGGGCAGGCCGCCGGGCATGTGCCACTTGCCGATGAATGCAGTGGCGTAGCCGGCCCGTGAGAGATGCTCGAGGAAGGTGCGGTTCTCGTCCGACCACGGCGTGAAGTTGTTCCAGACCCCGTGCCGGTGCGGCCACGTTCCCGTCAGGAAGCTCGCACGAGAAGGCGAGCACAGCGAGGAAGTGACGTAGGCGCGAGAGAAGCGCACGCCCTCGGCGGCCAGGCGGTCGAGCGAAGGCGTCCGCACGAACGGGTGGCCCTCGTAGCCCGTGAAGTCGAAGCGGTGGTCGTCGGAGAGGATGAACACCACGTTCGGCGGGTGCGGGACGGGCCGCGCCTGCTCGACGGCCCCCGGCGGGAGCGGCCCGGGAAGCGCTCGCGGCATGGGCAGCAGGCCGGCCTGGAACAGCGCCTGGAAGCCGAGGAGGAACGGGAAGATCCAGCCGATCACCAGAGCCGGTGCGAGCACGAGGCACGCGACGCCGAGCACCACGTGGCGCGGCCGCGGGCGCACGCCGCTTCGCCCGCGAAGCGCGCCGACCCCGCGGCAGCCGAGGTCGGCGACGGCGACCGCGACGCAGGACACGTACAGGTGGGCCAGGTTGAGCGGCGACGCCGCCAGCCACAGCGCCTCGGGCGGCGTGTTCCAGCGAAGCCGTACCGGAATCTCGGTGAGCCACCACAAGAAGCCGGGGAGCAGAGACAGCGCCAGGCGCAGCGGAAAGGACGCGCCCGCGCGCCAGACGAGCGGGTAGACGACGAGCGGCGCGAAGAGGAGCAGCAGGAAATAGGCGCGGCCGGTCGCCTCGAGCGCCGCCATGCCCAGGCCCAGGCGCAGCCCGTGGTCGAGCAGCAGCGCGAGTGCTCCGAGCCCGGCCGCGACGCACAGCGGGGGCGCGAGAAGAGCCGCCCGGCTCATGAGGGCTCCTCGAAGTCGGCGAAGATGGGCGACGACCAGGCGCGCTCCTCCACGGGCGCGAGGCAGTCGTCGGGAAGGCCGTCGGGTCCGTCACCGCATGGACGCGCGCGCACGCAGCGGCCTTCCGCGTCGCGCTCGCAGCGCAGAGGGTCGCCGTTCACGGCAGGCGAGGGCTCCTGGATGGCGCGCACGTAGTAGACGGTGTCGCGCCCCAGGGTCGCGAAGTCCGGATCCTCGAAGCGCAGCACGCAGCCGTCTCGGGAATCGGGACACGGAAGGCTGCGCCAGGGATCTTCGATCAGCTCCCGGATCGGCTCGCCCGGATCCGCCTGGGGGCGGATCCGCACCACCTCGATGCGTCGGATGCGCTTGCGAACGTCCGACGGGTGGTAGCACTCGCCCCGACACAGGCTGGCAACGCGCTCCGCGGAGAGCGCCTCGGCGACGAAGCCCGGACAGCCGGGCCGCTGCTCCCACGCCCCGACTGCGCGGACCTCGAAGACCGGCGGCGCGTCCAGCGTCACCTCGGAGCCCATGGGTCGTCTGGTTCCGTCGGGGTGGAGCAGATCGAACCAGAGCAGGATGCGATCGCCCGACGTGGCATACACGTGGCGCTCGCGCAGCGCCTCGAAGATCGAGTGGCGATCCCGGGCACCCGCGTGCACGGCGGTGAGGCCGCCGGTGTAGTAGAACGAGGCACCGCGTTCGTCCCGCAGCCCCGGCGGCAGCGGATAGCCCACGCCGTCGGTCATGATCTGGCGCGCGAACTCGCGGTACCCGGTGCCCGGCCGCGATCGGTGGTTGTCGCTCGCGCCGATCAGGCCGAGGCGGAAGCGCGAGTCACTCTTCTGCCCCCGAGCGTCGCTGGCCAGCGCGAAGCCGTACTGCGCGCTCTGGCGCGGGCGGTAGTTGAAGGCGGGCAGGAACGCGTCGCGAAGCTGATCGCACTCGCCCCAGTCCGAGGGGGTCGTTCCCGCAACGGCGCGAAGGGGCGAGAAGGCGCGGCCGCCGGGACGGCTCGCTCGCCGACGCGCCTCGGCAACCCGTGCGTCGCACGCCGCGCTTCCGGGATCTGCGCAGCGCTCGCGCGCCAGGGCCGCTGCCCGCGCGCAGCACGGCTCGAAGCCCTCGCTCTCCTCCGGGCAGCTCCACGTGCCGTCGGCGCCCCGCGTCGGCCGCGCGAGCTCGCGGTAGATCTCGGAATTTCCGTGGCCCGAGTACACCTCGAGCAGGCGCTGCCAGCGTGGATCGTGCTGATCGATCTGCCAGACCAGGTCCGCACCGGCCGGGTTGGTCGTGCCCCAGGACAGGCCGTGTGGGATCACCAGCGCCGGAAGGCCCCAGTCCGCGAGCTTCGCGAACAGCGTGGCCGGATCGACGGCGGACTCGCGGCAGTCCAGTGGCAGATCACGCACCGGGACGCCGTCGGGGCATTCGTCCAGTGCGATCAACTCGCGGGCGTAGCGGTGGAAGCTCGCCCACTCGCCGAGGTTGCTCCGCACGATCGGTGCGATCACCCCCATCCCGACGTACACCCAGCTCGGCCCGCGCGCCGCTGCGATCGGCCGGGCCGGAATGCGCCCCTCGTCGGTCTCGAGCAGCACGACGTTCTTGTGCCCCCAGTGCTCCTCGGGAGATCCCGCGCGGTGGGACCACTCCCAGCCGAGGAAGCTGACGAGATCCGGATTCGCCGGATCGCCGGCGGAGGCGTTGCACTGCCGCACGGCCTCGACGGTGCGACGCCACAGGTCGGGCGTCAGGCTCTCTGCGTGGTCGTTGATCGACCAGAAGTCGAGCTGCGAGCAGAAGCGCGCGAAGTCGCACGCGTCGGCCGGTGGATCGGGGCTCACCCGCTCGCGGATCTTCACCGACTGCAGGTGCGCGTCGGCCGAGTAGACGGTGTGGACGTGGAGGTCGCCGAAGAGGATCCGTGGCGTGTCGACACGGGCGACGGGTCGCCGTGCGGCCTCGGGCCGGGCCTCGGGCGGGAAGTCGGCTCGGCTGCCGTTCACGAAGAGGACGCCCAGGTAGAGCGCCGCTGCGACGAAGGGCAGGAGTACCAGGCCGAGGACGATCCCGAGGAAGCGTCTCACGTCGCAACGATATCTGCTCGCGTCTCGGCATGTCCATCACGCTGAACTGGCGTAGCGGACCTACTCGGCGCTCCAGCTCGCGACCGCACTGAGCTCGAAGCCGTAGCGAACGGCACGCGCCTCGAGGCTTTGCCGCGGCCGAACGGCGAGGGGGACCGTGTAGATGCGCCACGGCTCGTCGTCCCAGCGGAACTCGAGTGACGCACCTCGTGTCGGGCAATCGATCGAAACGCGTTGGCCGTCCGAGGAGAAGGTCGGCACGGCGGTCACCGGCTGCTCGCCCCCCGGCCAGGACCGCTCGGCGAGCTCCGCCTCGGGAAGCGCGCCGAGATCGGGAACGCGCGCCTGCCAGTCGTCGAGGGCGAGCCGCAGTCTCGCGAGCACGTCGGCCCGGGAGGGATCGTCGACGAGATTCTGGATCTCGTGCGGGTCGGCCCGGGTGTCGTAGAGCTCTTCGCCCGGTCTTGGCTCGAACCAGGTTCGCTGCGCTCCCTCCAGTGCGCCCGTCTCGTGCAGGCGCCAGAGCTCCCGCATGATGTCGAGCGTGTCTCGAAAGGCCAGCGGGCTGGCCCCCGGCGTGCCGGCGTGGTGATTTCGGATGTAGCGGTAGCGAGCATCGCGGACCGAACGTTGCCGATCGGCGACCTCGTCGGTGCGGTCGCGTGCGGCGTAGACGTAGCGGCGCGGTGCTGCGGGGGTCTCGCCGATCACGGCCCGCCCGTGCATGGTGTCCGGAACCGGCAAGCCGGCCATTTGCAGGATGATGGGCCCGAGGTCGACGAAGCTGACGAGGCGTTCGTCGACGCTTCCCGGCTCGACTCGAGGTGGGCGGTGCTTCTCCGGCCATACGATGATCAGCGGAACCCGGGTTCCGGAATCCTTGAGCTCGCGCTTCGCCCGCGGCAGCCCGTCGCCGTGATCGGTGGTCCAGATGACGATGGTGTCTTCCGCCAGGCCATCGCGCTCGAGCTTCTCGAGAAGGGCGCCGACCTCGCGGTCCATCGTGATGATGTTGTTGTAGTGCCGCGCGATGTCCTTCCGCACGGTGGGGGTGTCGGGGTAGTAGGGCGGAACGGACACCTGCTGCGGAGTGATCCGCTCGTCGGTGTCCCAGTGCGCGAGGGTCTGAAGCACCATCAACACGAGATGGGTGACGCTGCGTGGCCACACGTCGCGGGGGAAGATCGCGCTCTCGTGCGTCTGGTTGTAGGCGAGCATGCCGAAGAAGGGCATCCCGGGAGGGGCGTCGGCCCACGAGACGCCTTCGGCGCGGATCGACTCGGCGTCCCAGATGCTCTCGGGCCCCGAGCCGGGAGGGACGCGGGAGAACTGGTAGTCGAGCTTCGAGGTGGCGTAGGTGAAGTAGCCGCCGCGTCGCAGGTACTCCGGGAAGGCCTTCACCTCGGGCGGCGGCACGGCCATGTAGCGGGCTTCCGACCAGCCGTGTGAGCGCATGTGCCCTGCACCCAGGGCGTTCTGGTGGAGCCCCGTGATCAAGGCCGCGCGGCTCGGCGCACACACGCCAGCCGTCGTGAACGTATTGGGGTACCGCACACCGCGCTTCGCCAGGGCATCCAGGTTCGGCGTCTCTGCCACCTCGTCGCCGAAGGCACCCACTCGCGGGCTCATGTCTTCGGCAACCAGGAGCAGGATGTTGGGGGCCGTCCGCTCCCCGAAGGCGGCCATCGCAACGAGGACCTGAAGCGCGGCGACGAGCGGCGCGATCCGCATGAGACGCACGCGACCCCTCCCATGGTTGCTGCTGGCACTC
>JASJCN010000228.1 GCA_030065975.1 Myxococcota bacterium
GTCTGCCCGACGGTGTGGCCACGCTGCCCGGGCCGTATCTCGACGAGTCGCTGCTGGTGCTGGTCGAGGCCCTGCACGGCCGAGCCGCGCGTGACGCGGTAGCCGACGGCAACGCGGCGCGCGACGCACTCGCCGAGCCGGACACGCCCTAGCCGTGCTGACCCGCGGCCGACTCGTCGCCGTGCTCGGCGCCCTCACGGCGTTGCTCTTCGCTGCGCTGCTCCTGTCCATGGTGGTCGGGCCGAGCAGCGTCACGCTCGGCGAGGCCCTGCGTCTGCTGCTCGGAGGGGAGGGCGAGGGCGCTGCCGCCGACATCGTGCTGCGCGTGCGCTTGCCGCGGGCGCTGCTCGCCGCCCTGGTGGGCGCGTGTCTCGCCGTGGCGGGGGTGCTGTTCCAGGCGCTGCTGCGCAATCCCCTGGCCGACCCGTTCATCCTCGGCGTCTCGGGGGGCGCCGCCCTCTCCGGCATCGCGGTGCTCACCCTCGGCTCGGCGCTCGGGCTCGGCTACGCCGCCGTGCCGCCGGCCTCCTCCGTCGGGGCGATCCTCACCGTGGGGCTGCTCCTCGCCGTCGCCGGGCCGCGCGGGCGGCTCTCGCCCACCACGCTGCTCCTGACCGGCGTCGTGTTCAATGCGTTCGCGTCGGCCGCCATCGTGTTCCTCGCCTCGAGCGCCGGGCTGGCCGACGGTGCGCGCATCTTCCTGTGGCTGATCGGCAACCTCTCCGACGCGCGCGTCGACGTCGCGGGGTGGGTGGCGGTGTTCCTGGTGGGAGGCCTCGCCTGCGCCATCCCGCTGGCACGGAGCCTCGACCTCCTGGCCCTGGGCGAGGACCCCGCGGCGCAGCTCGGCGTCGACGTCGAGCGCGCGAAGCGCCTGCTGCTGGTGGCCACCTCGCTGATGGTCGGCGCGGCCGTCTCCGTCTCGGGGCTGATCGGCTTCGTCGGCCTGATCACGCCGCACCTGCTGCGCCTGCGGATCGGGCCCGACCACCGGCTGCTCGTCCCGGCCTCGGCGCTGGCGGGCGCCGCCTTCCTCGTACTGTGCGACACCGCGGCGCGCAGCCTGCTCGGCGGGCGCGAGATTCCGGTGGGCGCCGTCACGGCGCTGGCCGGGGGCCCCTTCTTCCTGGTGCTGCTGCGCCGCCACCATCGCTCGGTGTTCCCGACGTGAGCCGGCTGGCCCTCGAAGGCGTCTCGTTCTCCCGGGGGGCGCGCGCGGTGCTCCGCGGCGTCGACCTCCGGGTCGAGCCCGGCGAGGTGCTGGTGCTGGCCGGGCGCAACGGGGTCGGGAAGACGACCCTCGTGCGTCTCGCCACCCGGCTCATCCCGCCCTCGGAGGGGCGCATCCTCCTCGACGGCCGGCCGCTCCCGCAGCTCCGTCGCCGCGAGATCGCCCGGGCCATCGCGGTGGTGCCCCAGGAGACGCGCATCCCCTTCCCCTTCAGCGTGACCGAGGTCGCGCTGATGGGGCGCGCACCGCACCTGGGCCCGCTCGGGTTCGAGTCGCGAGCCGACGCCGAGCGCGCGGCCCGGGCCCTCGAGCAGGTGGGCATTGCCGAGCTGGCCGACCGCTCGGTGCTCGACCTCTCGGGCGGCGAGCAGCAGCTCGCCGTGATCGCCCGTGCGATCTGTCAGGACGCGCCCATCCTGCTGCTCGACGAGCCCACCGCCCACCTGGACGTCGGCCGCCGCATCGCCGTGCTGGATCGGGTGCGCGCCCTGGCGGAAGAGGGGAGGGCGGTGCTGGTCGTGTCTCACGACCTGGGTCTCACCGCGCGCTACGCCGATCGCGTCGCGCTCCTCGCCGACGGGCGGGTCGCGGCCCAGGGCAGCCCGGACGAGGTGCTCCGGCCCGAGCCCCTGCGCCAGGCCTTCGGAGTCGAGGCCGAGATCCTGCGCACCTCCGAAGGGGCGCCCGTCGTCGTTCCCCTCGGGCGGGGAGTTGCAAACTCGCAAGGACCGTCCCCTGAATGAGAACGGGTTCGCGTTTCTGGCCAACTGCGCGGATTGCTGACGAAAGCGGGGACTTCGAGTAGATTGCGGCCCCCTGATCCGGAGGACCGCATGCCCGCCCCCGCCATCCAATCCGTTCGCGCTCTCGAGATCCTGGACTCCCGTGGCAACCCCACGGTCGAGGTCGAGATCGGGCTCTCGACGGGACACACCGGCCGCGCCGCCGTCCCGTCCGGCGCCAGCACCGGATCTCGCGAGGCACTCGAGCTTCGCGACGGAGACGCCGGCCGTTACAAGGGAAAGGGCGTCTCGAAGGCCGTCGGGAACATCAACGGTGAGATTGCGAACGCGGTCGCAAACCGCGAGCTGGGCGGCCTCGACCAGCAGGCCGACCTCGACCGCGCCCTGATCGACCTCGACGGCACCGACACCAAGTCGCGGCTCGGCGCCAACGCGACCCTCGGCGTCTCGCTGGCGGCGGCCCACGCCGCGGCGGCCGCGGCCGGGACGCCCCTCTACCGCTGGATGGGCGGCGACGACGCCACCCTGCTCCCCGCCCCGATGATGAACGTGCTGAACGGCGGCGCCCACGCCGACAACAACGTCGACCTCCAGGAGTTCATGCTCTACCCGGTCGGCGCACCGACCTTCGCGGAGGCCCTGCGCTGGGGCTCCGAGGTCTTCCACACCCTGCGCGGCATCCTCCACGACAAGGGCTACGCCACGGCCGTCGGCGACGAAGGCGGGTTCGCGCCCAACCTGGGCTCGAACCAGGAGGCGGTCGACCTGGTGATCCAGGGCATCGAGCAGGCGGGCTACCGCCCGGGCGAGGACATCGCGATCGCCCTCGACCCCGCCACCTCCGAGTTCTTCGAGAACGGCGTCTACGACCTGGCCGGCGAGGGCCAGAAGAAGAGCTCCGAGGAGATGGTCGCGTTCTGGGCCGACTGGTGCGCCCGCTACCCCGTGATCTCCATCGAGGACGGGCTCGACGAGGGCGACTGGGAGGGCTGGGCCAGGCTCACCCAGGAGCTCGGCGGCCGCTGCCAGCTGGTGGGCGACGACCTCTTCGTGACGAACCCCGGCATCCTGAAGCAGGGCATCGAGAAGAACGTGGCCAACTCGATCCTGATCAAGGTGAACCAGATCGGCACGCTCACCGAGACCCTCGAGGCGATCCGTGTGGCTCACGGGGCGGGCTACTCCGCCGTCGCCAGCCACCGCTCGGGCGAGACCGAGGACACCACCATCGCCGACCTGGCCGTGGCGACCGGTGTGGGCCAGATCAAGACCGGCTCGCTGTGCCGCAGCGACCGGGTCGCCAAGTACAACCAGCTGCTGCGCATCGAGGCCGAGCTCGGCGACCGCGCGCGCTACGCCGGCCGCAGCACCATCATCGGCGCATGACGCAGTGCCTGCGGCTCCCGGGCCGGCGAGGGACGCTCGCGCTCGTCGTCCTCGCCCTGTGGCTCTCGACCGATGCTGCGGACGCGGCGCTGCCCGAGCCCGAGCGCGTCCTGATCGCGGCGGCGAAGCGCAACCGCGACTCGGGCTGGGGGCAGGGGCTGCGCCTCGAGGTCGCCCTGTTCATCGAGACCGAGACCGAGGGCGAGGCCGAGAGCGACCCCGACGATGCGGCGGGCGAAGAGCCCCCGCCTCCCCCCGAGCCCCTGGCGCTCGGCACCCTGTGGAGCCATCCCGACGGGCGGGTGGGTCTCGAGCTGCGGGCCGGGGCCGGCTTCGTCGAGCGGCACCTGCTGCGCGGGCGCGACCTGCGAGCGAGCCGCGACGGCGCGCCGCTGGTCTCGCCGCGACCCTTCCTTCCGCCCTTCCCCTTGTTCCAGCCGCGCTCCTCGGGTGCGCTCGAAGGGGCGCTGCGGGGCTCGGGCGTGGACCCGAGCCGGCTGGTGCTCGGCTACGAGGGCGACAGCGACTGCTACGTGGTCGGGGGCCGCGAGGGCGCGCCGGCGCTCTGGATCGATCAGGTGACCCTCGACCCGGTGCGCTTCGATCGCGGCGACGGCGTCGTCTGGCGCCTCGGGCCCGGCCGCGACGGTGCCGAGCCGCCCGAGGTTCCGCCGCTCCCGAGCTTCATCGAGGTGGTGGCGCCCGGACTGCCGCCTGCGCGCCTCGAAGTGCGGGGAGGCGGACCCGCCGAGAGCTTCCCCGGCCTCGACCGGGCCTGGCTCGCCGAACGTCCTTCGGCCGCGCCCGCAGCTGCGGGTGACGACTCGCCGCTCGACTCCGACGGGCCCTCTGGCGGGGTTCGCTAGCCTTCGCCTCCGGAGGGAAAGCCGTGCGCAGCGTGGAAGACACCCGGCCCAAGCGCGGGCTGTCGGTGCCGGTCGTCACGATTCTCGACGACGAGGGCCAGCTGATCGAGGAGGATCAGCGCAGCCTCGTCCGGCACGTGGTCCAGAACGGCTACGGCGCCGACGTGGTGTTCGCGGCGGGAACCACCGGCGAATGGGACCGGCTGCGCCCCGACGTCCAGCGCCAGGTGATCCGCGTCTGCACCGAGGAGCTGGCCAAGGTCAACGTCGAGCTCGGCGTCGAGGCGACGCGCCGCGTCGAGAGCTGGGCGGGCGTGACCGCGCACTCCCCCGAGGACACCCTCGAGAACCTGGACTTCGCCATCGCCTCCGGCGCCGACGCCGCGGTGCTGGCTCCGCTCTCGATCCGCGGCCTCTCCGATCCGGTGCGCTTCGTCACGCGCGAGGTGGCCGATCTGCTCGACGCGCGCCCGCGTCGCATCCCGGTCTTCCTCTACGACAACGCCGACATCGCGGCGGACCCGAAGGTCCCGCACATCCGCACGCGCCAGGTGAAGGCGCTCTCGCGCCTCGACTTCGTGCGCGGCATCAAGGTGAGCGCCTCGCACAAGGTGCTCGGCAACTACACGCGCGCGGCGGCCGGCTTCCGCGAGCGGGGCGAGTTCGGCATCTACGTCGGCAACGCCATGCTGATCTTCGACATCTTCAAGCCGCGCACGGGCTGGATCGGCTCCATCGCCGAGCACTGGCAGCGCTACCGGCTCCGCGGCGGCCTGCCCATCGGTGTGGTGGCCGGCCCGGCCAACGCCATGCCCCGGGAATGGGCGCGCGGCTGGCAGCTGTGCCGCGCGGGCGACGGCGAGCGCATGGAGCGCGTGCGTCAGGTGCTCGAGGCGTTCCGCGTCGGCACCCGCACTGCCGGCGGCAAGCGCTCGGTGGCGTGCCTCAAGCGAGCGCTGCTGCGCCAGGGCGTCGTGCGCAGCGACCTCGTGGCCCAGGGCACGCCGGCCCTGGCGCGCCCCGATGCCGAGCGCTTCGACGAAGCGTTCGAGGAGGTGCGCGAGCTCGCGCGCGAGAACCTCGTCTCCACCTGGGTGACGCGCTCGCCCATCGGCTCGCCCGAAGGCGCCGAGCTGGGCACGCCCCAGGATCGCTGAGCCCCGCGTGCCCCGCGACGAGGCGCCGCCTCGACTCGACGTGATCGGCATCGGCAGCATGGTGGCCGACCGCATGCACCGCGTGCGGCGCATCATCGGGCCCGAGGAGAAGACGGTGCTGAGCCCGCTTCCCGAAGGGCCGGCCGAGGCGACCTACGTGGGCGGCCTGATGCTGAACCAGCTCGGTTGGGCGGCCCTGCTCGGTGCGCGCACCGGCGTGTTCGGCAAGCAGGCCGACGACCCCGACGGCCGCATGCTGCGCGCCGCCATGGATCGAAGCGGCATCGAGCGCCACCTGGTGCTCGACGGCAGCCAGAGCTCGCTCGCACAGATCTTCGTCGACGACGAGGGCGGGCGCGCGATCTACATGGCGCCGGCCGCCACCGCCGAGACCGACGCGGCCCACGTGCGCGAGCGGCACGGCGACTTCATCGCGCGGGCCGACCGCGTGTCCACCGAGATCTCCCAGCTCCCCCTCGACGCCGTCCTCGAGACGCTGCGTCTGGCCGATGCCGCCGGAGCCGAGACGATCCTCGACGTGGACGTTCCGCCGTCGGAGGCCGTGCCGACCCTCGGCGACCGCGAGACGCTCGAGGCCGTGCTCCAGGCCGCGCACGTGCTGAAGCCCGCGAAGTCGGCGGCGCGCGAGATCGTGCCCGAGGCCGGCGACTCCGCCCTCGACGTCGCCCGGGCGCTGCGCGAGCGCTACGGCAGCCGCGCCGTGATCGTGACCGACGGCGAGATCGGCTGCGCGATCGTTACTGCTGACGGTGGGGCCGACGGGCACGACGTGCCGGGCATTCGCGGCGCCAAGGTGCTCGACACGACGGGCGCGGGCGACGCCTTCCTGGGTGGCTTCCTGGCCGGCCGCGCCCAGGGCCTCGAGTGGGTCGACGCCGCGCGGCTCGGCCACGCCGCCGGCGCCGCGTGCGTCGAGAAGATCGGCGCCTTCCCCGACGACGCGGCCACGCTGCGCGCGCGGATCGCGGAGCTGTACGAGGGCCCGCCGGTCGCGGGGCTCTCCGCGCCGACCGAGGCGCCGGACGATTCCGTGACCGGCTCGGCCGGTGCCGGCGAGGCGCTCGCGAGCATCGACGTCACCCTCGAAGAGCTGGCCGCACTGCGTGCGCGCCTCGACGCGGAGAGGTTCGAGCGCGCGCTCGAGCTGGTGCGCGCCACCGAACGGGAGGGCGCGCGCGTGCACGCCACCGGCGTCGGCAAGCCCGAGCACGTGGCGCGCTACGTCGCGGGCCTGCTCTCGTCGACCGGCACGCCGACGACCTTCCTGCACGCGACCGAGGCGATCCACGGGAGCGCCGGCCAGGTACGCGCGGGCGACCTCGTGATCGCCATCTCGAACAGCGGCGAAACCGCGGAGCTGCTCGCCGCGGTCGGCGCGGTGCGCGGCCTCGGCGCCCGCATCCTCGCGGTGACCGGCGGCCTCGACTCGAGCCTCGCCCGCGAGGCCGACGCGGTGCTCGACGCCGGCGCAGCCCGGGAGGGCGGGGGCCTCGGCTTCGCTCCCCGGGCGAGCGTGGCCGCCGAGGTCGTGGTGCTGGCGGCGCTCTCGGCCGCCCTCGAGACCGAGCGCGGCTTCACCCGGGCCGAGTACCACGCCCGCCACCCCGCGGGAGCCCTGGGCAAGCGCTCGGGAGGCTGATCCTGGCCCGCTTGCCGCCATTGGGCGCGGGCTCTACCGTCTGCCTTCCTCCGGAAACGACCGGAATCCGGGGCCGTAGCTCAATTGGGAGAGCGCCGCGTTCGCAACGCGGAGGTTGGCGGTTCGATCCCGCTCGGCTCCACCACTCCTTCTCCCTGTCCCGGAACTCGTCCGGGAACGTTCCGGCGCCTCCGCTCGCGGGTGCGGCCGCGCCGGTCCCGGCGCCGCATGCGCCGCCGGCGCAGGGCCTTGAAGGGCGGGCGCTCGCGCAGCCGGGTCACGAGGCGCAGCGTCAGCGGGTAGGCGATCGCCGCCGAGACGAGCCCGACCAGCACGCCCCCGATCCAGAGCGGGACGAACACGTCGAGCCCCATGTCGAGGAACACCTCGACGCGTGCCCGGGCGGAGAGCGGGTCGAGCGCCTCGATCTGCTCGGCGCCCGCGGCGAGCTGGTCCTCGGCTCGCTCCGGGTCCGAGCCGGCCCAGAAGAAGCTCCCGATCCAATGGGTGAAGGCGTAGATCGGCGCCATCGTGACCGGATTGGTGATCCAGATCGGGAGGATCGCCACCGGGCGGTTCGCGTTGACGAGGGTGGCGAGCAGCACGACCAGGATCGCCTGCGCGCCGACGGTGGGCGTGAAGGCGACGAAGAAGCCGCACGCCATGCCGAGGGCGATCGCGTGCGGCGACCCGCGGAGCCAGATCAGCCAGTGGAAGAAGCGTCGGCTCCGGGCCCAGAACCCCGCCATGGTGAAGCGCGGCTTCTTCCGGAGCTCGCGCCGACGTTCGCGCCGGGTCTTCTTCCCGGAGGTGGTTCGCTTCGTCTTCTGGCGTTTGGCTCGAGTCGGCTCGGCCGGGTCCATGCGGCCACACGCTAACAACTCGCCTGGCTGCTTGGAGGAGGGGGCGCGGGGAGGCATCCTCACGACGTGCTGCTGGCCACGCTCCTCCTGCTCCTGAGCCTGGGGCTCCTCGTCCACGCCGCGGGGCACTTCATCCGCGCGGCCGAGTCGATCGGCCTGCGCTTCGGGCTCTCGCCCTTCGTGCTCGGCGTGAGCATCGTGGCGATCGGGACCTCGCTGCCCGAGCTGGTGTCCGCCGTCGCCGCGGTCCTTCAGGGCGTCTCGGAGATCGCGACGGGTACGGCGGTCGGATCCAACGTCACCAACGTCCTGCTGATCCTCGGCGTCGCGGCCGTGCTGGGCGGCGGCTTTCGGGTGGATCACGAGCTCGTGCGCGTGGATCTCCCCTTCCTGTTCGGCTCGGCCCTGGCCTTCTGGATGGTGGCGTCCGACGGGACGGTGGCGCGTTTCGAAGGAGTGGCGTGCGCCGCGGTCGCCATCCTCTACACGGTCTACGCGGCCTCCGGAGAGAAGGAGAGCCCCGAGACCACCGTGGCCGTCGCCGGTGAAGGAACCCTCGAAGGGATCCACCCGCCCGAGGGCGCCGCGCGCTCGTGGGCCGTGCTCGCCGCCGCGATCGTGGGCATCCAGCTGGGCGCCTATCTGACCGTGCGCTTCGCCACCGAGCTCGCCGCATCCCTCGGCGTCGGCAACGAGGTGATCGCGGCGACCGTCGTCGCGATCGGCACCTCGCTTCCGGAGCTGGTGGTGTGCCTCCGGGCCGCATTGCAGGGCTCCCCCGAGATCGCCGTCGGGAACGTGATCGGATCCAACGTCTTCAACTCCGTCGGCGTGATCGGCCTGAGCGCGATCGTCGGCCCCCTCTCGGTTCCCGCCGGCGTCCTCGCGTTCGCGCTGCCGGCGATGGTGGGCGTGACGGTGCTCGCCTTCTTCGTGCTCCAGGCGCGCGAGATGACGCGCTGGGACGGCTGGCTGCTGCTCGGTGTATACGGCGTCTTCCTGCTCCAGCTCCCGCGCTTCTGAGCGGGCGGGGCGGCGAACGGGGCCGTCATCCGGCACCCTCATCGGGCCATGACGAACGCCCGCCACGAGACCGAACGACACCGCGCGAGCGACGGCACCGAGCTCTGCGTGCGCATCTTCCGGCCCGAGGGCGAGCCGCGCTTCGCGCTGCACGTATCCCACGGGATGGGCGAGCACTCCGCGCGCTACGCGCGCTTTGCCGAGGCGGTGTGCGCGGCCGGTGGCGTCATGGTGGCCCACGACCACCGGGGGCACGGCGAGTCGGTGGCCTCGCCCGAGGGTCTCGGCGCCTTCGGGCCCGACGGGTGGAACCAGCTGGTGGCGGACCTCTCGGCCGTGCACCAGAGCGTGCGCGAGCGCCACCCGGGCATCCCCTTCGCGGCGCTCGGCCACAGCATGGGCTCGTTCGCCTTGCAGCAGCTGCTCCTCGACGAGAGCGCGCGGCTCGACGCGGCGCTGCTCTCGGGCTCGGCGGCCTTCGACGCGGCACTCGAGGGGATGGATCCCGACGCCGAGGTGGATCTCTCCGCCTTCAACGCGCCCTTCGAGCCGGCGCGCACCGAGTTCGACTGGCTGTCGCGGGACCCCGCCGAGGTCGACGCCTACGTGGCCGACCCGCTGTGCGGCTTCGGCCTGAACCCGGAGTCGGCCGGCGACTTCGCGGCGGCCGCCGCGGCCTGCGCGGATCCCGAGCGGCTCGCGGCCATCCGAAAGGACCTGCCGCTCTACGTCGTCGCCGGCGACGCGGACCCGATCAATCGGGGCGGCAGTCTGCTCGAGCTGCTGGTCGACCGCTACCGCAAGGCCGGCCTCACCGATGTCGAGCTGCGGCTCTATCCCGAAGCGCGTCACGAGCTCCTGAACGAGACCAATCGCGACGAGGTCACCGCCGCGCTCCTCGGCTGGCTCGCCCAAAGGCTCGGGTAGCATCCCTCCATGACCGGAGGCTTCGCAGCGGAGCACGGCTTCGGGCCCTTCGAAGGCGCCGAAGGCTCGCCCGCGAGCGTGGGCCGCATCCCTTCGCCCACGCCCTTCCCGGTGGGCGACGTGAACGCCTACCTGCTGCTCCCGCCGGCGCGGGACGGCTCGCTCACCCTGATCGATACCGGCGTGCGTTCGCAGGGCGCGTTCGCCGCGCTCTCCCACGCGTTCAAGGAGTACGGGCGCGACCTCGAGGCGATCGATCGCATCCTCGTGACCCACGCCCACCCCGATCACTTCGGCCAGGCTGCGCGGCTGGTCGAGGCGTCGGGGGCCCAGGTGTACGCGAGCGCCATCGAGGGCGAGCGCATGGAGACGGGCTTCTCGCTGCGCAGCTTCTTCCGCGAGCGGGCGGGCGAGCTCTTCACACAGCTCGGTGTTCCCGAGGA
>JASJCN010000229.1 GCA_030065975.1 Myxococcota bacterium
CCCAGGCCCAGGCGGATCGCGTGCTGCGCTCCGGGCTCTCCGCGGCCATCGCGGGAGCGAGCGGATCGCCCGCCCGTCGCCTCGACCCGACCGACGTCGCTGCCGCGCCGCCGACCGGCGGTCCCGCGGCACCGCCGGTGCCGAGCTTCCCGGGCGTCGGGCCCTGCGACGATCCGGGCTCCGGCTGCCAGGGCCCCCTGGTGCCGGCCTCCCTGCCGCCTTCCACCACCCCTCCTCCTCCGGCGCCGCCGGTGGTGGTCGTGCCGCCGCCGAACTCGCCCTGCGGCGCGCCGGGATTCCCCTGCCGATGACGACGAAGCGAAGCCACGACGACGCAGACGATCGCGCCCTCCTGGATCAGGTCATCGCCCAGGACAGCGCGGCCTTCCGGGAGCTCTTCCAGCGCTTCTACCCTCGCGTGTTCGCCTTCGTGCAGGCCCGCCTGGGCGATCCCTCGCTCGCCGAAGAGACCGTCGCCGACGTGTTCTTCGAGGTGTGGCGCTCGGCTTCGGGCTTCCGCGGTGCCTCCCGGGTCTCGACCTGGATCTTCGGGATCGCCACCTACAAGTCCCTCGAGGCCGACCGCAACCGACGTCGGCTGAAGCGCTCGGCGGTGGTGCCCACCAATCTCGAGGTGCTCCACGGCTTCGCCGATGACCGCGACGAAGCCGCGACCCTCGAGGCGCGCGACGAGCTCCGCTGGTTCAACGAGCTGCTGGAGGACCTGCCCGACGGGCAGCGGGAGGTGCTGCAGCTCGCCCTGGTCGAGGGCTTCGACAACCAGGAGATCGCCGAGCGCCTGGGTGTCGCGCCGGGGACCGTCAAGTCGCGTCTGTTCCGCGCGCGCTCCGAGCTGCGCGAGGCGATGCGACGCACCAATCGGATGGAGGCCTGAGCCGTGAACTCGAACGCACAGACCGCCGGCTGTCCCGACGCCGTCGTCGACTGGATCGCCTGGTACGACGAGGGATTGCTGCCCGAAGCGGCGCGCGGACGCATCGAGGCCCACGCGGCCGAGTGCCCCCGCTGCCGCCACGAGCTGGCCATGCTGCGAGGCGACGAAGAGCCGCAGGTCCGCGACATGCCCGACCCCGAGGCCGTCTTCGGACAGGTGCTCGCCCGCATCGAAGCCGAGAGCGTCGAGCGCTCGGCCCGCACCGCGGCCGAGCGCAGCGCGCGCCCGGAGCGGCGGGCGCCGGCCCGTCCCGGCCGCAAGGGCAAGAGCCTGCGCCTGCGCACCATGGGGCTCGCGGCGAGCGTGGCCCTGGTCGCCGGGGCGCTCGGCGCCTTCGTGACCCTCCAGCTCGACGAGCCGAGCTACCGCCCGGCCAGCGTCGCCGCCGAGTCCGAGGCGCGGATCGACGCCGTGTTCCACCGCGATGCGCCTTACGGTCGCATCGAGGCGAGCCTGCGATCCGTGGGAGGCTCCATCGTCTCCGGCCCGACGGCCGGTGGGCGCGTGGGCATCGCCCTGCCCGACGGAGCGGACCCGAACGCGGTCGCAACCCGCCTGCGCGAACAGCTCGGGGCGGACGCGCTGCTCGTCGAGCCGAGCCTGCGTTAGTCGGGCGCTCCCCCGCCGGTTCCTTCGTCCATGCGTGTCGTTGCCCTCCTCGTCCTGGCCCTCGCTCTCGTCGTCTCCGACGAGATGAGGAGCGAGGCGTGCGAGCCCTTCGCGGGCGCGGGCACCGCTTCGGCGCCGGACCCGGGGAGCGCCGGCGGCGATGCGCTCCTGATCCTCCCGAAGAACGCGGCGGGCACGATCCCCCGGGACTTCGAGCTCGCGCCAGGCGCCCGGGTCGTGAGCTCGCGCTTCAGTCCGGTCGTGTGCGCGACCATCGTGCGCATCCAGGGCGCTGCGGGGGCGACACCCGCCGAGCTGGTCGAGCGCATTCCCGCCGAAGCGATCGTGGTGCCGAACAGCACCTACGAGCCGGGCAGCGTCTCCATCCGCGCGGTGCCCGAGCTCCCGGCCAGCGACACGCCGAGCGACTCGCCGAGCGATCAGGGCGGCGCGGAGAGCTCTTCCGAGCCCGCCGGCGATCCCTACCGCTCCCTGCAGTACGCCCTCGACTGGGTCGACGTCGACGCCGCTGCGCCCGTCACCCGCGGCCGCGGCGCGCGCATCGCCATCCTCGACTCCGCGCCCGACGCGGCCCACCCCGACCTTCCCGAGTTCCAGCAGGCCGGAGAGCCGTCGGCGGAGCCGGGCCTCCACGGCACGCTCCTGATGGGGCTGATCGCGGCGATCCCCGACAACGGGATCGGCATCGCCGGCCTGTCGCCCGGGGTGGCGCCCATCGCGATCCCGATCTGCGTGAACGGAGCGAACGGCGAGACCTGCCCGCTCTACAAGGTGCTCTCGGGCATCGACTCGGCGTGGCAGGAGAAGGCGCGGATCGTGAACATGGCCGTCGCCGGCCCGCCCAACCCCGTGCTGGGGCGCGCCGTCGAACGCCTCGACGACCTCGGCATCGCCGTCGTCGCCGCGGCCGGCAACGAGGGAACCAACGACCCGCGCTTCCCCGCGGCCTACCCCACGGTGATCGGGGTGGGCGCCCTGGACCGCGAGGGGAAGCCCTTCGAGCGGGGCAACCGGGGGCGCTCGGTCGAGATCCTGGCGCCGGGTGTCGAGATCGTCTCGACGGTCCCGGGCGGCGGCTTCGCCTTCAGCGACGGCACGAGCCTCGCCACCGCTCACGTGAGTGCTGCCCTCTCGCTGCTGAGCAGCGTCGCGCCCGACGTGAAGGAGGCGCGTGCTGCCCTCTTCCGCCAGGCGTTCCGCCACCCGCGCGCGACGGAGCAGACGGCCGTCCTCGGGACCCTGTGTCCTGCCCTGGCCGAGCTCGGCCACCCCTGCCCCTGAGGAGCGTCAGCCGACCGCCGGGGAGCGGCTCAAGCGGGCTGCGGCGCGGGTCGATCCCACTCGTGTGAGCACCCTCGAACCCCCGCGCACGGCCTCGCCGTCGATCGGCACCCGCGAGCACTACCGCTGGCTCGAGTGGGTCGTGAGGGCCGCTCTCGTCCTGAACCTCCTGGATGCGCTCTTCACGCTGGTCTGGGTGGGCTCGGGCGTGGCGGAGGAGGCGAACCCGCTCCTCGCCGAGCTCGTGACCGAGCGGCCGGTGCTGTTCGTCGTGACGAAGCTCACCCTGGTGGGCGGGGCCTCGTGGCTGCTCTGGCGCCATCGGGATCGGCCCCTCGCCGTGGCCGCGATCTTCCTGAGCTTCGGCGTGTACTACGCGATCCTGGTGCACCACCTGGGCTACCTGGGCTTCGTCCTGGGCGACCTCCTGAGCGACTGGCAGGGCTTCCCGCCGTACCCTTAGTCCGGACCGTAGGCCGGGCTAGACGCCCACCTCGACCCGCGTCGGCACGATCGCCCGGCGCTCGTACGCGGTGACCTTGCCGCCGAGCACGACGCTGCCGGTGCGCAGCGACTCCTCGGCGGAGGAGCCACCGACGCCGAACGTGAAGCTCCCGGGCTCGGTCGCGAGGCGCATGTCGAGCCCGTGGAAGGCCAGCCGGCTCGGGTGGACGGTGAAGGTGACGGTCCGCGTTTCGCCGGCGGGAATCCGCACCCGCGCAAAGCCGACCAGCTCGCGGATCGGCCGGGCGACCGACGCCACGTCGTCGCCTACGTAGAGCTGCACGACTTCGTCGCCGACGCGATCGCTCTCGTTGGTGACGGCGACGGACACGCTCGTGGGCTCGGTGGTGGATCCCGTCCGCACCTGCGGGTCGCCGTAGCGGAAGCTCGCGTACGAGAGGCCGTGGCCGAAGGCGTAGAGCGGCTTCACGTCGCGGTCGACGTAGTCGCCGTAGAAGTCGGCCCGGTCGCCGCGGCGCCGCATGTCGTGGTGAAGCGGCACCTGCCCTACGTGCTTGGGCAGGGTCACGGGCAGGCGGCCGGCCGGACTGATGGACCCGGTCAGCACATCGGCGAGCCCGCTCCCACCCTCCTCTCCCGGACAGATCGCCCACAGCACGGCGCGGGACCGCTCGGCCTCGGCGACCAGCGTGTGGACGCGACCGCTCAAGACGACGAGCACGACGGGCGTCCCGGTGGCCGCCACCTCGGCCACCAGGCGCGACTGGATGCCCGGAAGCGCCAGCGAGGTCGCGTCGCGCGCCTCTCCGACGGTGCACCCGGGTACGAGACCCGACTTCGCACCGACGCAGACGACGGCCAGCTCCGCCGCCCGCGCGGCGGCCACGGCCTCCTCGAGGCCGGTGTCGTCTTCGCCGTCCGCTTCGCAGCCCTTGGCGTGGAGGATCTCGACGTCCGGCAGTGCCTCGCGGAGGCCCGCCAGGGGCGTCACGTGCGGCGTGTAGAAGGGGCCCGGGCCGAAGCGTCCGCCGGACTCGGGAAGCTGGTCGGCGCCGGTGCCGTCGCCTTCGCCGTCGATCCCCAGGCGGTCGTAGATGATCTCCAGGTGGGCGGGATAATGGTAGTCCCCCTGGAGCAGGCGCCGATCGTCGGCATGCGGACCGATCACGGCGAGCTTGCGGATCCCGGGATCCAGCGGGAGGACGCCCTCGTTCTTCAGCAGCACCACGCTCTCGCCGACCGCCCGGCGCGCGAGGCGGCGCTGCTCCGGCGTGTCGAACACCTGGAGCGCGGCGCGCTCGTCGACGTAGGGCTCTTCGAAGAGGCCGAGCTGGAACTTCTGCGCCAGGACCCGCTCGCACGACTCGTCGATGATCGACTCGGAGATGCGGCCATCGGCGGCGGCTCCGACCAGGTGGCGGTAGCAGTCGAGGGACGGAAGCTCGACGTCGAGCCCCGCCGACAGGGCCTGGATCCCCGCCTCCTCCTCGTCCGCCGCCGTCATGTGGTTCCGCAGCAGCTGCACGACGGCGAAGTAGTCGGCGACGACGGTCCCCTCGAAGCCGAGCTCTCCTCGCAGGAGGTCCGTCAACGTCGCCCGACTGGCCGCCACGGGCTCGCCGTCGATGGACGAGTAGCTGTTCATGATCGACGCCAGACCCGCTTCGCGAATCGCCGCGGCGAAGGGCTCGGCGTACACCTCGCGCAGCTCGCGCGCACCGAGCTGCACCGGGGCCTGGTTCCGGCCGCCCTGGGAGAGCGCATAGCCGAGGAAGTGCTTGCCGGTGCAGACGACGCCGTCGCGCAGATCGTCGGTCTGCACGCCTCGCACGTACGCGACACCCATCCGGGCGCAGAGCTCGGGCGACTCGCCGTAGGTCTCCTCGCATCGGCCCCAGCGCGGATCCCGTGCCACGTCGAGCACCGGCGCCAGGTTGTGCCGCGCGCCCACCGCGAGCATCTGGCGGCGGATCACGTCGCCCACCGCCTGCACCAGCTCGGGGTCGAAGGTCGCCGCCAGGCCGAGGCCCTGGGGAAAGGTCGTGGCCCCGCGGTGCAGGAAGCCGGCCACGCCCTCTTCGTGGATCACGCACGGGATGCCGAGCCGCGTGCGCTCGACGAGCACGTGCTGGATGCGGTTGCCGAGCGCCGCCGACTGATCGGCCGTGAGCCCGGTGCTGGCGCCGATGCGCGTCACCTGCCCGATCCCGTTGGCGAGCTTGGCCGCCACCCGGTCTTCGTCGAAGTGCTCGTCCTTGACGAGCACGGTGAGCCACATGGACCCGAGCTGGGCGACCTTCTCCTCGAGGCTCATGCGTGCCATCAGGTCGGCGACGCGGGCGTCGATCGGGGCTTTCGGGTCGCGGAAGGTCTCGGACATGGGATCGTTCTCGGCTCCTCGTCGGCGGGGACGCTACACGATGCCGCAGGTCGGCTGCCGGCGGCCATGGCGAAGCCGCCCGATGCCGCGCGCCGCGCCGCGCTATGGTCGCCGCCCATGGACATCCGACTCGACGGCAAGGTCGCCCTGGTCACCGGGGGCTCGAAGGGAATCGGCAAGGGCATCGCCCGGGCGCTCGTTGCGGCGGGCGCCCAGGTGATGATCACCTCGCGCAAGGCCGACGGCTGTCAGGCGGCGGCGGACGAGATCGGCGAGGGCGCCCAGTTCGAGGCCGGCCACGTCGGCAAGCCCGAGGACGCCGAGCGCGTGGTCGACGCGACCCTCGCGCGCCTCGGCCGGCTGGACGTGCTGGTCAACAACGCGGCCACCAACCCCTACGCCGGCCCCACCATCGACGTCGACCTGCCTCGCTTCGAGAAGACCCTGCAGGTGAATCTCACCGCGCCCCTCGTGTGGACCCAGCTCGCCTGGCGTCGCTTCCAGCAGGAGCACGGCGGCGCCGTGGTCAACGTCTCGAGCGTGGGCGGCTTCTCGACCAGTCCCATCCTCGGCGTGTACGACGTGACGAAGGCCGCCTTGATCCACCTGACGAAGCAGCTCGCCGCCGAGCTCGGACCCAAGGTGCGAGTCAACGCCCTGGCCCCCGGCCTGGTGAAGACCGACTTCGCCCGGGCGCTGTGGGAGGGCGAAGGCGGCGACGCGGTCGCCCGCTCCTACCCCCTGAAGAAGCTCGGGACGCCCGAGGACGTCGCCGCCGCCGCGGTCTACCTGGCCTCGGACGCGGCGGGCTGGGTGACGGGCCAGACCCTGATCCTCGACGGCGGCGGCATCGTGGGATTCCAGCGCGGCGGGTAGACTCGGGGCGATGCGACGCACACTTCGCCCCGCCACCCTCCTCTTCTTCCTGGTGTTCCTCCCGGTCTTCGGGATGGCGCTCGTCGGCGCCGCCCCCGCCGCTGCCCAGATGGCGGGCGGGCCGCCGCTCCAGGCGGTGCTCGTGCGCTACGCGGACCGGCTCGGCCTCGACGCCACCATGGTCTCCGAGATCAAGCGCCTCTCGAAGGGCTACTACGAGGAGATCGTGGCGATCCAGAAGGAGATGCAGCCCATCAGCCGCTCGCTCTCCGCGGTGCTCCAGCTGAACTCGCCGGAGGAGGCGGAGGTGATGCGGCTGGCCGAGGAGCTCGCGCCCTTCCACCTCGAGATCCAGAAGGTGCAGCTGCGCTCGATCCTGCGGTTCCGCGCCATGCTGAGCCCCGACCAGAAGGACGAGCTCGCGCGGATCCAGCAGGAGCTGATCCGCCAGGCGCACTCGGCCCAGCGGCCCTCGGGAGGCCCGCCGCCCGGGCCCGTGCCGGGGGGCCTGCCGCCGGTCCAGCCGCCCCCGGAGTGATCCGAGCGCCCTTCGGGTCTCGCCGGTGTCGGTCTCGCAGGTCTCGGTCTCGCAGGTCTAGGTCTCGGCGGTCTCGCTGGTCTAGCCGATCCAGGCCCGGATCAGCTGGTGGGCGATGGCGAGCGGAGGCGGAAGCGCCAGGCGCGCGGTCGGAGCGCGCAGCGCGGCCTCCACCTCGCTGCGCTCGAACCAGTCGACGGCCTCGAGTTCCGAGTCGTCGATGGCGATCTCCGTCGTCGTCGCGTCCGCCACGCAGCCCATCATGAGCGAGGCCGGGAAGGGCCAGGGCTGTGATGCGAGGTAGCGGACGTTCTCGACGTGGACGCCCGCCTCCTCCAGCACCTCGCGATGCACGGCCTCCTCCAGCGTCTCGCCGGCCTCGACGAAGCCCGCCAGCGCCGAGTGGAAGGGCACCGGCCAGCCGTGCTGGCGACCGAGCAGGCAGCGATCCCCATGCTGGACGAGCATGATCACGACGGGATCCGTCCGCGGGAAGTGCTCGGCCCCGCAATCGGACTCCTTGCAGCGTCGCATCCAGCCGGCCTGCTCCATGCTCGTCCCGCCGCCACAGCCCGGACAGAAGCGATGGCGGGAGTGCCAGTCGAGCACGTGGCGCGCCTGGGCCGCCGTCGCGGCCTCGCCCGGAGGCAGACGACCCGCGATGGCGCGAAGCTCCGGGAAGGCGGCCACGTCGGTCCAGCCCTGCTCCTCGATGGGATCCGGCTGGTCCGAGAGATCGATCGCGAAGTGCGCGACGTCTTCGGCGACGCCGAGCAGCACCGTCTCGCGTCCGTCGCACAGCGCGTTGGTCGCCCACGCGAGCCGCGGCTCGTCGCCTTCGCGCACGAGCACGTTGCCGCGATAGACCGGAAGCACCCGCGAGCGATCCTCGGCCAGGCGGGACTGCACCCAGTCGCGATCCCGCCGCCGCGCATCCACGCGGTCGAGGCGACCGCCGCTGAAGACGATGTCGAGCTCCATGGGGGCGGACACTAGCCCAGCGGCACCGGGAGTCTGGTCCGCGCCGACGGGGCCGGGTAGCCTTGCCGGGATGTCCGCCCCCTTCGACTACGCCGACGCCGGGATCCCGGTTCGCTCGGATCTCGCGGACGCCTACCGCGACGTGTGGGCCCGCATCGCGCGACCGGGCGGATTCTTCACGGGCGCGGAGCGCATCGCGATCGTCGAGGAGGCCCGGCGCGCGCGCAGCTGCGCGCTGTGCCGGGAGCGCAAGGAGGCCCTCTCGCCCGAGAGCGTCGGGCGCCAACACGACGCCCATCCACGCCTCTCCGTCTCGGCCGTCGAGGCCATCCATCGCATCACCACCGACCCGGGCCGGCTCTCCCGCAGCTGGTTCGAGCGGACCACGGGCGACGAGCTCAGCGTGCCGCAATACGTCGAGCTGCTCGGTGTGCTCGTGGCCAGCATCAGCATCGACGCCTTCCACCGCGCCATGGGCTTCACGCTCGAGCCCCTGCCGGAGCCGGTCGCGGGTGAGCCCGACGGCTACCAGGCCACGGGAGCCCGGATGGAGTCGGCCTACGTACCGATGCTGCCCGCGAACGGTGCGCGCGGCGCGGAGGCCGACCTCTGGGACGGCTCGCGCACGGCGAACGTGGTGCGCGCCATGACCCTGATCCCCGACTCGGTGCGCATGCTGAAACGGCTCTCCGCGGCGCAGTACCTCCAGATGCACGAGGTCGCGAACCCTGCGGCCACCGGCGGCCGCGCCATCGACCGCGCCCAGATCGAGCTGGTGGCCGGCCGCGTCTCCGCGCTCTCCGAGTGCTTCTACTGAACGTCCGCGCACGCGACGCTGCTCCGGGTGAGCGGTGAGATGTCCGGGCAGGAGTTCGACGTACGGGCCGTCACCGACGCGAAGGCCGCCCAGGAGAGCGGCGTCGCCCATGCCGAGGAGCTGCTCGCCTTCGCCGATGCCGCGATCGGCGACGACGTCCTCGCGACCGCCGGGGCCCGACAGGCCCTGCTCGAGGCCATGGGGCCCGAGGCGGTGGTCGACACGGCGGCGGTGGCGGCGAACTTCCAGCGCATGGTGCGCATCGCCGACGGCAGCGGCATCCCGCTGGACACGCCCCTCGAGCTGATCTCGGCCGGCGTGCGCGAAGACCTCGAGCTCGACGAGCTCGCCTCCGAACACGTCCGGCCGGGCGGCGGCGCCTGGAAGCGCGTCGTCGGCCGGGTGCTCAGCCCGGTGCTGCGCCGCGCCCTGCAGCTCACGCGCGGTCCCCGAGCCGGCGCATGAGCGAGCTGCGAGGCCGGGTCGCCGCCGTCACGGGGGCCGGCTCGGGAATCGGTCGGGCCCTGGCCGTCGAGCTGGCGCGTTCGCACTGCGACGTGGCCTTGTCCGACGTCGACGAGGCGAGCCTCGAGGAGACTCGCAAGCTCGTTCTGGCCACGGGGCGACGGGCCTTTGCCCGGGTAGTCGACGTGCGCGACGCCGAGGCCGTCGACGCGTGGGCCCGCGACGTCGTCGCCGAGTTCGGCGGCGTCCAGCTGATCTTCAACAACGCCGGCGTCGCCCTGGCCGCGCGACTCACCCGGGTGACCCTCGACGAATTCCGCTGGCTGATGGACGTCGACTTCTGGGGCGTCGTCCACGGCACGAAGAGCTTCCTGCCCCACTTCCAGGCCGCGGGCGAAGGCCACGTGGTCAACGTATCGAGCGTCTTCGGACTGATCGCCTTCCCGGGCAACGGGACCTACAACGCCGCCAAGTTCGCGGTTCGCGGCTTCACCGAGGCGCTGGCCATCGAGCTCGAGATGGAGGGCTCGCCGGTGCAGGTGAGCTGCGTGCATCCGGGTGGCATCAAGACGAACATCGCCCGGCTCGCCCGCGTGGGGACGGACGAGGAGCAGCCGGACCGGGCGGAGATGAGCGACGCGTTCGATCGGGCGGCGCGCACCACCCCCGAGCGTGCCGCCCAGGTGATCCTCGACGGCGTCCGTCGCAACCGCCGGCGCATCCTGATCGGGCCCGACGCCCGGGTCATCTCCGGAGTCCAGCGCCTGCTGCCCGTGGGCTACCAGCGCCTGCTGGCCCGCTTCATCCCCTTCGAGCCCGGCCAAGTCTAGGTCTCTCCCGATCTGCGGAGGGTCGGGGGAGTGGGGGGCTTCCGGCTCATGGCTCGCTGCGCGCTTCGTCTCCGCTCTC
>JASJCN010000230.1 GCA_030065975.1 Myxococcota bacterium
TCGGCTTCCCGTCGGGTCCTGGAAGGGCCCGGAAAGGCGGGGATTCCGGGCCGGCCGGAGGCGGGCGGCAGCGGTCCGGCAGGCATCAAGCGCGTCCCCGGCTTCGCCGATACGGAGCCCGTGCGGCTCTCCCTCTCCCACAAGTTCATCCTCGGGTCCCTGGCGGTGGCTTCCGTCGTGGTGGGAATCCCTCTGGTGTTCGAGCGCCTGGGCCAGCCCCTCTCGCCCTGGGTCACGCCCTTCCTCGCGCTCGGCGCGGGCGCCGGTCTGGGCTTCTTCCTGGCGCGCGGGCTGGCCCGCAGCACGGGGCCGATCTTCGCCGCGACCGACGGCATCCGGCGCGGCGACCTCACGACCCGCGTCGTCGTCGAGGAGACGCGCTTCCCGGACGAGACCGCCGACCTGGCCCAGGGCGTGGCCGACATGCTCGAGGGCCTGCGCAGCCTGGTCACCCGGGTGCAGGGCGTGGCCGCGGAGATCGCGGCGTCCACCGAAGACCTCACCTCCCGGGTCGAGGGCGTCCACGAGACCGGCGGCGAGATCCAGTCGGCCGTCGCGGCCGTGTCCCAGGGTGCGGCCCATCAGCAGGAGCTGCTCTCCGACGTCGCCTCGCTCACGCGCGACATCGCCGCGTCGGTCGAAGCCAACGCCGGCCGTGCACGCGAGGCGTTCGGCTTCGCGGCCGAGGCGAACCAGAAGGCCAACGCCGGCGTCGACGTCTCGCGCCTGGCCATCGAGAAGATGCGCACGGTGTTCGAGCGGGTGGAGCAGTCGGGCGAGATGGTGTTCCGGCTCGAGGCCAAGACCCGCCACGTCAACCAGATCACCGAGCTGATCACGTCGGTCGCGTCGCGCACGAACTTGCTCTCGCTCAACGCCTCGATCGAGGCGGCCCGTGCGGGCGAGGCCGGCCGCGGCTTCGCCGTCGTCGCCGAGGAGATCCGCAAGCTCGCCGAGAGCGCGGCGCGCAGCGCCGACGAGATCTCCAAGGTCGTCCACGAGATCGAGGTCGACACGCAGAGCGTGGCCGACGAGATGCGCCAGTCGAGCCAGGTGATCAGCGAGGGCCGCGAGGACGTGAACACGATCGCGGCCTCGCTCGAGCAGATCCGCCTGGCCGTGGGAGAGGCCGCTGGCCGCTCCGAGGAGATCTTCCAGCAGGCGGACGACCAGGCCCGCGACGCCGAGCGGATGGTTCGCGCCATGGAGCAGTTCGGGAAGGTGCTGGCCGAGGGCGCCGAGTCCGTCGACATGGCCGATCAGACCGCGCGGCGGCAGGGTGAGGCCGTGGCGCTCGTCGTGGGCTCGTCCCACGAGCTGAAGGGGCGCTGCGACGAGATGGGCGCCGTGGTGAAGACCTTCCGCACCGAGCGCATGGTGAGCGAAGGCCTCGCCGACCCGCGTGGGGAGGGCGACTCGTGATCGAGGCCAACGCCGGCGAGGTGAAGCGGCTGCTCACCTTCGAGGTGGGAGGCTCGCTCTACGGGCTTCCGATCGCGGCCGTCGCCGAGGTGAGCGAGGTGGGCCGCGTGGCCGCGGTGCCGACCCTGCCCTTGCGCGTGGCCGGCGTCATGAACCATCACGGCGACGCGCTCCCGGTGGTGGCCCGCGAGGCCCTCTTCGAGGTGGACGCCGAGCTTCCCGCGCCCCAGCACGTGCTCGTGCTGGCCGACGACCCCGAGGACCCCGAGCGCTTCGGGGTTCCCGTCGACGCCGTCGCGGGGCTCCTCGAAGGAGCCGGCGGACGCGCCCTCGGCGCCGACGCGGTGGTGGAACGCAGGCCCGTCGAGGGCAGGATCCTGTCCGTGCTGGACCCCGTCCGGCTGCGGGCGAGAGCACTCGAGATGATCGAGAGGCAGGCGGGGGATTCCCCGCCCATGCCCGGAGGAGAGTGAGCATGAAGCGTGTACTGGTGGCGGACGACGCATCGTTCATGAGGCAGATGATCCGCGACATCATCGAGCCGGAAGGCTACGAGGTCGTGGGCGAGGCATCCGACGGCGTCGAGGTGGTGGAGAAGTTCCAGGAGCTGAACCCGGACGTCGTGATGATGGACATCGTGATGCCCAAGCGGAGCGGAATCGACGCGGTCAAGTCCATCGTCGAGAAGTTCCCCGGCTCGAAGGTCGTGATGTGCAGCGCCCTCGGCCAGGAGGCCCTGGTGATGGAGGCCATCCAGGCCGGCGCCAAGGACTTCATCGTGAAGCCCTTCAAGCCCGACTCGGTGGTCAGCACCCTCGGCAAGGTGCTCGAGAAGGACGACTAGCAGGGGGTCGGATCGGGCTCTTGCTCGATCTCGGGGGCGCGCCTTGGACATTGCCAAGTACCGGAACCTCTTTCTCGAGGAGGCGACGGAGCATCTCTCGGAGATGAGCCGCTCGTTGCTCCTGCTCGAGAAGGAGTCGGGCGACGGGGAGGCCATCGACACGGTCTTCCGCATGGCGCACTCCATCAAGGGCATGGCCGGATCGCTGGGCTACGACTCGATCACCGAGCTCTCGCACCTGCTCGAGGACCGCATGGACCTGTGCCGCCAGCAGGGTCGCGTGCCGGCCGGCGAGCATGGCATCGGCCTGCTCTTCCGGGGCCTCGAGGGGCTCGAGCGTCTGGTCGGCTTCGTCCGGGAGACCGGCGAGCCGCCGCCGCCGGACGAGGCGCTGATCACCGCCGTGCGGGAGGCGCCCGTGGAGTTTCCCGAGGAGGCCGAGTCCGGGGGCGATCCGCCAAAAAAAGCGTGACGCCGGCATCGGCGAGCAGGCCCCCGACGCCGGCACCGCCTCCTTCCCTCCGCGTCCGCACCGAGACGCTGGACCGCTTCCTCTCCTCGGTCGGCGAGGTGATCCTCTCGTCGCGTCAGCTGCGCACCACGGCCGACCCGGACGAGGCGAAGGACGTCCAGGTCACGGCAGGCTTCGACCGCATGGATCGCGTCGTCCGCGACCTGCATCGGCGCGCCCTCGGCCTGCGCACGGCGCCGCTCCACCGGGTCGTGGAGCCGCTTCCGCGGCTGGCGCGCGAGGTGGCCTCCGAGGTGGGGAAGCAGGTCGAGATGGAGCTCCGGGGCGCCGACCTCGAGCTCGACCGCTCGATCCTCGACCGGCTCTCGGATCCGGTGGTGCACCTGGTGCGCAACGCCGTCGACCACGGCCTCGAGGCGCCCGAGGCGCGCCGCGAGGCGGGCAAGCCGCCGGCGGGACGCCTGGTGATCGACGCCCGTCGCGAGAAGGACAAGGTGCGCATCGCCGTCGAGGACGACGGCCGCGGGATCGATCTCGAGTCCGTGCGCCGTCGCGCCGTCTCGGCGGGGCTCCTGCATCCCGACCTCGCCGGCGACCTGCCCGACCACGAGGTGGCGGCCTTCGTGTTCCGCCCGGGCCTCAGCACCGCGGAGCAGGTCTCCCAGATCTCCGGCCGCGGCGTCGGCATGGACGCCGTCAAGGCGACCATCGAGTCGCTCGGTGGCGAGGTCGAGATCGAGACGCGCAGCGGCCTCGGCACCACCATCAGCCTCGTCGTGCCCATCACGGCCGCCGTGCAGCGCGTGCTGCTCCTGGGCGTCGGCGAGGAGACCGTGGCCATTCCGATCTCGAAGATCGAGCGCGTGATCGAGGTCGAGCGCACCGCGGTCGAGCGGGCGGGCGCCGAGCACTTCACCGTCGTGGACGACGAGCCCGTGCTGGTGATCGATCTGGCCGAGACCCTCGGCCTCTCCTGCCCGATCTCCGGCGGCATCGCTCCCCTGGTCGTGACCGAGGTGCGCGGCGAGCGCGTCGGCGTGCTGATCGAGCGGCTCGACGGCCAGGAAGAGATCTACGTAAAGCCCCTTCCGCGGCTGCTCCAGAGCTGCCGGGGCCTGGCCGGCTTGACCGTGCTGGGAGACGGAACGCCCGTCTTCCTCCTGGACCTGAACCAGCTCACCTGATGGAAGGCACGATGGAATCAGCGGGCAGCATCGCACCGCACGGGATCGATCGGATCCGCGAGCTGGTGAGCATCGGAGCCGGGCACGCCTCGCGCGCGCTCGGCGACCTGCTCGGCCTGCCGTGCCGGATGCGCGTGCCGCTGGTTCGCATGCTCCCCATCGAGCGCCTCGACGCGCCCTTCGCCGGAGCCGCGCGCCTCCACGAGGGCCAGCTGACCGGCATCTTCTTCGGGGTGGACGGAGGCGTGGGCGGCACCCTCGGCATCCTCTTCGAGCCCGCCACCCGCAAGGCCGTCCTCGAGCAGCTGCTGGGTCAGCCCGAACGGGACGTGCCGCCCGAGACGGCCGAGTCGGCCCTGCGCGAGGTGGGCAACATCCTGGCCTCCCACATGGTCTCCGCCGTGGCGGGCGTGGTCGGCGACACGATCCTCCCGAGCGTGCCGCGGCTCGTGGACGAGTCGGCGCCCCGGGTGCTGCCCGGCCTGGTCCTCGAGCGCGACCACCTCTCCTCGGCCCTGCGCGTGGAGACCGAGATCTCCGACGACCAGGGCAGCGTCCGGGCGGTGCTGGTCTTCGTCCCCGACCCCCAGGTCTTCGTCGCTCCCTAGGCTCCGAGGGCCCCGTTCGTCGCTCCCTGGGGCTTCTGATAGCTTCGCTGGGTGGATCGGGAACGGCTGCGCGACCTCCTGCACGCGATTCGCGACGGAGAGCTCTCCCCCGACGAGGCCCTCGGGCGGATCGCCTCCCCGGGCTTCGTCGAGACGCCCGACGCGCGCGTCGACACCCACCGGGCCCTGCGTCATGGCATCCCCGAGGTGATCTTCGGCTCCCACAAGACCCCCGAGCAGATCGTCGAGATCGCCCGGACGCTGCGGGGGAGCGGCCAGCCCGTGCTCGCTACCCGGGTGTCCGCCGACGCGGCCGCCGTCTGCCTGCGGGAGCTCCCCGAGGCCGACTACGAGGAGGAGGCGCGCCTGCTCTGGCTCGGGCCGGCCGAGCCCGAGATCCAGGGGCGGGGCACCGTGGCGGTGGTGTGCGCCGGTACCGCCGACCTGCCCGTCGCCCGGGAGGCCTCGGGCGTCGCGCGCCGCTTCGGCAACAAGGTCGAGCTCCTCGCCGACGTCGGCGTGGCCGGGATCCATCGCCTGCTGGCGTCGAGCGAGCTGCTGCGCAGCGCGCGGGTGGTGATCGCCGTGGCGGGGATGGAGGGCGCGCTGCCCTCGGTGGTGGGTGGCCTGGTCGACAAGCCGGTGATCGCCGTTCCCACGAGCGTCGGCTACGGCGCGGCCTTCGAGGGGCTCGCGGCGCTGCTCGGCATGCTCACCAGCTGCTCGTCGAACGTGAGCGTCGTGAACATCGACAACGGTTTCGGCGCGGCCTACAACGCCACCCTGATCAACCGCCTCTGACCCGGCTCTCCACCCCCGTGAGCATCGTCTACTTCGATCCCCGCCTCCCTGCCGCGAGCCAGCCGGTCTTTCGCCGGGGTGATGCGTCGCGCGTCGTCGCCGACGAGGAGGGGGGGCTGACGGCCGACGAGCGCGGCGTCGAGATCCCGCCCAACTCGGCCCACGCGCTGCTCGGCCACGGCGTGGTCGCGGCCTTGAACCGTCTCGAGCCGGAGTTCGCGGACGTGGGCTCGGGCCGCGACGCGCTCTTCCATCCCGCCGTCGCCCCGGAGCTGGCCGCCATCTTCTACGACGCCGACCGCCGCACCTACGGCCCGCGCTGGTCGAGCGTCGAGTTCGTGGTGAAGCGGGACGCCGACGTCGAGTACCGCATCGCCATCGACAACCGGGAGTACCAGCGGACGCTCTCCCGGCTGCAGTATCTGGCCACCACCGCCGGCCGGCACGGCCAGGGCGTGCGGATCCGTCTCTGATGCCCGGACGGAGGAGCTCGAGCCGTCCTGCTCGCCCCGTTCGCCCTGTGCGCTCGGATGGCCTCACCCTCCACCTGGACACGTTCTCGGGGATCGCGGGCAACATGTTCCTCGGTGCGATGCTCGACGCCGGGCTGTCCCGCAAAGAGCTCGAGGCGGACCTCGCCGGACTCGGCGTCGAGTTCAAGCTCCGCGTCTCGAAGGTGACGCGCGGCGCGCTCGCCGCGCGCTACGTCGACGTCCTGGTGCCGAAGGCCAAGGGCAAGACGCGCCGCAAGAAGACGACGAAGCGCGCGCGCAAGGAGCACGGCCACTCGCACGATCACGCGCACGACCCCGATCACCACGACCACTCCCACGGGCACGAGCCGGGCCGCCACTACGACGAGATCCGCAAGCTGCTCGACCGCGCCCGCCTCGAGCCGAGCGTGCGGGACCGCGCCCAGGAGATCTTCGCGGCCCTGGCCGGAGCCGAGGCGCGGGTTCACGGGGTTCCCATCGAGAAGGTGCATTTCCACGAGGTGGGCGCGGTGGACGCCATCGTCGACGTGACCGGCGCCGCCGTCGCCCTGCACCGGATGGGCATCACGCGCGTGACGGCGACGCCCGTGGCGCTCGGCCATGGCTCGGTGATGACGCAGCACGGGCGGCTGCCGCTCCCCGCCCCGGCCACGATCGAGCTCTTGAAGGGCATCCCCACGGTGCCAGCCCACGAGGAGTTCGAGACCGTGACGCCGACCGGCGCCGCGATCCTTCGCTGCGTGACCGACGCCTACGGTCCGCTCCCCGAGATGACGCCCGTCTCCGTGGGCCACGGCGCCGGCAACGACCGGCCCGGGCGGATGCCGAACCTGCTGCGCGCGATCCTCGGTAGCGGCCCGACCCGGAGCCACGATCGGGTGGCTCAGCTCGAGACCAACCTCGACGACTTCCCGCCCGAGCATCTCGACCACCTGATGGAGCGGCTGTTCGAGGCCGGCGCCCTCGACGTCTCGCTCCAGCACCTGCAGGCCAAGAAGAACCGGCCGGGCTTCCTGGTGCGGGTGATCGGGCAGCCGGCCGACCAGGCGGCCCTGGCTGGCGTGCTCTTCGCCGAGACCCAGAGCCTCGGCGTGCGCGTCTCCCAGACCGACCGCGTGATCCTGCCCCGGGAGACGATCCGGGTGAAGACGCCCTTCGGCCGCATCCCGGTCAAGGTGTCCCGCGGGGATCAGGGCCGGGTCGACGTGTCGGCCGAGTACGACGACTGCAAGCGAGCCGCGCGGAAATCCGGGAGTCCGCTGCGCGACGTGGTGCGCGCGGCCGAGGACGCGGCCCGAGAGCAGCTCGATTCAGGGGTGTAGCCGATTCCACTCACTCGGAATCGCCCTCGATTGCGCGCTGTAGAACGCCTCTCTAGGATCTTCCGGGCACCCCCCGTGCACTGGAGCAACGGAGGAGGGTTCTCATGGCAGATCTCCCGAACGCAGTCATCAAGCGTCTGATCGCGAAGCACGGCGACGGTATGCGCGTGTCCGGTACGGCAATCGATCGCGCCGTCGCCGCCGCCGAGGACTATGTCGGCCGCCTGGCCCGAGAGGCACACGCCTCGGCTGTGGCCGACAAGCGCAAGACGATCATGGACTCGGACATCGACAAGGCGCGCGAGAAGATCGGCTAGCGGTCTTCTGCGCTGGGAAGGCTGCTGAGCCGCTCCCGGCGCACCCCAGACGCGCCGATCGCGGCGCCATCCGAATGGGATGGCACGTGATCCCGCCCGGTCCTCCAGGACCACCCGGCCACGAGACGGGAGGGGTGACGTGTCCCTGGAGTCCTCCTGCCATCAGGAGGCCGTGAGGCTTGCCAACTCGTCAGGACGCCGAGAGGCGTCCCCATTCCGCCAGGACGCCGCGCGGCGTCCCCATTCCGTCAGGACGCCGAGAGGCGTCCCCACTCGAGCTGGAAGCGGACGGAGTAGGTGAGGGCGCCGTCCTCTGCGTGGGATGCGAGGATCCGGCGCAGCCCGTCGGCAAGGGCCGCGGATCCCTCGGGCCCGAGGGTCTCGCGCGAGAGGCTCGAGCGCGACGTCTGGCACTCGATGTAGTCGTCGACGCTCTGCCGGAACGCGAAGGGCGCCGTCAGGTGTCGCTCCTCGAGGGCGAAGAGCGGGTGGGTGAGGATCGGCGGCAGGGGCTCCCGGCGTGGCGAGATGCGAGCCCGCTGCCCCGTGTGGTGTTCGGCGAGGGAGGCGAAGAGCTCGAGCTCCTCCGGCTCCCAAGGCGGCTGCCACGCCTCGTCGCCCTCCATCACCGCCAGGACGGCGCCCGGAGCGAGCGCCCGGGCGATGGCGGGGAGCGCGCGGTCGAGATCGAACCAGTGGACGCTGGCTCCCGCGACCGCGAGCCCGTAGGGCCCGGACAGCGGCGCCTCCTCGATCGCTGCGTGCACGAAGCGGACGCGCGGGTCGTCGCCGCCCGGGGCGCGTCGTCCCGCTGCGAGCATGGCCTCGGACGGATCGACGGCGTCGATGCGCGCGAGCCGTGGCAGCCGCCGGGCGAGCCCGCGGGCGAGCTTGCCGGGCCCGCAGCCCGCGTCGAGCACGCTGTCGGATCCCGGCACGAGCAGCCCGGCGAGTCGCTCGAAGATCTCGTCGGGGTAGGGCGGGCGGCAGGCGTAGGCGCGCGCCACCGAATCCGAGAGGAACGCGTGGCGTCGCTCGCGGACGCTGCGGTAGCGATCGGTGGTCGACGCGGGCTCGTTCACTTGGCGTCGCTCGACGCGGGCTCGCCCCAGCGGTTCCAGTACGTGACCGCACGCGCCGGCTGGCGCTCGGCGGGGCGCAGCCGGGCATCGCGCGTCCAGCCGATCGGGAGCAGCACGGTCTGGGTGACGCCGTCGGGGATGCCCAGGGCCCGCGCCGCCTCTTCCGCGTGTAGCAGGTGCAGGGTCGTCCAGGTGGCGCCGAGCCCGCGGGCGCGAAGCGCCACCATCAGCGACCAGGCGGCGGGCAGGATCGACGCGTACCACGCGACCTGGAGCGCGCGGCTCTCGCGGTCGGGCTCACCCTCCATGCACACGAGCACCAGGGCCGGCATCTCGTGGAGCCGCGCCGCATGCTCTTCGATGGCGCGCTTGGGCGGCTCGCCGCGGGGTGCGGCGGCCCGCCAGCGCGAGAGCGCCGAGCGATACAGCTCGGCGAGCCGCGCCTTGGGCTCCGGCTCGGTGAGCACCAGGAAGCGCCAGCGCTCTCCGCCGGCCCCCGTCGGAGCCTGCACGGCCACGTCGATGCACTCCTCGATCACGGACGGATCGACCGGCCGCTCGAAGTCGATGCGCCGGCGGACCGAGCGGGTGGTGCGCAGGGCGTGATGGACCGCTTCGGGATCGACGGGCACGTCTCGCTCGGGATCGGACACCCGGGGCAGTCTAACGCCGACGGGCGCCCCCCGGCGCAGAGGTCGGTTAGCCTCCTCCCCCGATGCCCGAGCCGACGCCCGTCACTCCGGTCCCGGCCGCCACGGTCATGCTCGTCCGCGACGTACCCGGAGGCGGGGTCGAGGTCTTCCTGATGAAGCGTGGCCAGCGGGGGGCGTTCGGGGGCCTCCACGTGTTTCCGGGTGGCAAGGTCGATCCCGACGACGGCGATGCGGGACTCGCCGTGTCACCCGATGGCCCGGACGACGCGCGGGCCAGCGCGATCCTCGGCGTGCCCGAGGGCGGCCTCGCGTACTGGATCGCCTGCATCCGCGAGTGCTTCGAAGAGGCGGGGGTGCTGCTCGCTCGGGGCGAGGACGATCGCTTCCTCGAGCTGCGGGACCCGGCGCGCCGGCGGCTCTTCGCCGGCTGGCGGGATCGCGTCCACGGCGGCGAGAGCGGCGCCCTGCACGCCATGTGCGTCGACGACGGGCTTCGCCTCGCGACGGATCAGCTCGCCTATGCGGCCCACTGGATCACCCCCGAGGACCAGCCACGGCGCTTCGACACGCGCTTCTTCGTGGCGCGGGCGCCCGCCCACCAGGAGGCCCTGCACGATGGGCAGGAGACGGTGGAGAGCCAGTGGCTGCGGCCGGAGGAGGCCCTCGAGGCCCACGAACGCGGAGAGCTCAATCTGATCTCGCCGACCTTCACCAACCTGCGGGGTCTGTGCGGTCACGCCGACACGGAGTCGCTGCTTGCGGCCTATCGGGCGGTGGATCCGGCGACGATCCCGACGATCCTGCCCCGTGTCCGGAAGCGCGGTGAAGGCTACGAGGAGGTGCTCGAGGAGGTCGCAGGCCGCTAGGCGTCGGCCGGAAGTGAAACGCCCCGGGAGCGTGGCGCTCCCGGGGCGTTCGCGTTCGCAGTCGCTCGCGCGACTACATCATGCCGGGCATGCCTCCGGGCATTCCGCCACCCGGCATGCCGCCGCCCGCGCCCGCGTTCTCCTCGGGCTTGTCGGCGATCATGGCCTCCGTGGTCAGCAGCAGGGCCGACACGCTGGCTGCGTTCTGCAGCGCCGAGCGCACCACCTTGGTCGGGTCGATGACGCCGGCCTTGAGCAGGTCCTCGTAGGTCTCCGTCGCGGCGTT
>JASJCN010000231.1 GCA_030065975.1 Myxococcota bacterium
CGATGCGCCGCTCGGGGTCCGGGTCGCTCGCCCGGATCCGCTCCACCTGGTCGAGCACGAGGTCGAGCCCGGCGTCGCCGTTCACGTGGATGTGCAGGTTCCAGTCGCGGTTCCAGAAGGTCTCGAGCACCGACCACTGCTCCTCGGGAGTCATCATCCACTCGCCGTGGTGGTCGTCGAGATAGGGCTCGGACATCTGCATGAGCTGGCTGAAGATGGCGCCGTCGGCGTAGTACTTGGCGTGGCGGGGAACGCGGATGGCATCGGTGTCGAGGCGCAGCAGGTTCGCGGCGGCGGCCTCGGCTCCCAGCGCGTTTCCGTGCTGGCGATGCAGGAACATGGCGTTGGGTACCAGCACGAAGCGGTAGGGCGTGTCCGCGGCGTGCATCTCGAGCCCGAGCAGGACGCGCTCGGCGAGCGCGCTCACCTGGGGGAACCCCTGCTCGCCGACGGTGGTGAGTCCGCCGCGATGCAGCACCTCGGTCATCATGGACAGTCCGCGCCGGTAGCTTCCGGGGCTCGCGAGGATCCGCGTCATCGGCGTCCCCAGCTCGAGGACGCCCCGCTCGAAGAGGTGCCCGCGCTCCCAGTCGGCCTGGGGGTGCGCGTCGAAGCGCGCCTTCTCCATGCCGAGGACCTCGAGGGCGCGGCCGTTGAAGTACATCTCGTGGACCGAGCGCTGCCAGACGAAGATCGGGCGCGTGGTCGACACGGCGTCGAGATCGCTCTTCGAGAGCTCTCCGTGGTAGGGCTCGTGATGCCCCCATACCTTGAGCCACGCGTCCGCCTCGCCGCGCTCGGTGAGCTCTGCGTCGAGCTCGCGGAGCCTCGAGAGGAACGCCTCGCGCCCCCGCACCGCGCGGGTGCGCCCGCGAGGCGTCGCCCACTCCATGGCGGCCACGATCTCCATGGGGAGGATGGTGGCCGCGAGGGTCGGGTGGACGTGGGGGTCGACGAAGCCGGCGATCAGCACGTGGTCCGAGAACGTCGTGTCGAGCTCGTAGGCGCTCTCCCCGAGCACCGCTTCGACCTCTTCGAGCGAGCCGACGGCCACGATGCGCCCGGCGGCGATGGCTACGGCGGTGGCTTCCGGACGGCCAGGGTCGAGGGTCAGGATCTTGCGCGCCACCAGCACGCGGAGAGCCGGGTCGGGTACCGGGGGGCCGGTGACCATCCAGGCCAGGACGGCGAGGGCGGCTCCGCCGAGGAGCAACCCCACGCTCCACGCCAGGAACACCGCGAGGCGTCGCATGGGTGGAAGGGTATCGCTCCCCGGGTCTTCGCGAACTAGAGTTGCAGTGGGCGGGCTCGGACAGAGGGAATCGATGTCGCACGACCTCGTGATTCGGGGCGGACAGCTCGTGGACGGCACCGGCCGCGAGCCCTACGCAGGGGACCTGGCGATCGACGCAGGCCAGATCACCGAGGTCGGGCGGGTCGAGGGCTCGGGCGCCCGCGAGATCGACGCCGAGGGCCATCTGGTCACGCCCGGCTTCGTCGACATCCACACCCACCTCGACGCCCAGATCGGCTGGGATCCCGATCTCACCCCGGTCAGCTGGCACGGCGTGACCACGGCGCTGATGGGCAACTGCGGCGTCACCTTCGCGCCCTGCAAGCCCGGCGACCGCGAGCTCCTGGCGGGCATGATGGAGACGGTCGAGGACATCCCCAAGGACGCGATCCTCGGCGGCCTGCCCTGGGACTGGGAGGGCTACGGCGGCTACCTCGACGCGGTCGAGCGGCTGCGGCCGGGGCTCAACATCGCCGGCCTGGTGGGACACTGCGCGGTGCGCTTCTACGTGATGGGAGAGCGCGCCGTCGAGGAGCAGGCGAGCGAGGACGAGAAGCGACAGATGGCCGAGCTCGTGGCCCAGTCCATCGACGACGGGGCCGTCGGATTCTCCACCAACCGCTTCCCGCCCCACGTGCTGCCCGACGGTCGCTCGATCCCCGGCACCTTCGCCGACGCCGACGAGCTGATCCACATCGCCCGCGCCGTGGGCGCGCGCGACGGGCTCATGCAGAACGTGCTCGACTTCTCGAAGATCGACTTCACGACCGGGCTGCTCAAGGACCTGGCCCGCACCACGGGCGGCCGCGTGCTCTTCAGCTTCGGCGTGTCGGCGGACCGCCAGTCGGGGCGCAACGGTGCGAAGTATCTCGAGCACCTGTGCGAGGGCGGCCTCGACATCACCGCCATCTCCCAGCCGCGCGGCTCGGGCTTCGTGCTCGGCGTGCAGTCGATGCTGCCCGCTCGGGGTGAGACCTGGCGCCGGCTCCGACAGCAGGACTTCGACGGACGGCTCGCGATGATCCGGGACGACGACACCCGGGCGAAGCTCGTGGAGGAGGCGAGTCGGGAGGGCGGCTCCGAGCTCCCCGTCCATCAGACCTTCTTCATGGGTCGCGGCGAGACGCCGGAGTACACCGCCGAGGCGAGCCAGAGCCTGGGGGCCCTGGCCGACGCCGCGGACGAGCACTGGTCCGAGACCTTCCTGCGCCTCTCGCTCGAGACCGACGGCCGCGGGCTCTTCACGTTCCGCATGTTCAACCAGAACCTCGACGCCCTGCGCGATCTCTTCGAGAGCGATCGGGTGTTCCCGAGCCTGGGAGACGCCGGTGCCCACGTTTCGCAGATCATGGACGCGGGCTGGGCCAGCTTCGTCCTCTCCCACTGGGTGCGCGAGGTCGGCCTCTACTCCATGGGCGAGGGCATCCGCCGGCTCACGTCGGCGCCGGCCCGGGTGATCGGGCTGCGCGACCGCGGCACCCTCGCCGTCGGCATGAAGGCGGACGTGAACGTCTTCGACCCCGACGAGGTCGCGGAGTGCCAGCCCGAGCTGGTGCACGACTTCCCGGGAGGCGCACCGCGCCTGATCCAACGGGCGAAGGGCTACAAGGCCACGATCGTGAACGGCCAGGTGAGCCTCGAGGACGGCGAGCACACGGGCGCGCGCGCCGGCCGCGTGCTCCGCCACGGAGCGAGTGCCTAGGCAGTCACCGCGGGGGCCGCCGGGGTGCTACCGGCGCTCGTTCTCTTCCACGGCCAGCAGGATCGCTCCGACCAGCTCCTCGGGCATGCCCTCGGGCAGGGTCTCGTCGTCTTCGCACAGCCGCTGGCCGAGGGCCACGGTGCGCACGTAGTCGTCGAAGTGGGTGCGGCAGCGCGGGCAGATCTCCATGTGCAGGTCGAAGCGGCGCCGCTGCTTCTCGCCCAGCGTGCCCTCGTGGTAGTCGTGGACGAACGCCTCGAACTCCTCGCAGGTCAGCATGCCCGGCAGGCTCTTGAGCATCCAGGAGCCGAGACGCTGCTTGAGCGGGCCCGGGTCGCCCGACATCAGGAGAAGGCCGATGCGCACCATCATGCGTCGCATCAGTCGTCCTCCTCGGCGAAGAGCGGCCGGAGTCGCTCCTTGAGAGCGCTCCGCGCCCGATGCAGCCGGACGCGAACGCCGCCCTCCGTGGTCTCGAGCCACTCCGCCGTCTCGCGGGTGCTGAAGCCTTCGATGTCGCGCAGCAGCAGCACGGTTCGGTAGCTCTCGGGAAGCGCGTCGAGGGCCTCCCAGACCCGCTTTCGCGCGTCCGCGCGCTGCAGGAGCTCCTCGGGCGAGAGCGCGTTCGAGCGCTCGGGACCGAGCCGGTTGCCGAAGCGGTCGAAGCTCGGCAGCCCCTCCTCGAAGGGCTCCTCCTGCTGCGTGCGCCGCTTGCGCAGTCGCATCAGGGCGGCGTTGGTCGCGATCCGGTGCAGCCAGGTGCCGAGCCGCGCTCGTCCCTCGAAGTCGCCGAGCGCGCGATGGGCGGAGAGCAGCGCCTCCTGCACGCAGTCGCGGGCGTCCTCCTCGTCGCGCAGCATGCGGCGGGCGACGGCGAGGAGCCGCGGCCCCTCGCGCCGGACCAGCTCCTCGAAGGCGCCGGGATCGCCGGCCCGCAGTCGCGCCAGGAAGGCCGCCTCGTCCGGGTCGGCCGGGGGGCGCGTCAGCCGGACTCTCCGACGCCCGAGAGGAAACGCCAGTGGAGTGCGGTGCCGAGCAGCACGCTCGCGTGGAAGAACTCGTGGGGGCCGGCCACGCCCTCGATGAGCACCGGGAGATCGTTCACTTCGAGGAGCGCGCCACCCACGTAGGCGGCCGCGCCGGCCGCGAAGGGCACCAGTGCGCGGAGCCGCACCCGGCGTGGGAGCAGGCAGACCGAGAAGAAGGCGACGGAGCCCACGCTCACGTAGAGCGCGAGGCCCGCGCCGCCGCCGAGCGCGTCGAAGAAGAGCAGCTTGGCCACGATCGCGGCGATCGCCATGGACCAGCCGATGCCGAGCATCACCCAGCGGAAGGAGCCGCGGAACACCAGCACGTGGAAGGGCGTGAGCGTCCCCGCGATCAGCACGAAGATGGCGGCGTGGTCTAGGCGTTGGAGCGGCTCGCGCCACGGGTCGGCGAGATCGGTCCAGTGGTAGAGGCCGCTGATGGCGAGCAGCGAGACGCAGGACACCGCGAAGACCGCCAGGGAGACGAAGCGCCCCGTGTGGGCGCGCGCCCGCCGCAGCAGGGAGGCCGTCAGGGCGCCGTACACGATGGCTCCGCCGAGGTGGAGGACCGCGGAGAGGGGCTGGCAAGCCCCGAGGAAGGGGACGGCGACGAACTCCACGGGGGGCAGGGCGGCGAGGGACTCCGCGGGCATGGACCCGCAGAGTACCTGCCCCGGCTTCTCGCGTGTCTGAATATTGACATCCAGATATTCAGTGAATATCATCCCCGCTGCGTTCAGCTCTCTCCCGAGCGAGCGACCCCGAGGAGAAGCCCCCATGAGCACGCCCTACGCCGTCATCACGTCCGACTCCCACGCCGGAGCGAGCGTGAACCGCTACCGCGACTACCTGGATGCGAAGCACCAGGCGCTCTTCGACGAGTGGCGCGGCAGCTACAAGAACCCCCAGCGCAAGCACATCGGCTCCAAGAAGCACAAGAACTGGGACGACACCGAGCGCATCGGAGACATGGACGCCGAGGGCGTGGCCGGCGAGGTGATCTTCCCGAACACCGTGCCCCCCTTCTTCAAGACCAGCGTGCTGATCTGCGGGAACCCCTCGGCCGAGGACTACCGCCTGCGCCTCGAGGGCATCCGCGCCCACAACCGCTGGCTCAAGGACTTCCAGTCCGAGCATCCCGAGCGGCGCGCCGGCATCGGCCTCGTCTACCTGAACGACATCGACGAGGCGATCGCCGACGTCGAGTGGATCGCGAAGAACGGCCTGCGCGGCGGCGTGCTGCTGCCCCACGTGCCGGACGACTGCACCCACATCCTCCCGCTCTACGCGCCGGAGTACGACCGCTTCTGGGCCGCTTGTCAGGACCACGACCTGGTCCTCAACCACCACGGCGGAACGGGCAACCCCGACTACGGCCGCTACCCGGTCTCGCTCCCCATCCGCCTGTTCGAGACCGCCTGGTTCTCGACCCGGAGCTACGGCCATCTGCTGCTCTCGGGCGTGTTCCACCGCTTCCCCAGGCTCAAGTACATCATCACCGAGGCGGGCTGCTCCTGGGTCCCCGAGCGGCTGCAGCACCTGGACCGCGTGTGGGCCATGGTTCGCACCGGTGCCGTCGGCGAGTTCGAGTTCGCCGCGGACTCGATGCCCCCCGAGAAGCCGAGCTTCTACGCGAAGCGCAACTGCTGGTACGGCGCCAGCTCCGCCTCGGCGGTGGAGCTGCGCGATCGCGACGTCGTCGGCGTCGAGCGCATCTGCTGGGGCACCGACTACCCGCACTACGAGGGCACCTACCCGCACACGCGCCTCGCCATGCGCCACGTCTTCCACGACATGGAGGAGTCCGAGGTGCGCATGATGCTGGGCGAGAACGCCGCCGCGCTCTATGGCTTCGATCTCGCGAAGCTGGCCGACGTGGTGTCGCGCGTGGGCCCCACTCCCGAAGAGCTGCGCGTGCCGCTCTCCGAGGACGAGTTCCCCGAGAAGACCCACACCCACGCCTTCACGCGGGTGAAGAAGTAGCCCGAGGGTGGCGGCGGAGGCCCAGACCGGGACGCGGCGACGGGAGGAGAGCGAGCGCCGCCGTCAGAGCATCCTCGAGGCCGCGCGACGCTGCTTCGGGCGGGACGGCTACGCCGGCGCGACGGTCGCCCACATCGCGCGCGAGGCGGGCGTCTCCACCGGGCTCCTCTACCAGTTCTTTCGCAACAAGGACCACCTGCTCGAGGTGGTGCTGCAGGACGTGCTGCGCGATTGGGTGCGGGCCATGGTGCCCGACGATCCGGACGAGTCCGCTCTCGACGCGCTCGAGGGCATGCTGCGCCGATCGGTCGCGTTCTGTCGCAACCACCCGCTGCTCCCCGCGCTGATGGCACGGGACCCGGCGCTGCGGCTGCAGAAGCTCTCGCCCGTGGCGGTGGACCGCATCGAGCCCCATCGGCGACTCGTCGCCTCGATCCTGGCGCGCGGCGTCGAGCGGGGCGAGCTGCGGGCCGATCTCGACGTGGCGTCCAGCGCCGACCTGATCTGCCAGATCCAGTCCGAGTACTCGCGCCGCGCCTACGTCGAGGACCCCCTGTTCCCGCTGACCGAGGAGATCCTCGACGCCGCCGTCTCCTTCACCCGGGAGGCGGTGCGGGCCCGCTGAGGCCCGCGGGCGGCGATCCGCGACCCCGGGCGCCACATCGGCACCTCCCGGGCCACCCACAGGGGTGGCGAGGAGGTGTCGAAGATGAAGCTCGGGGCGGTGCGTGCGCTCTCGTTGGCGCTGCTCGTGGGGCTCCTGGCTCCGGCGGCAAAGGCGGCCGAGATCGTGATCCTCGGCGACAGCTGGGGCGTGCTCTTCGGGCCGGCGGTCGAGCGGCAGGTGGCCGAGGACGGCTACGTCGGCATCGACGTGGCGAATCTGGCCGTCGGCGGCTCGACGGCGGCGCAGTGGAGCGGCGGCCAGTTCGGCGACCTCGGCAGCGTGCTCGCGCCCCATCCGGACGCTCAGGCCGTTCACGTCGCGATCGGCGGCAACGACATGCTGCGCGGCCTCGCGGACCCGGTGAGCACCATCGCCAATGCGGTGGCCGACACCCTCGATCTCCTGGATCAGATCACGGCGGTCACCGCCGCTCCCGTGCTCTACATGGGGTACGACTACCTGGCCAGCGGGCTCGGCCCGCTCTCGAGCCAGGCGGTCAACCTCTTCCTCGACAGCTTCATCGACCAGGTCGCGGCCGGCGTGGCCGCCGATGCGGGCCTCGCCTCACAGGTGACCGTGCTCGACACCCACGGCCTGATGCAGGTCCACTTCGGGATCCCGCAGCTGGGGATCGATCCCTTCGACCCGTCCCTGCCCGACACGACGAAGCCCGGGCCGGACTCCGCGTTCCGCGACCAGATCCATCTGACCGACGCCGGCTACGACGTCTTCATCGAGGCGGCCTTCGCCGGCTTCTATCGGGCGCAGCTGGTTCCCGAGCCGGCGGTGGCGCTGCTCCTGTGCGCCCTCGCGATCCCCGTCCTGCGACGGAGCCGCGCGGGCTGACACTCAGGCGAAGTGGCGTGCGGAGTGGGCGACCGCCGCCGCGTTCTCCTGCAGATGGGCCAGTGACTGCATGTCGGCGTTCACCACGTCGACGCCGTGGGCGAGCACGTAGGCGTAGCTCTTCTGGAAGGCAGAGAGCCCGGACTTCAGGAACTCGGCGTCGTAGTGGGAGTCGAAGGCGTCGGGCCGCGCGCGACCGAAGATGCGACGCCCGGCCAGGTAGCGGCCGGCCTTCATGCCCACGAGCCCGATGCCCGCCGCGCGGGCGTTCTCGAGCACCGGCGCCAGCTCGACCATGGTGCGCGTGCCGTCGAGGATCCCCTTGTCGGCCCAGTCGTACCAGCCGGCCGGGGTGATCGCGATCATCGCCAGGCTGTAGGCGCCGGTTCCGGCGGCGGCCTCGAGCACCTTCTCGGCGTTCTGATGGGTGCTGAGCCCCAGATGTCCGACCTTGCCGGCCTGCTTCGCCGACTCGAAGGCGCGCTGGATCTCTTCGCTGCGGATCAGGTCGACGTTGTTGCTCGCCATCAGGTAGTAGGCGTCCACCCGGTCGACGCCCAGCTCGGCGAGGCTCGCGTCCATCTGCCCGAGCCAGGTGGTGGCGGCCTGCTTGCACTGGGCCGGAGAGAGCGAGTCGCCCGGCTCGGCCTCGCGGTAGGGCATCGACTTCGAGATCAGGAAGACCTCGTCGCGGTGGCGCTTCAGGAAGGGTGCGAGGTTCTGCTCGGCGTCCCGGTAATAGCCGCGGAAGCCGACGTCGAAGACGTTGATGCCGGCGCGGAAGGCCGACTCGAGCAGCTCGTCGCGTCGGCGGCGAGAGAGGGCGGCGCCACAGCCGAACACGAGCCGGCTGGCCCGGAAGCCCGTGCGCCCGAGGGTCCGGTAGCTCATCTCGGGCCAGGCGAAGTCGCTGCTCGCGTAGTCACGGACGGCGAGCGCTGCGGCCCGGGCGTCGCCGGAGTCGAGCAGGGTACGACCCCCGATCGCCAGGAGGCCGAGCAGCTCGAGGAAGCGGCGGCGCGTGGTCGTGGGAAGGGTCGGACGGTCGGGCTTCACGGGTCCTCCTCCGGCGCGGCCGCGCCTCCGGAGGAATCTACCAGTCCCATCTGCTGCTGCGTGTGCGTCGAGACCCCGTCCCAGCGCCCTGCGCCGGTTCCGGCCCAGCGCGGCCGGCGGGCCCGACCGCTAGCATCCCCGGATGGCTGCCCGGAAGACGTCCGCGAAGAAGACCACCAAGTCCCCGGCCCCGAAGAAGCCCAAGGCCGCGGCCAAGGCTCCGCCGAAGGGCTCGGCGAAGACTCCGGCGAAGACGAAAGGTGGCGGCGAGGTCTCGGCCGAGTCGGTGAACATGGGTCACATCTTCGCCCTGCGCCCCAAGGTGCCTACCTCGTTCCGGCCCGAGGATCTGCGCCGAGCTCGCAGCGAGCTGCGCGACGAGGGCTACGCGAGCATCCAGGACGCCGCCCGCGCGGTGGCCGAGAAGGCGCTCGAGACGAGCAACAAGAAGCCGAGTAGGCACGGCATCGGGCGCGGCTAGTCTCCGCAGGTGCGGAGCACGCGCCTCGTGAGAACCCTCCGCACGAGCTCCAGCCCGACGTAACCCGACGAAACCTCCTCGCATCCAAAGGCGTACGGGTGCCAGGAGATCCCCCTTGAACTCGATCGCACGAAATCACCGCCGGACCCTTCCCACCGCCGCCCGCCCCGCGGCCGTCGCCCTCTGCTCGGTGCGGCCCCTCCGAGGCATTGCCATCGGCGTCGCCCTCGGCTCGCTGCTCTGGGTTCCGATCGTGACCGCTGGCTGGGCACTCTGGGAGGCCCTCTCCCGACAGGTCTGACCGCGGCGAGCATCTCCCAGGAGCCGGGCCACCTGGGCCACCGACCGTCCACGAACGGCGCGCCGGCCGATGCTGCGTCGTCCTAGCGCAGCTCCTCGGGGAGCCAGGCCGTGCCGCGGCGGCGGTGCCAGAGGACCGGCGGGATCGCGGCCAGGAGCGCGAAGGCCCCGTAGAGGAGGGAGGCGAAGAGCATGCCGTCGCCGATCGGGTCGGCCTCGCCCGCACGGGCCGGGAACACCGAGGCCTTGATCAGGAGCGCCAGGTTGGTGTTGCGGACGGTCACCTCGATCAGCACCGCGAGGCGGTCGGCGCTGGGGAGCCCCCCGGCCCGGGTCGCGAGGTAGCCCACGGCCTGGAAGGCGAGGGTGCTCGCAAGCACCGCCACGAGCCCCACGGCCCCGTAGCTCTGGGGATCGAGGCGACCGCTGCCTGCAGCCCCGACGACCATCAGGCCGATGGCGAACAGGCTGCCCCGGATGCACCAGCGGGAGAACACCTCGCGTCGTTCCCGGAAGCGCGCTCCGACTCCCATGCCGATGGCGAGGGGCAGGAGCAGGAAGAGCGCGACCTCGCCCGCGACCTTTCCGGCCGGCATGGAGAAGTCGGGGGGCAGATGGGCCCCGACCAGCACGCGTAGCAGGATCGGCGTGATCACGAGGCAGGCGACGGTGGTGAGAGCCGTGATCGAGATGGAGAGCACGATGTTGCCGCGGCCGAGGTGGGTGATGACGTTCGACATCGTGCCGCCAGGGACCGAGGCCACCAGCGCGAGCCCGGCGGCGAGGCCGGCCTCGATGGGCAGCAGCCCGCCGAGCACCCCCGCCATGACGGGGACGCCCACGATCTGTGCCGCGAGACCGAGGGCGACACCGCGCGGGTCGCGCACCACCCGGCGGAAATCCGCCGGGTGGAGGAGGGCGCCCATGCCCAGCATCGCGAGGACCAGCTGGGTCGAGGCGATCGGGTACTCGAACTCGGGGTAGCGCTGGAGCCACTCCAAGCTCAGGGGCCGCTGAACACCTTGCCGGGCTCGGGCTTTCCGAGGTACGTCTGCTTCGGGTCGTAGCTCGACGCGTCGTCCTCGGCCCAGCGCGAGATCTCCGAGCGGCCCAC
>JASJCN010000232.1 GCA_030065975.1 Myxococcota bacterium
GAGGCCGATGCCGCGGCCCTCCTGGCGCATGTAGAGGATGACGCCCGAGCCCTCGTCCTCGATGAGCTTCATGGCCGTGGCCAGCTGCTCGCCGCAGTCGCAGCGCAGCGAGCCGAACGCATCGCCGGTCAGGCACTCGCTGTGGACGCGCACGAGCACCGGCTCGTCTTCCTTGATCTCGCCCTTCACGAGCGCGATGTGGTCCACGTGGTCGATGTCGTTCTCGTAGACGATGGCGCGGAAGTCGCCGCCGAAGCGGCTCGGAAGCTCCGCCTCGCCGGCGGGCCGGACCAGCCGCTCGGTGCGCAGCCGGTGCTCGATCAGGTCGGCCACGGAGACGATCTTGAGGCCGTGCTCCCGGGCGAACTCCACGAGGTCGGGCATGCGGGCCATGCTGCCGTCGTCGTTCATGATCTCGCAGATGACGCCGGCGGGCTTCAACCCGGCCAGGCGCGCGAGGTCGACCGAGCCCTCGGTCTGACCGGCGCGGCGCAGCACGCCGCCACCCCGGGCACGCAGCGGGAAGACGTGGCCCGGGCGCACGATGTCCTGGGGCCGCACGTCGTCGCGAATCGCGGTGAGGATGGTGTGGGCCCGGTCGTGGGCGGAGATGCCGGTCGTGACGCCTTCGCGCGCCTCGATCGAGATCGTGAAGGCGGTTCCGAACCCCGAGGAGTTCTCGGCGTCGGGCACCATCATCGCGAGCCGCAGCTTCTCGAGCTGCTCCTCGACCATGGGCAGGCAGATCAGGCCGCGGCCGTACTTGGCCATGAAGTTGATGGCCTCGGGCGTGACCATCTCGGCAGCCATGCAGAGATCGCCCTCGTTCTCGCGGTCCTCGTCGTCGACGAGGATCACCATGCGCCCGGCGCGGATCTCCTCGATCGCATCCGCGGCCGATACGATGACGTCGGCGTCCTCGCGAACCGGGGCCGGCTTGATCTCCGCCGCCTTCTTCGCCGTCTGCGTCGCCTTCTTCGCCGGGTCGGGAGGCTTCGAGGCGGGGTCGGCCTTGCTCTCGCTCATGGCTCGCGCGTCTCCTCGTGTACGGACCCAGGGACGGGTTCCGTCTCACCCCTCGGGGCCCTCGGGGCCGATACCCTCAGCGATCCTGGCGGCCTGAAGGCGGGTCGAGCGCTGCGATGGGTCGGAAAGTGACCTGTGGAGCCACCGGGGCGAGCGTATCGGCGGTTGATTCCCGTGTCAATCTGGGCGCATAGAGCGTTTCCCGGACCCTCGCCCCTCGTGGGCGAGGAGCTCCCGCGCCAGCTCGTCCGCACCGCGGCCCGTGCGCGTTTCGGGGGCTCCGGGGATGCGCGGCCACAGCTGCGCGCGCTGCGCCTCGGGAAGCAGCGCGTGCAGGTACTCGAGCGCGGTGCCCTGCAGCATGGCATCGCGCGAGTACAGCGAGCGGATCGCCGAGACCACGACGTCGGGCCCCTCGAGCATCGCCAGCAGGCTGAAGACGAGCTCCGTGCTGCGGTCGAGACGCGGATCCGCCCCCTGCACCAGTGCGGTCGCATCGGCCCCGGGACGGCGGCGCCCGTGCTGCTCCCAGGTGCGTCCGTCGACCCCGAGCTCCCGGCTCAGGAGCCGCAGGGCCAGGGGCCGCGCGATGCGCACGGAGGGCTCGCGCCCGGCCAGCCGCGCACCGGCTCGCGCACACTCGAGTCGCACCTCGAAGTCGGCGTCGTCGAGGCCCGACACCAGCAGCACCATGGCGCGTCGGGCCTCGCCCCGCTCGACCATGCGTGGCAGCCGCCGGCGCACCAGGACCTCGGACGAGGCGTCGAGCATCGCATCCGCGAGCTGGCCCGTGGCACGGGGCGCGACGTCCGTCAGGAACCCCACCGTCTCGTCCCACAGGTCGGCCCGGCCGAGGAGCGGAATCACGTGGGCGATCAGGCGGCGGTCCACGGGTCGCCGGGCCAACGCTTCGCGGATCCGCGCCTCGTCCCCGCTCTCGAGGGCTTCCAGGTCCTCGCGCCAGCGCGAAGCCTCCTCGGTCTTCTCGCCGGTGCGCGGCTCGTCCGCCCCGCCCGCCTCGAGCTCGCGGAGCCGGGCGAGGATCTCGGCCCGGTCGATCGTGACCCGCGAGTCCGCGAGGGTGCGCGCCGTCGTCGCGTCCTCGACCTGCTCGGTGTCGAGCTCCACGACGCCGGCCTGCAGGTTCTCCGCCAGCTGCCCCACGTAGCGGGCGTGAAGCTGGGCGATGAGCACGAGCGAAGCGCCGCACAACAGGGCCGCGAAGCCGAGCACCACCGGAACCGGGAGGTCGGACAGGAGCGCCAGGGCGAAGAGCACGAGGCCACCGCCCAGGAGCTCTCCCACGCTGCGCGCTCCCACGTCGACGTAGGTCTTGGCGCTGCGTTTCGTGGCGACCGGCAGCGGTGTCCAGAGCAATTCGAATCCCGAGCGGAAGAGCGAGAGTGCGACGACCGCGTTGGTCGCGCGCGCGATGCTCACGCTCGCGAGCCGCGTCACCAGCGCCGCGCCCCCGGAGGCGATCGCGACCGCGGCGGGCAGTAGCGCCATGGCGCCGGAGAGGCCGAGCAGCGCCAGCACCCGCGCGCCGAGGGTCGACTGGACGACGAAGGCCAGGATTCCGGTCGCCGCGTGGAAGAGCGCGAAGAAGCGCAGCAGCGAGGTCTCGTCGGTGTACGACGCGAATGCGGTCACCTTGAAGGCGTAGTCGAGCAGCTCCTCGGTCACGGTCACGAGCACGACGAGCAGCGCCATGCGGCGCACGAGCGGCTGCCGCCGCAGGCTCGCGAGCCCGGTGAGCGCGTCGGACTCCGGCGGCGACGGCCGCTGTGCCCCGGCGCGACCGAGCCGCCAGACACAGACGCCGGCCGCCGCGTGGAGCGCCCCGAGGATCGGCAGCAGTGCCGGCACGCCGAGCCGAGGTGCCACCCAGAGCGCTCCGAGGCCGCCGGCCGCGCTCCCGAGCGCCGAGAGCCCGCCGGCGCGACGCACGATCGCCTTCGCCGTGAAGGGGTCGAAGCGCTCGTTCACGACGGACCAGAAGCCCGAGAAAGCGATCGTTCCGAGCACCGCGACGTGCACGTAGAGCACGAGGGTCGCGGGCCCCGCGGCCGTCGACATCGCGACCCACTCCGCGGCGAAGAGCACGGCGGACAGAACCAGCGCGACGGGCACCACGGTGGCCGGTCCGAACCGGGCGAGCAGCCGGGACATCGCGGTCGCGCCGATCAGCGACGCGATGCCCGCGGCGATCATCATCCGGGGCAGGAAGGTGACGGGGTAGTTGGCCAGGAAGAGCGCGTCCCGCGCCGCACGCCCCGCGATGATGACGGTCATCAGGAGCAGCGCGCCCAGCAGCGCGTAGCTGCCCCCCTGCACCCCCGCCCGGCCGTTCATGGCGGCAGATGCTAACCGGTCGCGGAAGCTCGGCCCGGCCCCTTCGAAGGCCGCGCGCGCCCGCGGCTAGCGGCGCAGGTGCGCGGCGACGTCCACCGTGTAGCCCGAGGGCGTGCTGCCGCTCGACTCTCCCGGCGCGGGCTCCTCGGGCTGCGGGAAGCGCTCTCCCCAGGCCGTCCACCAGGCACGCGCCTCGGCCATGCCGAAGTGGCCACCGATGGAGCAGGCGCTCAGGCGTTCGAGCAGGGCGGCGGCGTTGGCCGGGCGATCCTCGGCCTCCTTGGCGAGGCAGTCCATCAGCAGGTTCTCGAGATCCTCGGAGACGGCAGCCCCGAGGCGCTTCGACGGCGGCTCCGGTGGCTCGGTCACGTGCTTCATCACGATGTCGATCGCGGTGTCGGCGTCGAAGGGGTTCGTCCCCGTGAGCAGGAAGTAGCCGAGCAGGCCGATCTGGTAGACGTCGCTCGCGGGGCCCACGCTCTCCGGCGCCTTCGCCATCTCCGGCGAGAGGTACAGCGGCGTTCCGGTGAGCGAGTCGACGTCGGTCAGCGCCATGTCCTTGGCCTGCTCCTGGGCGCGGACGAGACCGAAGTCGAGCACCTTCGCGAACTCGCCGCTCACTCCCTGGCAGCAGAGCATCACGTTCGAGGGCTTGAGGTCGCGGTGGATCAGCCCGGCGGCGTGGGCCTCGGCGATCGAGCCGGACACCTGCCGCAGGATCGCGTGGACGCGCGCCTCGGGCTGCGCCCCGTCCTCTTTCACGCACTCGGACACGGTGACGCCCGAGAGGTACTCCATCGCGTAGTAGAAGGTGCCGTCCGACGTGCGGCCGTAGTCGTAGATCTGCACCGTGTTCGGGTGGCGCAGGGAGCCCGTGATCTGCACCTCGCGCTCGAAGCGCTCGACGCCCTCGCGTCCCGACGTCTCGCGGTTGAGCACCTTGATCGCCGTCGGCCGCGAGAGCAGCGCGTGGCGCGCGAGGTAGACCGTCCCCATGCCGCCGCGGCCGATCTTCTTCTCGATCCGGTAGCGGCCGAGCTGCTGGGCCTGCTCGATGCCCGAGCTGAGCCGCGCGACGAAGAAGCTGTAGCCGAACAGGGCGATGGCCCCGATCCCCACCAGCCCGAAGAGCAAGGCGAAGCGGTTGCGCACGGTGGTGAGCGCGCCGTAGGCCTCGGCCACGTCGAGCTCGGTCGCGAGCCCGATGTCGAGCTCCGGAACCCACGTCCAGGCGCCGACGACCGGCACCCCGCGATAGTCGCGATAGCCGTCGACGGAGTAGCCGGCGAGTCCCGAGAGCGCCGAGCCCGCCATCTCGGTGAAGGGACGCGCCGGGATCGCGAGCTGCGGCACGAAGCCCTTGGTGAGGTCGCCACCGGGATCGCGCAGCTGGAGCGTCATGAAGGCCTGGCCGCCGGGCTCGATCAGGCCGAGCTCCTCGAGCTGGGCGTCGAAGCGACTGGGCGAGACCAGCAAGCCCGCCGCGTTGAACGCGTAGGTCTCCCCGCTGAGGCCCGGCCGGGCCACCAGCAGCACCCGCGAGAACTCCTTCTCCGGATCCAGGGAGAAGGCGAGACTCGCGAGCACCCGCTGGCCGGAGGCCACGACGGGAGCCGCCGCCACCATGCGGATCTGGCTCTCCTTGCCGCTTCCGTCGGGATCCACCGCGATCGGCGCGGTCACCACGGTCTCGCCCGCGAAGATCCGGGGCAGCAGGCTGCCGTCCGCCCGGGCGCGCCCACCGACCGGCACGACGCCGTCGGAAGCCGCGATCACGAGGCCGCCCTCGTCCTGCACCGCGTAGCCCTGGAACCCGTGCTCCCGCACGACGGGCTCGAGCTCGGCCCGCAGCGTCCACTGGGCCGGAGACGCCATGAGGGCCGCGGCGGCCCCTCCCGACTCCCGGGAGACCCGGAGCAGCTCTTCCACCAGCTCGCTCACCCGCGCGTCCGTCGCCGCGACCTTGGCGGTGGCCGCGGCCTCCTCGCGCCAGATCGAGACGCTCTCCGCCGCCGCGTGGAGGGTCGAGGTCACCTGCGAGCGGATGTCGTCCTTGAGGGTGTGCTCGGCTGCGCGCAGGGAGTTCCAGGCCACCCCTCCCATCACCAGGGCGAAGACGGCCGGAAGCACCCAGGGATGGCGGCGGAACAGCGAGCGCATCGGTGCCCGAGGCTAGCAGCGATGGCGCCGGGGCCCGCCTTCGGAGGGCTCTCCGGCGTTCGCCCGATGAGCCCTGGGGACGGCCCGGTCGAGGCCTCGAAGCGCTAGCCGAGGCTCTTGAGGACGCCCTTCAGGAAGTCGTCCTCGGAGACGCTGAACTTGTTCTGGAAGTCGTGCTTCGCGTCCAGGTCCCGGTAGGTCAGGCGGACCAGCTCGCGGAAGGTCTCGATCACGCCTTCGCCCTTGGTCGCCATGGCGGGGAAGGTCGGGATGCCGCCCCACGCGGCCCGGATCTCGTCGAGAGGCTTGATGTCCGGGAGATCGCGCTTGTTGAACTGCACGACCTTCGGGATCCGCTCGAAGTCGATGCCGTTCGACTTGAGGTTCGCCTCCATGTCCCGCCACGAGTACGCGTTGGCGCTGCTCGAGGCCTTCTGGGAGTCGGCCACGAAGACGACGCCGTCGGCACCGGCGAGGACGACCTTGCGGGTCGACTTGTGCATCACCTGGCCGGGCACCGTGAAGAGCTTGATCTTGACCGTGAAGCCGCCCCGGGTGCCGAAGCTCACCGGGAGGAAGTCGAAGTAGAGGGTCCGGTCGTCCGTGGTGTCGAGCGTGACCATCTTGCCCCGCGCCTCGGGGTCGAGGAGCTCGTGGAGCATCTGCAGGTTCGTGGTCTTTCCGGAGAGCGCCGGCCCGTAGTACACGAGCTTCAGCACGATCTCCCGCTCGGCCATGTTGATCTGCATCCCGTCGGCGTCTCCTGGTGCCTCGGGCCGGTTCGGGACCGGTGCCTCGGCGGAGTTCTCATCGGCGCCACGGGGCCTTTAGTGAAGTCGTCTACGCCCGCGGCTCGGGGCCCCGGGACGACTCCTGGCCCCGGGGGGATCAGGGCGCAAGCGAGGCCGGCTGGCCCAAGAGCGGCCCAGAGGCCCCGAAGCGGCCAGCCAGGCGCGCCAGAGCCGCCCGAACGGGCGCATCCTGGGCCTCACCCCAGGGCACGTCCCAGGCGGACGCCAGGGCGATCACCACGTCCCGGCTCGGGTCGACCCAGATGTACTGGCCGTAGACGCCCCGTGCGGCGAAGACACCGTCCGACAGGTGCCACCAGTGGAAGCCGTAGCCCCAGGGCGAGCCCGGCACGGCCACGCCGGGAGCCAGGTGTGGCGCCTGGGTCCGGGCCAGGCCCTCGACCCACTCGGGGCTCAGCAGCACGCGCCCGTCCGGGGTCCGCCCACCGCGCAGGTGCAGCTGTCCGAGCCGGGCCCAGTCCCGCAGCGTCGCGTTGAGGCAGCAGCCGGCCACCTCGGTGCCGTCGGGCCCCTCCCGGTCGAGCGCCCAGCTGGCATCGTGCGCCATCCCGAGCGGCGCCCACACCTTCCGGGCGAGCCCGGCCGCCAGGCTCTCACCGGTCGCCTCACGCAGGGCCCACGCCAGCACCTGGGTCTCGGCGGTGTTGTAGTTGAACGACGCGCCCGGCTCCGCAGCCCTCGGGAACGAGGCGGCGATGCGGTCGGCCGGCTCGCGGTTGGTGAAGAGCGACCGCGAGAGGAAGCCGAAGACGTCGGTGTCCCGGTCCTGGTAGCGCTCGGTGAAGCGCACGCCCGACGACATGTGCAGCGCCTGACGGAACGTGACCTCGCGGTAGGCGCCGTCCGCGAGCTCGGGCACGTAGCGCGAGAGACGCTCGTCGAGCGAGCCGATCTGCCCCTCCTCGAGGGCGACCGCCAGCCGGGTCGCGACGAAGGACTTCGCCACCGACCAGCTCGTGAAGCGGGTCTCGGGGCCGGCCCCCTCGGCATAGCCCTCGAGCACGATCTGGTCGCCCCGGACGACGACGAGGCCCTGCACGCGGTTCTCGGCCACGAAGGCCTCGAGCCACGTCTCGCCCAGCGAAGCGGGAATGGCGGCCTCGTCGATCGGGAGCGCCGAGACGGGCTCCGCGTGGCTGATGGTGCGCGTGGGGAAGAGCTCCCCCATGTGGCGGAATGTCCAGACCAGCGACTCGGGCTGGAACGCCTGCTCGCGGGCGCGCAGCGTGGGCAGCCGCAGCAGCAGCGCGCAGGAGGGGAGTCCGACCGAGAGCAGGAGCAGGCAGAGCACGAGCAACGCGCGGCGCAAGAGGAACCTCCGTGGTTCCTCGTACCATCGGCAGCCTAACGGCCCCGCTTGTGGGGTAACTCACCGACCGCCAAGGATCCACGAACGGACCCGCGGTCATGCGGGTTTCGGCGCAGGGGCGAAATGGGACCCGCGAAGTCCCGATGCTAGGCCTTGCGGAAGGTGTCGAGGAGCTCGCGAGCCGCCGCCGTCGGCGTGCGCCGGCTCGTCGCCACCGCCTGCTCCAGGGCCGCGATGCGGCCGGCGACCTCCGGGTCGCTCCGGAAGCGTTGCAGCAGGCCCTCCTCGACCATCGACCACATCCAGTCGCGCGCCTGGCTGCGCCGCTTCTCCTCGAGCTCCCCGCTGGCTCCGAGGGCCTCGCGGTGGGCGAGGATCGTGTCCCACACCTCCTGGATGCCTTCGCCTTCGACGGCGCTCGTGGTCAGCACCGGCGTGTGCCAGACGGGAGAGGGAGAGCGCAGGAGACCGAGGGCGTGCAGGTGCTCGGCACGGGTGCGTTCGGCGATGCGCTTCTGCGCCCCGTCGGCCTTGGTGACGACGAGGGCATCGGCGAGCTCGAGCACGCCCTTCTTGATGCCCTGCAGCTCGTCGCCCGCACCGGGCTGGAGCAGCACCGCGAAGAAGTCGACCATGGAGCGCACGGCGATCTCGGACTGTCCGATCCCGACCGTCTCGACGAGCACCACGTCGAAGCCCGCCGCCTCGCACAGGAGCAGGCTCTCGCGCGTTCGCCGGGCCACTCCGCCGAGCGACCCGCTCGAGGGCGACGGGCGGATGAACGCGCGGGGATCCTGGGCCAGACGCTCCATCCGGGTCTTGTCCCCGAGGATGCTGCCCCCGCTGATCGGGCTCGAAGGGTCGACGGCGAGCACGGCGAGGCGACGTCCGTCCTCGAGCAGTGCGAGCCCGAAGCGTTCGATGAAGCTGCTCTTGCCCACGCCCGGCGGGCCGGTGATGCCGACGCGAATCGAGCCGCCGGTGTCGCCGACCAGCGACTCGAGGAGTGCCTGGGACTCCTCCTGGTGGTCGACGCGGGTGCTCTCCACCCAGGTGATCGCCCGGGCCAGGGCCCGGCGATCTCCGGCGCGGATCTGCTCGGCGCTGGGAGGGGTGGCGTCGCTCATGGACGTCTCCCGTTGCCCGCCCGGGGCGGGCTCAACCGCTCCTCGCGCGAACCACCTGGAGCACCTCGCGCACGGCCTTGGGGACGGCCGTGCCCGGGCCGAAGATCGCGGCGGCGCCGTTCTCGCGCAGGAAGTCGTAGTCCTGGGGCGGGATGATGCCCCCCACCACGACGGCGATGTCCGACGCCCCCTTGGCCTCGAGGGCCTGGACGAGCTGCGGCACGAGGGTCTTGTGCCCGGCGGCCTGGGACGAGACGCCGACCACGTGGACGTCCGCGTCGATCGCCTGCTGCGCGGCCTCGTCGGGCGTCTGGAAGAGCGGCCCGACGTCGACGTCGAAGCCCGTGTCCGCGAAGGCGGTCGCGATCACCTTGAGACCGCGGTCGTGACCATCCTGGCCGAGCTTCACCACGAGCATGCGCGGACGCCGGCCCTCGCCCTTGGCGAAGCTCTCGACCTCCTGGCAGACCGACTCGAACTCCTCGTCGCCCTGGTAGCTGCCGCCGTACACGCCCGAGACCGAGCGGATCTCTGCGCGATGACGCGTGTAGACCTTCTCCATGGCCTCGGAGATCTCGCCGACGGTGGCGCGCAGGCGGGCCGCCTCGACGGCGGCCTCGAGGAGGTTCCCCTCGCCGGACTGCGCCAGCTCCGTGATGTGTGCGAGCGCCGCCTCGACCGCCGCGGCGTCCCGGCTCGCGCGGATCTCGTCGAGCCGCCGCATCTGGGCCTCGCGAACGGCGGTGTTGTCGATGTCGCGGACCTCGATCTGGCCCTCTTCGTCGAGCCGGTACTTGTTGACGCCGACGATCACGTCCTCGCCCGAGTCGATGCGGGCCTGGCGGCGGGTGGCCGCCTCCTCGATGCGGAGCTTGGGCATGCCCTCGACGATCGCCTTGGTCATGCCGCCCATCGCCTCGACCTCGTCGATCAGCTCGTTGGCGGCGCGGTAGACGCTCTCGGTCAGCGACTCCATGAAGTAGGAGCCGCCCCAGGGATCCACCACGGCCGGGATGCCCGACTCCTCCTGGAGGATCAGCTGGGTGTTGCGCGCGACCCGGGCGGCCGTGTCCGTCGGCAGGCTCACCGCCTCGTCGAAGCCGTTGGTGTGCAGCGACTGCGTCCCGCCGAAGACCGCGGCCATGGCCTCGATGGTCGTGCGGATCACGTTGTTCATCGGATCCTGCTCGGTCAGGCTCGCACCCGAGGTCTGGCAGTGGGTGCGCAGCATCATCGAGCGGGCCTGCTTCGGCTCGAACTCCTGCTGGATGCGTTCGGCCCAGATGCGGCGGCCGGCGCGCATCTTCGCGATCTCGAGGTAGAAGTTCATGCCGATGCACCAGAAGAAGGAGAGGCGCCCGGCGAAGGCGTCGATGTCGAGACCCTTCGACAGCGCGGCCCGCACGTAGTCGAGCCCGTCGGCGATGGTGAAGGCCAGCTCCTGGACCGTCGTCGCCCCGGCTTCCTGCATGTGGTAGCCGCTGATCGAGATCGAATTGAACTTCGGCATGTTCTCGGCCGTGTAGCCGATGATGTCCGCCACGATCCGCATGCTCGGCTCGGGCGGATAGATGTAGGTGTTGCGGACCATGAACTCCTTGAGGATGTCGTTCTGGATGGTCCC
>JASJCN010000233.1 GCA_030065975.1 Myxococcota bacterium
GCGGCCTCGTTCACGAGATTCGCGAGGTCGGCTCCCGTGAAGCCCGGCGTGAGCGCGGCGATGAGCTCGGGCTCCACGCCCTGCGCCAGGTTCACCTTGCGGAGGTGCACCTTCAGGATCGCCACGCGCCCCTGCTTGTCCGGCCGGTCGACCAGGATCTGCCGATCGAAGCGTCCGGCGCGAAGCAGCGCCGCATCGAGGATCTCGGGGCGGTTCGTCGCGGCGAGCAGGACGACCCCCTGGCTCGGATCGAAGCCATCGAGCTCGGCGAGGAGCTGGTTCAGCGTCTGCTCCTTCTCGTCGTGGCCTCCGAACATCGGGCCGATGCCGCGGGCACGACCGAGCGCGTCGAGCTCGTCGATGAAGATGATGCACGGCGCGCGGCTCCTCGCCTGCTCGAACAGATCGCGGACCCGCGCGGCACCGACGCCGACGAACATCTCGACGAACTCGCTGCCGCTGATCGAGAAGAAGGGAACCCCGGCCTCACCTGCCACGGCGCGGGCGAGCAGGGTCTTGCCCGTGCCCGGAGGCCCCACCAGCAGCACGCCCTTCGGCAGCCTCGCGCCGAGGCGTCCGTACGTCCCGGGGTCTCGCAGGAAGCCGATGATCTCGGCCAGCTCCTGCTTGGCCTCGTCGACCCCCGCGACGTCGTCGAAGGTCACGTCGATGTCTTCCTCGACGTAGATCTTCGCCTTGCTCTTCCCGACCGACATGAAGCCACCGCCCAGCCCCGCGCCCTGGGTGAAGCGTCGCAGCATGAAGAGCCACAGCATCAGGATGAGGATGAAGGGGATCATCCAGCTGGCGAGCCGGGTGAGCCAGGTCTCCTCCCGGACTCCCGTGAACCCGACGCCGTCCTCCGCGAGACGCGCAGCGAGATCCGGGTCGACACGCACCGTCCGGAATCGCTCGAGCTCTTCCTCGCCCGGGTCGACGAGTCGACCGGAGATGCCGTCACTCGTGATCAGGAGATCGTCGACGCGCCCCGCGGCCTCGTACTCGAGGAACTGGCTGTACGGGATGGTCGCCACGGTCTGCGCCTCGTACCAGCGCAGCCCGCCGAACACCAGTAGCCACGACAGGACGAGCCAGAGGAGCAGCCCGGGAGACCAGGGGCCGGGCAGCCCGTTCGCGGGCCAGCTCCGCCGCTCACCCCCGCCCGGGTCGCCGCCCTCCTTCAGCTGCTCTTCGCCAGTCCCGTCCTTCCGGAGGTTCTCCTGCACCTCCGGAGGATAGCCGTCCAACGGTCCCTGGTTGCGACCCGAGGCACACCGCTGCCTCGCTCCGCCGAGCGAGCTAGGCCGCCTCCGCGATCTGGGGCAAGATGAGGTCATGCAGGGCTTCATGGACGATCAGGCAGTGGCGGAGCGGGTCCTCTCCCACGTGCGCGACGGCACGACGGACGAGGGCGACGAGGTCTGGCACGAGCCGGTCGAGAACTATCGCAGCGAGGAGCGCCTGCGCCGGGAGCTCGCCGTCCTGCGCCGCCTGCCCGTCCCCTTCTGCCCCTCCGCCGCGCTCCGGGAGCCCGGCGCCTACGTCGCACGCCAGGCGGCCGGCGTCCCCATCCTCGCCGTGCGCGGGAAGGACGGAGAGGTCCGCGCCTTCCGCAACGCGTGTCGCCACCGGGGAGCCGAGGTGGCGAGCGGCATGGGCTGCGCGAAGACCTTCGTCTGTCCGTATCACGGCTGGACCTACGGGCTCGACGGCAGCCTCGCGCGCGTCCAGCACGAACACGGCTTCCCGGACCTCGACAAGAGCACCCACGGCCTCGTGCCGGTCCTGGCCCAGGAACGGTCCGGGATCGTCTTCGTCACCCAGAGCGGGGAGCCCGCCGAGCAGGATCCCGGTGAGGGGCTGCCCGAGCTGATCCCCGCTGGCCACGACCTGATCGATACGCACGACAACGAGGCCGACGTGAACTGGAAGGTCTCGCTCGAGGGATCCATCGAGGGCTACCACATCCGCTTCGGCCATCCGGAGACCTTCTACCCGTACGGCTACGACAACCTGAACGTGGTCGAGCACTGCGGCCGGAACAGCCGCGTGACGTTCCCCTTCCGACGCATCGAGAAGCTGAAGGACGTTCCGGAGGCCGAGCGCCGCATCGAAGGCCGGGTCACCTACGTCTACCACCTGTTCCCGAATGCGCTGGTCACCGTCTTGTCCCATCACACGATCCTGGTCGTGCTCGAGCCCATCGCTCCGGGACGAACCCGGAACGTCGCCTACTCCCTGGCGCGCACCGGCGGAGACCCGGCCGTGGCGGAGACGGCGAAGCGGGACGCACGGTTCGTGACGCAGACGGGGGCCCCGGAAGACCGTGCACTCGCGGAGAGCGTCCAACGGACGCTCGGCAGCGGTGCGAACGAGCACTTCACCTTCGGCCACTTCGAGAGCGCGATCGTCCACTTCCACCGGAACCTCCACGCGGCGCTGGCGGAGCTGGATCGGAGCGCGTAGGGCGAACCCGACAGGCGGGGGCGTCTACTCGAATAGCCGCTCCGGAGGCCTGCGATCGCGCCCGAGCCAGATCTCGATCTTCTTCTGGTCGCGGGAGATCTGGCGGTCGCTCTTGGGCGGTCGGGGCCGCACCACGAGGGCGGCCGGGTCGGGCTCCTCGCCGTCGCGCAGCTCGTAGAAGCCCCACGGCGGGTTCGCGTTCACGAGGCGTCCCTTCTCGCAACGCACCAGGAAGGGCGAGAGTCGCTCGGTGGGATGCCGGGCCTCGAGCCAGTACCAGCCCGCCGGAACCTCCACCCACACCACGCCCCCGTCCACCGAGGACAGCGGCCGCGTCGGGTCCGGGATCACGAACTCGTTGAAGTAGATGGGCCCGCGCATGTTGCCCCACACCGGTGTGAGGGTGGCCGTGGAGTCGGGGAGCCCGTGTGGGTAGACGTCCTTGAAGCCCGGGTCGAAGCTCGTGGCGTCGCGCGCCTCGTGGATCGAGAACGTCGACGCGATGGCGCACTCTTCGATCCGGCCGTTCGCGTCGCGCGGCACGTTCAGCAGCGCCGCGAAGGCGTCGTAGATGCCCGAGGGCACGACCTGGAAGTTCACGTGCTCGAGGTCCCGACCCGAGGTGTGGAAGGTCTGGAGGTAGATCCTCTCGTAGCCGGCGGGCGGGTCGATGTAGGGCGTGATGGTGGCGCCGTCGGGGACCTCGATGTCGTAGCTGCCATCGGCCGCCACGGACGCCTCGAGGCCGGGAAACTCCTCGATCCGCACCACCGCGCCGGGAAGCCGGTCGTCGATGTCGAAGAAGGCGTAGGCCGTTCCGCGCAGGTGCACGGTGGCGCCGGGTACGGCCTTGGCCCCGGCCTCGGCGGGGAGCGGAGACGCGAGCCACAGCGCGGCGAGCAGTCCCAGCTGGAGCGCGAGCACGCCCCGAAGGGTTCGATCCGTCATCGATTCTCTCCGGTCGGCCGCCCGACGGCGAGCATAGCCCGAAGAGGCTTCCGCACGGAACGCGAGCCGGAGGCCGAGACGGGAGCTGGGGTCGGCTGCCTCATCCGGGGCTGCGTCGGCGCGTGGCCTGGGGGACCGTGCCCCGTCGCACGACCCGGGTGCGCAACGCGCGGTCCGCGGGGTGGCACGGCGGTTGCATTTCGAGCTGTGACAATCGTTGGCCGGCAGGACTCGACGTAGGCCCCGGCCAATCCCCGAAGGAGTGAGGAGATGTCGGAGAAAGAGCAATCGGGCCTCGAGCCCTTCGATCCCTTCCGCGAGTTCGACCTGTTCCGAGCGTTCGGCCGCCCGTGGCCTCTTCCCGGGCTCGTCGGTCGCTTCGAGGGTCTTCGGGAGCGGTGGTCTCCCTCGGTCGACGTCTCGGAGGACGATGGCCACTACGTCGTCACGGCAGAGCTTCCCGGTGCCAAGAAGGATGACGTCACCGTCGAGCTGCAAGACAACCTGCTCACGATTCGCGGCGAGAAGAAGAGCGAGCGAGAGGAGAAGAAGGAGCAGCGTCGGTACGTCGAGAGGGTCTACGGATCGTTCTCGCGCTCCTTCACGCTTCCGGCCAACGCCGACGGCAACCGGATGAACGCCGTCTTCAAGGACGGCGTGCTGACGGTCGAGATCGCAAAGCGTGAGGAGCCGAAGCCGAAGACCATCGCCGTCAAGTAGCGCGGCCGCGCTTCCCGGCTTCGTCGGGTGCACCCATTCTCCCGTCGTCCGGTAGGCTTACCGGAGGGCGGTCCGGACCGGAGGGACGATGGGAGAAGAGTTCCGCTTCGCTGACGATCTCGGACCCACGAAGGTCATCCACGTGTACGAGCCGTCCGTCGGCCTGCGCGGGACGCTCGTCGTGGACAACGTGGCGACGGGCCCGTCGATCGGCGGCCTGCGCATGGCACCGGACGTGAGCACCGAGGAGTGCTTCCGGCTCGCCCGGGCGATGACGATGAAGAACGCCGCCGCGGGCCTGCCCCATGGCGGCGGCAAGTCGGTGCTGTACGGCGATCCGAGATGCGAGCCCGCCCAGAAGGAGCGGCTGGTGCGCGCCATGGCCTGCGCGCTCGGCGACGTCGGCGACTACATCTTCGGCCCCGACATGGGAACCGACGAGGTCTGCATGGCGTGGGTCAAGGACGAGATCGGCCGATCCGTCGGGCTTCCGCGCGAGCTCGGGGGCATCCCGCTCGACGAACTCGGGGCCACGGGCTTCGGGCTCGCACACGCGGTCGATGTCGCCGCGCCGCACTGTGACTTCGAGGTGGATGGTGCGCGCGCGGTGATCCAGGGCTTCGGCTCCGTGGGTCTGCACGCGGCGCGCTTCCTCGGCGAACGCGGCGTCCGGATCGTCGCGGTGTCGGATTCGCGTGGCGCCATCGCAGAGCCGGCTGGCCTCGACGTGGACGCACTGGTCGAGCTCAAGCGGGATGGACGGAGCGTGAGCGACCTCCCCGGAGCCACCGCGATCGACCCGGAGGCGCTGGTCGACGTCGAGTGCGAGGTCTGGGTTCCCGCGGCGCGCCCGGACGTGATCCACGAAGGCAACGTGGATCGCCTGCGAACGAAGCTCATCGTCTCCGGTGCCAACATCCCGATGACCGACGCGGCGGAGCGGATCCTGCACGAGCGGGGCGTGATCTCGGTGCCCGACTTCATCGCCAACGCGGGAGGCGTGATCTGCGCGGCGATGGAGTATGCGGGCTCCACGCAGACGGCGGCCTTCGAGTCCATCGCGGAGCGAATCCGCGCCAACACGGCACAGGTCCTGGACGACGTGAAGCGGCGCGGCGTCCTCCCGCGCGAGGCCGCGGTCGATCTCGCGGCGAGTCGTGTGCGCACGGCCATGACGATGCGGCGCTGGTCCGTCTTCTAGGGGGCGCCGTCGGTGTATCGGATCCGACTGCACGGCCGCGGCGGCCAGGGAATGAAGACTGCCAGTCGCATCATCGGAAGCGCCTTCTTCGCCGAGGGCTTCGAGGTGCAGGACGCCCCCCGCTACGGCGCCGAGCGTCGTGGCGCACCGATCTTCGCCTACGTGCGGGCGTCTCTTCGGCCCATCCTGGAGCGCGGCGTCATCCGGCGACCCGACCTCGTCGTAGTGGCCGACGAGAGCCTCGTGCAGGTCCCCGCGGCCGGCGTCCTCCAGGGGATCGACGAGCACAGCCTGCTGCTGCTCGACAGCCTCGAGCCCGCCGAAGTCTGGCAGGAACGCCTCAAGCTGCAGGGCCCCGTCTTGACGATGGGATCCCAGGCGGAGGGCTCGTCGGAGCTCCCGACGGTCGGTGCGCGCTGCGCGGGCGCGGCGGCACGCCTCGTCGGCGTGATCTCGCGTTCGGCGCTCGAGGGCGCCATCCGTGAAGAGCTCGCAGGCCTCGGCGACACCGTCGTGGCCTCGAACCTCGAGACGGCCCTCGCGAGCTTCGACGCCTTCGCGTCCGATGAGGGCCGAGTGTGCCCGCCCGAGGAGGCGCAGCTCGCCCCGCACACTGCTCCCGCCTGGGTCGACGTCCCCCACGACGCCGCTGGGATCTCCGCACCGGACGTGCACGGAGCCGCGACCAGCGTCCAGGTCCGGACGGGTCTCTGGCGCACCGTTCGCCCCGAGATCGACGCCGAGCGCTGCCACGGCTGCTCCTGGATCTGCTCGACCTTCTGCCCCGACGGGGCCGTGCTCGCGACGCCGGAGGGAGTCCCGAGGATCGACTACGACCACTGCAAGGGTTGCATGATTTGCGCCTCCGTCTGCCCGCACCACGCGATCGCCTCCGTACTGGAGCGCGACGCGTCGTGACGCGGGCGCTTCTCACGGGAAACGGCGCAGCGGCCTGGGGGGCACGGCTGGCGGGCGTGGACTACGTGCCGGCGTTTCCCATCACGCCGCAGACCGAGATCATCGAGACGATCGAGCGCTGGATCGAGGCCGGCGAAATGGATGCGCGGATGGTGACCCTCGAGTCCGAGCACTCCATGGTGACGGCAGCCGGTGCTGCGGCCGCGACCGGCGTGCGCGTCTTCAGTGCGACCTCGAGCCAGGGACTCCTGTATGCCATGGAGATGCTCTACGGCGTCGCGGGCTGGCGCGTGCCCCTGGTTCTGGTCAACGTCTCCCGGGGCGTCTCGGCGCCGGTGACGCTCGAGCCCGATCATCAGGACGTCCTGGCCGCCCGTGACAGCGGATTCCTGCAGATCCACTGCTCGACGTGTCAGGAGGTGCTCGACGGCGTGCTCCTCGCCCATCGCCTCGCCGAGGATCCTCGCGTCCGGCTGCCGGCGATCGTGAACCTCGACGGCTTCTATCTCTCGTTCACACGCGAGCCGGTCGAGATCCCGAGCCCCGAGGCTGTGGAGCGCTTCCTTCCGCCCTTCGATGCCGGCTCGACCCGCTTCCGCGCGAGCACGCCCATTGCCCAGGCCGTGGCCGTGCTGGGCGGCGGCCCCTACTCGTACTTCCGCTACGAGATGCACCGGGCCGCCGAGCAGGCGCTCGGGGTCTACGCGGAGATCGCGCGCGACTTCGCCCGCGAGCTGGGGCGCGAGCAGCCCGCCGTGGCGACCCACCGGATGGACGATGCGGAGATCGCGATCGTGATGATCGGGTCGTTCGCGACCAAGGCGATGGACGCGGTGGACAGGATGCGAGAGACCGGACGCGCCGTCGGTCTGGTCCGACCCCGGCTGCTGCGGCCCTTCCCTCGGGACGAGCTGCAGCGCGTGCTCTCCGGCGCCCGCGGTGTCGCCGTGGTCGACCAGAACCTCTCGATCGGCCAGGGCGGCGTCCTGCACGCCGAGCTCTCCGCGGCGATCCACGGCCAGCCCGAGGCCCCCCCGATCCTCGCCAGCTTCATCGGCGGGCTCGGCGGCCGGGACATCACCACCGAGGAGTTCTTCGAGATGGTGGAGGTGACACGCGCCGCGGCAGAGGCGGGCCGGCCCCCGCCGCCGCGCCTGCTCTACACCGAGGAAGAGCTGCGGGAGGTGCGAAAGCTCCAGGGCATCGCCCTCGCCGAGCGCCACGAGGTCGGCCCCGGCGAGGCGCACGCCTCGCGCGCGCCCGAGGGGAGCGGGTCGTGAGCGAGACGCGCTTCCAGCGCATGAAGGACCTGCCCTCGACCCATCTGCTCGGGGCGGGCACGGCGATGTGCGCGGGCTGCGGGGCGCTCCAGGCCCTGCAGACCATCTACGACGTGCTGGGGGAGCGGACGGTCTTCGTCAACGCGGCGGGATGCATGACGCTGCTCTCCGTGTACCCGTTCACGCCCTTCCGCGGCTCCTGGCTCTACACGGCCATGGCCTGTGCGCCCGCGGGCGCCCAGGGCGTGCGGGATGCCCTGGACATCCTGATCGCGAAGGGACGCATCCCGCCCGGGGAGGATCTCTCCGTGGTGACGCTCACGGGCGATGGTGCGGCCAACGGCATGGGGCTCTCGTCGACCTCCGGTGCGATCGAACGCGGCCTCGACTTCCTCTACATCTGCTACGACAACGAAGGCTATGGCAACACCGGCCAGCAGACCTCCGGGGCCACTCCCCACGGCGCCCGTACGGCCACGAGCGGCGCCCCGCACGGCCACGCCGGCTTCAAGAAGGACCTCTTCTCGATCTGGACCGCACACCGTCCCGCCTATGCCGCGACGGTCATCGGTGCCGAGCCCCTCGATCTGGCGCGAAAGGTCGAGAAGGCGGCCTCCCTGCGCGGCCCGCGCTTCATCCACGTGCTCGCACCCTGCCCCACGGGCTGGGACTTCGAGCCGAGCGAGATGATCGACGTCGGCCGCCTCGCCGTGCGAACGGGCATCTGGCCCCTCAAGGAGTACGAGAACGGGCAGGTGGTGCACACGCGTACGCCCCACCCGAGAGCGCCCGTCGAGGAGTACCTTCGCCTCCAGGGGCGCTTCCGCCACCTCTTCGAGCCCGAGCCCGACGCCGAGACCCTCGGCTCGATCCAGCAGCGCGTGGACGACTACTGGGAAGCCGCTGGCTGAGGCCTAGCAGGGCCCCGAGCGCGTCACCACGGGCACGTACTCGGGCTGCCAGGTGGAGTCGGCCACCACCTGCTCGACGTCCTCGTCCGGGATCGCCCGACCCAGGTGCCGTTCGCGCGCATGGCGGATCACTGCGGCTGCGACCCGGGCGCTCACCGCTCGCAGCTCGGACTGGGGCGGATACAAGGCGCCCTGCTTCAAGCGCTCCGCCGACACGCAGTCCGCCAGCGTGCGAGCCGCGACCAGGAAGACGGGGTCGTCCACCTCGCGGATCTCGGACAGCACGGCGCCCATCCCCACGCCCGGGAACACGAACACGTTGTTGCCCTGGCCGATCACGTGACGGGTCCCTTCATGGACCACGTCGTCGAAGGGGCTTCCCGTGGCCACCAGCGCCCGACCCTGACTCCAGCGGATCGCCTGCTCCGGCGTGCACTCGGCCTTGCGCGTGGGATTCGACAGCGGCATCACGACCGGCCGCTCCACGTGCTTCGCCATTTCCTCGATCATCGCCTGGTGGAAGGTCCCGGGAGTCGCGGTGGCACCGACGAGGACCGTGGGCTTCAGGCTCCGGATCGCCGCCTCGGGCTCGGCGCCGCCCTCCAGGCCGAGCCGCGCGAGCAGCTCGCGGCTCGCCACCAGCGGCCGCTTGTGGGGGTCCTCGCTCCCGCGGCCCTCGTAGAGGAGTCCCTGGCTGTCGAACGCCAGGCGCGAGGCGTGGATCTCCTCCTCGCTCGCGCCCTCCTCGCGCATCGCGGCCGCGAGGAGGTTGGCGATCCCGGTGCACGCCTCGCCGGCCCCCAGGAACAGCACCCGCTGCTCGCGAATCGAGCCTCCGGTCACCCGCAATGCGGCCAGGATGCCCGCCACGGCGACTCCGGCCGTTCCCTGGATGTCGTCGTTGAAGCAGCGAACGCGACGCCGGTAGCTCTCGAGGATCCGGAAGGCGTTGCGCTTGTGGAAGTCCTCCCACTGGATGACGGCCTTCGGGAACACGGCGCCGACGCCCTCGACGAACGCCTCGATGAAGTCGTCGTAGGCCTTCCCCGAGATGCGGCGGGCGCGATGGCCGATGTAGAGGGGATCGTCGAGCAGCTCCGGATTGTTCGTCCCGAGGTCGAGACTGATCGGGAGCACCTTCGAGGGGTGGATCCCGGCACCCGCGACGTAGAGTGCGAGCTTTCCAACCGGGATCCCCATGCCGCCTGCGCCCTGGTCGCCGAGACCGAGGATGCGCTCGTTGTCGGTGACGACGATCAGGCGGATGTCCTGGTAGGGGAAGCTGCGCAGCCGCTCCTCGATGTGCTCCCGGTCGCCCGGCGTGAGCCAGATGCCCCGCATGTCTCGCACGATGTGGGAGAAGCGCCGGCACGCCTCTCCCACGGTCGGCGTGTACACGATCGGCATGAGCTCGGCGAGGTGCTCGACCAGCACGTGGTAGAAGAGCACTTCGTTGCGGTACAGCAGTCCGATGAGGCCGATGTAGCGCTCGAGGTCCGTGGACTTCTCCCGGATGTGCTCCATCTCGAGATCGGCCTGCTGCTCGATGGTCTGCACCTGGGCCGGGAGCAGGCCGTGGAGGCCGCACTGCTCCCGCTCCTCGGGCGTGAAGGCCAGGCCCTTGTTCGTGGCCGGGTTCTTGAGCAGCCAGATCCCCCGCTTGTGCGTCTCGATCCGATCCGGTCCGCGGACGGCCTTGTCGTGAACTGCCACGTTCGGATGGGAGCACGACTGCGCAGGCGGTGTCAAGCGAGGGGCGCACGCGCGGGAAGCGAGCCGCGGACCGTCGGTGCGGTTCATCATGGCGACACCACCGCGCCGGGAAGGTGAGCCTCCCCGCTCTCGCCTCACGCCGCCTCCTCGTCAGGACACGCCAGCACTTCGACCGTCAAGTGGACCAGATCGGTGCGTTCGGCCAGCAGTGCCTTGTAGTGGTCGGGGGCCTTCGGCTCGTGGGTCACGACCGAGACGATGGCGGCCAGGTGGCTCGGCCCGACCCGCCAGAGGTGCAGGTCGGCCACGCGGTTGTCGCCGTCGGCCTCGATCAAGGAACGGACCGCTTCCCGCTGCTCCGCTCCCACCTCCCCATCCAAGAGCACCGCGCTGGTCTGCCGGAGGAGCCCCAAGGACCACCGCGCGATCACCACGGA
>JASJCN010000234.1 GCA_030065975.1 Myxococcota bacterium
CGCGTGCAGGTGCTGCTTCGCACCGCGGCGTACTTCGAGAAGAGCGAAGAGGCGAGTCGCCTGCTCGAAGCGCAGGCGCCCCCCGCCGCGGAGCCACCCGCGGCGGATTCCTGATCCCGTTGCGCCTCAGAGGCGCCCCTGCGCCTCCGCGGCCTCGCGGGCGCGCTTGTTGGTATGGACGATCTTGATCTTCCGGATGAGATCCGGGGGCAGGTCGGACTGTGCGAGCCAGGCCTCGGCGGCGCCCTGATCCCGCATGTACCACTTGCGCGCGATGTTCCCCATCGTGCCCTCGCGCAGATCGACATCCCGAATTCCGCTGGCCCACTCGAGGGCCCCGTGCGGATCCCGAAGGCTGATGCTGCGTGCGTAGAGCGCGACGGCGGGATCGAGCCACCCGTCGTGGGGTGTCGCGGGGACGTAGGCCTGGGCCGCCTTGCGATCGCGCGCCAGCCAGGCCCGATACGCCTCCATCACGCCGGTATTGCGGTTCTCGCTTGCCGGCATCGCGGCGAGCCAGCGCATCGCCGCCTCGGGGTCGCTCTTGATCCACGTCGCCCCGACGCGATGCGGCAGGCCGCGGCCGTAGGGACCATCCATGTGGCGCTCGGCGAAGGCCGCTGCGAGATCGACGTCGACCTCGGCGACGGCGGCCGCGACGCGGCGATAGGCGTTCAGCTTGAGCGCCTCGTCGTCCTCGGGGAGCGCCTCGGCCCAGGCGATCACCGACTCGGGCCCGTCCCGCATCACACGGCGTCGAATCGTGACCGTGAGCGCCCACTGTCGCTGGGGACCCGCTCCGAGCGACAGGGCGTACGACGTGGCCCCGTCGATGACCGACTCGTCCCAGCCCCGGAGCACGTAGTCGACCCAGAGCAGCCGCTGCACGTCGTTCGGCGCGACGGCCCCCGCCGTCGTGATGGCCGTGATCGGATCGCTCCGGCCCCAGGCGCGCATCACGCCGCGCAGCACGGGGACCTGCTCGTCGGTGTTCCAGTGGTGCTGCGTCCAGCGAAGCGCCGCGTTCGGGTCGAAGCTCCCCCACCACTCGCCGAACAGGACGAGCTCGGTATCGCCCTGATCGAGGAGCACGTCTTCGTAGGCGGCGCGCACCGGCTCGAGCGACTCCGGCCCCAGCTCGGAGAGTCGGCGCGCCAGCGCCTCGGTGCGCGCGAGCGTGTCGGGCTCGAGGAGGATCTCGCGGATCTCGCCCTCGACGCCGATCGGCGCGAAGCCCTCGTCGACGGGCTTGCTGCGAGGGCTCGGCAGATTCGGTGCGGGGTACGCGGCGGGCCGGGCCCCCCAGATCTGATGGCCTGCTCCGAGCCCCACGAGCGCGGCGACGACTGCGACGAGAACGGTTCGATTCGACATGGCGGCCCACCCTAGCAGACGGTCTCAGGGCGACGACGCGTCTCGCGATGGGCCGCCTGGCCACCCATTCGGGCTCCGCGAAGCCCAGAAGAGCCGGGGCAATCTGCTCCACCGGTGCGGAATGCACCACCCCTGCCGGGGGCGCAGGTCCACACGTAAGTCCTCGTGGCCACGAACGATTTCGGGGGCCGAGGTGCGGTGAGCGCGTCACTGGAGCAGATCGCATCCGAAGGGCCCGATCACGCCGCCTCGGATGACGAATCGGGATGCCGCCAACCCCCCGGAATCAAAGGGGAAGTATTCGCAGTCGGACTGGCGAATAAGTGGCACTCGCGTTGCATCATCAATCGGCAACGATGTCCATCGTCGGCCGCTCGTTCATGCCGGCGAGCCCTCAAGGAGAAGTCATGATCGTCAGGAACTCGATCAGGTGGGGCGCGGGAATGATGCTCGCCCTCAGCCTCGTGATCGCTCAGAGCGCGGCAGCCCAGCCGCTCTCGATGATCGGTGAGTGGTTCATGAACCGCGGTCCGCTCGTCGACATTCCGGCCAACGGTGGCCCGGTCTTCTGTAATCCCGTGGCCCCCGACGCACTGCTCAGCGGCTGCGTGGGTGGTCTTCGCCCGCTGAACGGCGGTATCCCGGCCGACCTCACGGTCGTGACGCCCTCGGGCTCGAACCCGGCCAAGTTCACCATTCCGGACGGCGCCTTCGCGCTCGCCGGTGGTGCGGCGAACCGCCAGACCGTTCCGGTCAACGGCATCCCGACCGTGATCCAGCTCGCATCGCAGTTCAGCCTGCTGGCGCCGGCTGGCCTCGGCACCGCGGGCACGGGCATCGTCCCCGGTGGCGCGGCGAGCTTCCAGGCCAACGCCCGCCTGAACGACCCCGTCCAGGTCTCGGGCGGCGCGGTGACGCCCCTCGGCAATGGCGGTGTTCCCCGCCTGGCCGACGCCTTCACCTGGTGCCCGCCCAACGGCGTCTGCGCGACGACGATCCTGACGGGCACGCCCCCGACGCCCGTCGTGCTGACGAAGGGCATCTTCGGCGCCCAGATCAAGTACACGAACCCGAACCCGAACAAGTTCGGCGGCACCATGAACATGATGCTGCGCGACACGGGCGTCGTGTCGATCGCCATCGGTGGCGGCGCGGTGCTGCACCAGCTCGTGGGTGGCATCAGCAACCCCGACTTCGGCAAGCAGGCCGCGGGTGGTGGCTACGCCAACTACCGCAAGCTGACCCTCGCCGACGGTCCGGTGCACGCCCCGTACACGATCCCGAACCCGTGCGTGAGCGGCATCGGTGAGCCGCCCAGCCCGCCCGGCTGCGGCATCATCACCAACCAGGGTCCGCAGGTGAACACGCTGCCCGGCTCGAAGAACTACGACTGGGGCATGCCCTGGACGACGGGCACCGTGCAGGTCCAGAACCTCGCCGGCCCGGCGCCGAGCAAGGACCCCGCCACGACGTTCACGCTGATGGGCGCCGACAACCGCACCGCGCTGGGTGCTGGTCGCATCACGATGGTCGCCGGCGCGACCACCGAGCGGTCGCCCACGGGCAACCACTTCGCGGCCATCGAGGTGCTCAACCTCCGGTTCGGCTCGACCGACGCGGTTCCGCTGTCGTCGTGGCCGAGCTTCGCGGTCATGATCGCCCTGCTCACGCTGGCGGGTGGCTACATGGCCCGCCGCCACTTCGCCGGCGAGGCGTAGGAGCAGCACTCGATCCAGAGCCGGCCGGGGCGGATGCGGCACGCCCCGGCCGGTGAGATCGACGAGAGCCGGGTGACCCCGATGGGTCATCCGGCTCTTTCTTTATATAGGGTCGGTGCCGACGCCCCGATTCGCGCACTCGAGGGTGCGCCCTGGGTTCCGTCGGCGGTGCAAGCGTGGTAGCCCCAGCGGCGCTCGGGATCTCGGGCCGAGGGGGCCGCAGCCTCCCGTCAGCCGATTCATCCCTGCATTGAGATATCCTGATGAATCTGTTAGGCTCCCGGCTTCGTCAGCCGATTCGGGGGGTTGCAGGCTCGTCGGCCGAGTACCCTCCGCCACCCGGCCCAGGTCGGATCACGGCGCGTACCTCCAGCCCCGAGCCCCCGCCCCGTCCGAGCCTCCTCACGAACCGCCACGGAGCCCCGTCATGAGCCAGTCCGATCGCCCCGCCCTCCTCCGGGCCGCCCTTGCCGAGCGCATCCTCGTCATCGATGGCGCAATGGGCACGATGATCCAGGGCTTCGGTCTCGGCGAGGCCGACTACCGCGGCGATCGCTTCGGCGATCACGGGCAGGATCTCCAGGGCGACAACGAGCTGCTGACCCTGACCCGCCCCGACGTCATCGAGGACATCCACCGACGGTTCCTCGAGGCCGGCGCCGACATCGTCGAGACCAACACCTTCGGCTCGAACCGCATCGCGCAGGCCGACTACGCGCTCGAGGACATCTGCTACGAGCTCAACGTCGAGAGCGCGCGCCTCGCCCGGCGCGTCTGCGACGACTTCACCGCGAAGGACGCCTCGAGGCCGCGCTTCGTCGCGGGCGCCATCGGCCCCACCCCGAAGACGCTCTCGATCTCGCCCGACGTGAACGACCCCGCGGCGCGCAACCTCGACTTCGACGAGCTGAAGGCCGCGTACGCCGAGGCGACGCGCGGGCTGATCGACGGCGGCAGCGACATCCTGCTCGTCGAGACGATCTTCGACACGCTCAACGCCAAGGCGGCGCTCGTCGCCGTCGACGAGGTGCAGCGCGAGCTCGGGACCGATCTGCCGCTCATGATCTCGGTGGCGATCACCGACGCGAGCGGACGCACGCTCTCGGGCCAGACCGTCGAGGCGTTCTACCGCTCGGTCGAGCACGCGAGCCCGATCACGGTGGGCGTCAACTGCTCGCTCGGGGCCACCGACATGCGCCAGCACGTCGTCGAGCTCTCGCGGCTCTCGAAGAGCGGGGTGTCGGCGTACCCGAACGCGGGGCTGCCGAACGCGTTCGGCGAGTACGACGAGGCGCCCGACACCACCGGCGAGCTCGTGGGCGAGTTCGCGACGAGCGGGCTGGTCAACATCGTCGGCGGCTGCTGCGGCACCACCCCGGCGCACATCGCGGCCATCGCCAAGCAGGTCGAGGGCGTCTCGCCGCGCGTCACGCCCGAGCTGCCCGCGCTCGAGACCCACCTCTCGGGCCTCGAGCCGCTCACGATTCGCGCCGACTCGAACTTCCAGATGATCGGCGAGCGCACCAACGTCACCGGCTCGGCGAAGTTCAGGCGCCTCATCAAGAGCGAGAGCTACGAGGAGGCGCTCGACGTCGCCCTCGATCAGGTGCGCGGCGGCGCGAACATCCTCGACGTCAACATGGACGAGGGCCTGCTCGACAGCGAGGCGTGCATGAAGCACTTCCTCAACCTGATCGCCGGCGAGCCCGAGGTCGCGCGCATCCCCATCATGGTCGACAGCTCGAAGTGGAGCGTGATCGAGGCGGGGCTCAAGTGCATCCAGGGCAAGGGCGTCGTCAACTCGATCTCGCTCAAGGAGGGAGAAGAGGCCTTCCTCGAGCAGGCGCGCAGGATCCGCAGCTACGGCGCCGCCGTGGTCGTGATGGCCTTCGACGAGACCGGCCAGGCCGACACCACGGAGCGCAAGATCGAGATCTGCGAGCGCAGCTACCGGCTGCTGACCGAGCAGGCCGGGTTCCCGCCCGAGGACATCATCTTCGACCCGAACATCCTCGCCATCGCCACCGGCATCGAGGAGCACGCGGACTACGCGAAGAACTTCATCGAGGCCACGAAGATCATCCGCGAGACCTGCCCCGGCGCCCACGTGTCCGGCGGCGTGTCGAACCTCTCCTTCTCCTTCCGCGGCAACGAGCCGGTGCGCGAGGCCATCCACACGGCCTTCCTCTACCACGCCGTCGCCGCGGGCATGGACATGGGCATCGTCAACGCCGGCCAGCTCGGCGTGTACTCGGACATCCCCGAGGAGCTGCTCGAGCGGGTGGAGGACATCCTCTGGAACCGCCGCGAGGACGCCACCGAGCGCATGGTCGAGTTCGCCGAGACCGTGCGCGGCAGCGGCCGCAAGCAGGAGGTCGACCTCTCCTGGCGCGAGGCCTCCGTCGAGGAGCGCCTCTCGCACGCGCTCGTCCACGGCATCGTCGACTTCATCGAGGACGACACCGAGGAGGCGCGGCAGAAGTTCGACCGCCCGCTCCAGGTGATCGAAGGCCCGCTGATGGACGGCATGAGCATCGTCGGCGATCTCTTCGGCGCCGGGAAGATGTTCCTGCCCCAGGTGGTGAAGAGCGCCCGCGCCATGAAGCGCTCGGTCGCCCATCTCACGCCCTACATGGAGGCGGAGAAGGAGGAAGGCGGCAGCAGCTCCCAGGGCAAGGTGCTGATGGCCACCGTGAAGGGCGACGTCCACGACATCGGCAAGAACATCGTGGGCGTGGTGCTCGGCTGCAACAACTACGAGATCGTCGATCTCGGCGTGATGGTGCCCTGCGACCAGATCCTCGACACCGCGCTCGAGCAGGAGTGCGACATCATCGGCCTCTCCGGCCTGATCACCCCCTCCCTCGACGAGATGGTGCACGTGGCCAAGGAGATGCAGCGGCGCGGCATCGACAAGCCGCTGCTGATCGGCGGCGCCACCACCAGCAAGCAGCACACGGCGGTGAAGATCGCGCCGCAGTACGAGAAGAGCGTGGTGCACGTGCACGACGCCTCGCGCGCCGTGAACGTGGTGGCCTCGCTGCTCGACCCGAAGCTCTCGGGCGAGTTCGACGAGGCGAACCGCAAGAAGCAGGACCAGCTCCGCTACGTGTACGGCGAGCGCGCCGAGCGCCCGCTGCTCTCCTACGCGGACGCCGTCGCGAACGCCACGCCCATCGACTGGCGCGCCGAGGACGTGCCGGCGCCCTCCTTCATCGGGCGGCGCGTCGTCGACGACATCCCGCTCTCGGAGATCGTCGACTACATCGACTGGACCTTCTTCTTCGCCACCTGGGAGATCAAGGGCAAGTACCCCGCGGTGCTCGACCACCCGGAGCGCGGCGCGGCCGCGCGCGAGCTCTTCGAGAACGGGCAGGCGCTGCTCCAGCGCATCCTCGACGAGAAGCTCGTCGAGCATCGCGGCGTGTACGGCTTCTGGCCCGCCGAGCGCGAGGGCGACGACATCGTGCTCTTCGCCGACGAGGCGCGCGCCACCGAGCACGCGCGCTTCCACATGCTCCGCCAGCAGGGTCCGCAGGCCGAGGGCAAGCCGAACCGCAGCCTGGCCGACTTCATCGCCCCGCGCGGTGCGGGCGTGCAGGATCACCTGGGCGCCTTCGCCGTCACCACCGGCATCGGCGCCGACGAGCTGGCCGCCGAGTTCGAGCGCGACCACGACGACTACAACGCCATCATGGTGAAGGCCCTGGCCGACCGCTGCGCCGAGGCCTTCGCCGAGTGCCTGCACCAGCGCGCGCGGCGCGACTGGGGCTACGGCGCGGACGAGGAGCTCAGCAACGAGGAGCTGATCGCCGAGCGCTACCGCGGCATCCGCCCGGCCTTCGGGTATCCGGCCTGCCCGGACCACACCGAGAAGCGCACGCTCTTCGAGCTGCTGGAGGCTCCCGACGTGGGCATCTCGCTCACAGAGAGCTTCGCCATGCAGCCCGGAGCGAGCGTGAGCGGCATCTACTTCGCGCACCCCGACGCCCGCTACTTCACCGTGGGCCGCATCGACCGCGACCAGGTCGAGGACTACGCCGGGCGCAAGGGCATGAGCGTCGAGGAGGCCGAGCGCTGGCTCGCGCCCAACCTCGGCTACGACCCCGACGCCTGAGGCGGCGCGGCGCGAAACCGGTAGAGTCCGCCCGCGCGGAGGCGGGATGGCGGGCACGCGGAAACCGGGCGCCGAGGTCGAGGTGGATGCCGCGCTCGTCGCGCGCCTGCTGCGCGCGCAGCATCCCGACCTGGCCGAGCGGCCGCTGCGGCTGCTCGCATCGGGCTGGGACAACCTGATCTTCCGCCTGGGCGAGGCCCACGTCGTGCGGCTGCCGCGCCGCGCGCTCGCCGCCGCACTCGTCGCGAACGAGCAACGCTGGCTCCCGGAGCTGGCCGAGCGGCTGCCGCTGCC
>JASJCN010000235.1 GCA_030065975.1 Myxococcota bacterium
GGCTCCTCGAGGAGATCGGAGACCGCAACCTGCTCACGGCCGACGAGTCCGAGGTCCACGAATTCGTTCGCGAGTTCGTCCAGCGCGTCCTCGACGAGGAGGAGGTGCCGCTCAACGAGAGCGAGCGGCGCCTGCTCGTGGAAGAGCTCGCGGAGGAGGCGCTCGGGCTCGGCCCGCTGGCGCCGCTCCTCGCCGATCCCGCCGTGACGGACATCCTGGTGAACGGCCCCGACCAGGTCTTCATCGAGCACCGGGGTCGCGTGCGGCCGACGGACATCCGCTTCCGGGATGCCGACCACGTGGTGAGCGTGATCGAGCGAGTGGCCGCGCGGGTGGGCCGCCGGATCGATGCCGCCTCGCCCATGGCCGACCTGCGACTGCCCGACGGCAGCCGCGTGAACGCCACGCTCCCTCCGGTGTCACCGGACGGCCCCACCCTCTCGATCCGTCGCTTCGGACGACAGCGGATCACGCGCAAGTCCCTGGTCGAGTCGCAGGCGATGTCGGCGGCGATGTCCGACTTCCTGGACTCCGCGATCCGATACCGGCGCAGCGTGCTCATCTCGGGCGGGACCGGCGCCGGGAAGACGACGCTCCTCGGAGCCATGGCCGAGTCGGTGCCCGAGGACGAACGCATCGTCACCATCGAGGACACCCTCGAGCTGATGCTCGACCAGGAGCACGTGGTCCGTCTCGAGACGCGCCCGCCCAACGTCGAAGGCCAGGGGCTGATCACCCAGCGCGACCTCGTGCGGAACAGCCTGCGGATGCGGCCCGATCGGATCATCCTGGGCGAGGTTCGGGGTGCCGAGGCGCTCGACATGCTCCAGGCCATGAACACCGGACACGAGGGAAGCCTCTCCACGATCCATGCGAACTCGACGCGGGATGCCCTCGCCCGCCTGGAGACCCTGGTGCTGATGGCGGGTCTCGAACTCCCGTCGCGGGCGATCCGCGAGCAGATCGTGGCGGCCATCGATCTGATCGTGCACGTCCGCCGCGACGAGGACGGCCGGCGCCGCGTATCCAGCATCGCCGAGATCGTGGGGATGGAGGGAGAGACCCCCCTCCTCCAGGAGATCTTCGTGTTCCGGCGGCAGGGGCTCGAGCGCGGCCGGATCCTGGGAGACCACGTCGCGACGGGGATCGTGCCCCGGATGGTCGAGGGTCTCCGAGAGCGAGGGGCAGAGGTCCCGGTGGCGTGGTTCCAGGCCGCGGGGCGCGCGGCACGTGGCTAGCTGCGTCGGCCGCGTCTCGGTCCTGACTTGCATGGCGGCGCTCCTCGCGTGCTCGACGCCTACGGAGAATCCGCACGACCCCTCCGTCCTGCTCCGCGACCTCCTGGCCGCGTGGCAGGAGACACGGGACGCGGGCTGGAGCTGCGAAGAGAGCGCGGCGCAGTCCTCTCCGATCATCGACTGCGAGCGGATCAGCCGCGAGATCGCTCGGCTCGCGGTCACCTTCCCCCGAAACCCGGACATCCTGCTCGCCAATGCCTCGATCGCTCACGCGATGCGGCGCCCGGAGGAAGCGCAGGTCTACCTCGACCGCCTGCTCCAGATCCAACCGATCCGGCCCGACGCCGCGGTGCTGCGCAGCCGCATCGCCGTCTCCGACGGAAACCTTCGCCTGGCCCGCCGCGTCCTCGAGGAGCAGATCGAGCTGGTCCCCGACCACGCCGGGCTGCGAGAGGCCCTCGCCTCCGTCCTGTACCTGGAGGGCGAGACCGATGCGGCAAGGCGCTCACTCACGACGGCCGAACGCCTGGGCGCACCCCCTTGGAGGGTGGCCTACAACCTCGGGCTCATCGCCGAGTCGGAGTCGCGGCTCGACGAGGCGACGCATCACTACGAGGAAGCCTTGCGCCACGCGCCGGACTTCGACCCGGCACGTGCGCGGCTCAAGGGGCTGAAGGCGTCGCGCTGATAACGCCACACCGGGAACCCGGACCCTTCGACCGGCACTCCCAGGCTGGATGCTCGACCGCTCGTGGGGTCGGCGCCGACAAGGAGGCGACGGCATTGAGTGCGGCAGGTCAGCGAGCGAGGAGCGACGGCCGCTCCTCTACCCCTCTCGTCGTCCATCTCCTCGCTGGCCTGCCCACGCCGGGCGTCCGCGCGGGGTTCGAGCGCATGCGCGAACGGATGCCCGTGTTCCATCTCGCTGCGCTCCCCGACGCCCACTTCGGCGAAGACGGCCGCATGGGCATCGTGCTGCCGCCCTTCGTCGAGCCTTCGATGCTCGTCGAGCACTGGCGAGCGTGCGACTTCCTCGCGCAACGCTTCGACCATCCCGCGCGAATCGGGAGCGTGTCGACCTTCGTCGACGTGCGCTCCGTTGCCGAGCATCTGGCATCGTCCGCCCCGCTCTCCCTCCACGGCTGGGGCCGCAGCCCGCTCGACAAGCGCAGCGTCGCGGACATCGCCGTGGAGCAGATCGAGTCGGCGACCCACCTCGTGCTCGTCGGCCCGTCGCTCGCCGCCGGGCTCGCACGCCGTCTCGCAGTGCTCAACCCGACCGCCGAGCGCATCGATCCACGCGACGCAGCGGCGCTCGGTGGGCTCGAGCGCGACGATGGGGACCCGCTCCCCGTCGTGCCGCCCTGGCTCTCGGTCTTGCGAGGCGAGCGCGAGCCGGCTCCGGGCACCGACCTCTTCGTCTACCGTCGCTCGCGCCCCTTCGACGCGGGCCGCTTCGGCGAGTGGATCGCGACCCCACCGCGCGGCCTCGTGCGAGGCAAGGGCAACGTCTGGCTCGACAGCGATTCGGACCAGAGCTTCGGGTACTCGTGCGCCGGCTCCGTACACCGTCTGTTCCCGAGCGGCCGCTGGTGGGCCAGCCGGTCCGACGGCGCGTGGCCCGAGTGCGATGCGCACCGCCGCCGGCTCCTCGCGCGCTGGCACCCGCGTTTCGGCGATCGGCGCCAGGAGATCGTCTTCACCGGCGCCGAGCTCGAACGCGAGCGTCTGGCTGCCGAGCTCGACGCCTGCCTGGTCCGGATGGACGCGAACGAAGCGGCTTGGAGCACCTGGGTGCCGGGCGACGGGGCGACCTCGATCACGCACTGAGGCTGGCTCGCCCTGCTCGTCGTGGCGTCCCGCAGAGCGAGGCCAGGTCCCCTCGCCCGCTCCGAATCGGGTGCCCGATGCCTGCCGCCGGCGATAGCATGGGCTCATGGCCGATCCCGGGACACAGGAAGCGCAGGGTCGCGGGGCCCCGCCGCGTCCGGGCGAGCGCCCCGCTGAGGGGGAAGGCCGGAGCCGCGGCGGCTGCCTGATCCCCCTCGCGCTCGCAGCGGGGTGGTTCTTCCTGCTGCGGGACTTCACCTCGATGCCCGTCGCGGCGGTGTTGGCGGTCGTCGGCGGGGGCCTCGCCCAGGCCGGCACCTACCTGACCCTCGGCGGGCTCCGCTACGTGCTCGAGGGGCCCTGGTACGCGCTGCTCGTGCCGATCGGGGTCGTCCTGCTGGCGGGCGCGGCAGCCACGCTCTCCCCAGCCGCCCCGGGTGAGCTGCTCGCCGAGAGACCGTCGGGCTGGGCGCTGCTGGAGCACCGGATCGACCGGCTCGAGGACGCGATGGACGCGGGTGACACGTCCGTCGCGAAGAAGCTCGCGAGCCGCGGCCTCGGTGACCCGGCTGCCGTGGATCGCAGCGGAACCCCGCTTCTCCACCTGGCGCGGGATCGGGAGATGTTGGCGGCCTTGCTCGAGGCGGGCCTCGATCCCGACGCCGCCGGGGCGGGGGGACAGACGCTGCTCATGCGCACGAACGATCCGGAGGTGGCTCGGCTGCTGCTCGAGGCCGGTGCCGATCCGGACGTGCGCACCGACAACGGCTTCACGGCGCTCATGATGCAGGGCGACCGCCTGGAGGTGGCGCGCCTCATCCTGGAAGCCGGCGCCGACGTCCACGCCGTCACCGACAGCGGACGGACCGTCGCCGACCTGGTGGGGGGCCCGGCGCGAGCGCTCCTCCCCGAGTACGCCGGCGGGCGACCCTTGCGCGAGACGGGCGGTGTCACGCCGCGGGGCCGCGACGACTGGCTCGTGACCCGCCCCGACGACCGGGCGGCCCGGTCCGGCGTCACGCTGACGGGTGAGGACCTGCGCCCGGGCGACGTGGGCACCCTTCGCATCGTCCTCGACAACCCCTCCCCTGCCGACCGCGTGCTCGAGGTTCGCGCGGCCCTCCAGAGCGGTCTCCTTCTCCTGCACGCCTCTCACGACGGCACGCTCGAGACCCGCGGTCGCCCCGGCCTGGTGAGCACCGTCCGCTGGCCCTGGCTCTCGCTGCCGGCCGGCGCGCAGGGGCAGCTCGAGCTCGAGGTGATCGTGCAACCCGACGACGTGATCACGGACGTCGTCACCGGCGACCTCGGGGTGGACGTCCGGATCCTGGACCTTCCGGAGCGCACCGAGCAGGCCCTCCGCTTCAGTCAGGAACGCGCAGGCCCCGCGGCGCGAGCCCAGCCCGACGACCCGGCCTTCTACGGGCCCCTGGTGGTCGCCTTCGCCGTGGTGGGGGTCTCCTGGCTCGTCTTCGGCCGGCGCCGGCGCGGAGAGCGGGAGACCACGCAGCAGATCCGGATCGCGCGTGTGGTGCTCGTCGGGTGCGCCGCGCTCTGTGCCGGGCTCTCGGTCGACATCCTCTGGTCGATGATCGAGCCCGGAACGAGCTTCGAGGAGACCTCCTGCGAGATTCGCGACCGACGCGTCGTGGTCACCGAGGTGACGTCGAGCACGGGGTCCACTCGTACGGGCGGCACCATCCGGAGCACGACCACCCTGCAGGGCCACCCCGTCGCGGCCGTAGCGATCGGCTCGGGCGCCGAGCGCCGCTACGCGGTCGGCTTCTCGTCGGGTTTCGCGACGCGTTCCACGCACGAACTCCGGCGCTTCGCGGTCGGGAGCACCGTGCCCTGCTGGTTCGATCCCGATCGCCCCGATCGCTTCACGCTCGTGCGCGACACGCCGGTGTCGGGTGTGGTCTTCCTCGTCATCGTGCTCGGGCTGACCCCGCTCCTCCTCCTGCTGGCTTCGAGAGTCGGAGGGATCATCGAGCCGCCAAAGGAGTGACGCGCAGCGCGCCGCCAATCACACGTTCAGGTGGCGCCGGGTCTCCGTGATCAGCCACGCGACGAAGGCCGCGAGCGGCACCGACTCCTCTCGCGTGTGGTAGTCGGCCAGCCAGTCCCCCTGCTCACGCGATGGCCGATGGGTGAAGTGGGAGTGCTCCTCCCCAGCTTCGGAGAGGACGAACTCGTGGCCCCGCCTGTCCTTCGAAGCGAGCTGCAGCTTCCGACCCGGGATCTCGAGGTCCATCGTGAGCCCGTCGCGGGAGTACTGGGCGCGGGCCGCGCTGGCCAGCTCGCGCCCATCCTGCTCGAGCCGGTAGCGCATGCCGCGCCAGGGGGCGGGCAGCTTCATCTCGAAGGATTGGGATCCGTACTCTCCGAGGACGTCCTTGACGAAGAAGCCCTTGGCCCGGAGCGTCGCGACCACCTCGCCGTCCCGGCCGATCCGCTTCGGGATCTCGTTCCGGATGTCGATCTGGTAGGTGACCATGGCGCCCCCCTCTTCGGAAACCGGCAGGCCCAGGACCCGAAGGTCTTCGACCGAAGGGTATCACCAGAGGACGGCGGGTCGTCGGCAGAAGGGGGCTCTCGAGGTCCGGCAAGCGCGGGCGGGTCGGGGGCGCCTCGGGCATCCTCCCCGTGAGATTTTTTTCGCCGGGTGTCCAATGGCCGACCGCTGGCCCGTCTTGGGTCCGTCGGCGGAATCCACCGCCGACGGAGCGAAGGAGGATCCCATGCCCAACTACCTCTGCGTCCAGCGCAGCGTGCCGAGCGACGAGGCCCGCAAGCCCTCTCCGGACGAGATGCAGGACCTCTATTCCCGATTCACCGCCTGGCAGGCGAAGTTCGAGGGCCAGCTCGTGGACCTCGGCGGGAAGCTCGGGGAAGGCCGGCTCGTCACCTCGAGCGCTGCGCCCGACGGCCCTTTCGTCGAGGTCAAGGAGCTGGTCGGTGGCTACATGATCGTCTCCGCGGAGAGCCTCGACGGGGCGATCGAGGTGGCCCGCGAGTGCCCCGGGCTGGTGTCACCCGGCTCGGGCGTGGAAGTCATCGAGATCCGAACGTCCTGAGTCCCGGCACCCCCGACACGCTCGGGCTGGTCGATCACTTCTTTCGGCACGAGTACGGCAAGCTCGTCGCGACACTGTCGCGGCGCGTTGGCGTGCACGAGCTCGAGGCGGTCGAGGACGCGGCGCAGTCGGCGTTGGCGGCGGCGCTCGAGCGCTGGCCGCTGGCCGGCCAGCCGGAGCAGCCGTCGGCCTGGCTCTTTCGCGTCGCACACAACGCCCTGATCGAGGACCTGCGCCGGCGGACCCAACGCCGGCGCATCCTCGAGCGCACCGGCAGGGACGCCCCCGAGCCAGAGGCCGACTCGTTCCTGGCCGGCGAGCTACGCGACGACCTGCTGCGGATGCTGTTCGTCTGCTGCGACGACGCATTGCCCGACGCGTCCCAGCTGGCGCTGGCGCTGAAGACCGTGTGTGGCTTCGACGTGCGTGAGATCGCGCATCGCCTGCTCACGAGCGAAGCCAACGTCTACAAGCGGCTGGCGAGGGCGCGCGCGCGGCTGCGCGAGGTTCCCGATCTCGGCGATCTCGAAGGCGCGCCGCTCGCCTCGCGGCTGCCGTCGGTGCACGGGATCCTCTACCTCCTCTTCACCGAGGGGTACCTCTCGTCGCACGCCGAGGTCGCCATCCGGCGTGAACTGTGCGACGAGGCGCTTCGACTGGGCAAGCTGCTGGCGGAGCACCCGGTGGGTCGGGTACCCGAGACCGCTGCGCTGCTGGCGCTGATGCACCTGCAGGCGGCACGACTGGCCGCGCGACGAAGTCTCGCTGGCGGCCTCCTTCTGCTCGCGGAGCAGGACCGGACGCTCTGGGATGCGCAGCAGATCCGACTGGGGCTCGAGTGGCTTGCCCGCTCGGCCGAGGGCGACGTCCTCTCGCGCTACCACGTAGAGGCCGGCATCGCCGCGGAGCACTGCCTCGCGCCTTCGCTCGCGGAGACTCGCTGGGATCGGGTCGCCGATTCCTACCGGCTGCTCGACCGGGTGGCACCGTCGCCGCTCAACACGTTGAACCGGGCGGTGGCCGTGGCCGAGTGGAAGGGGCCGGCCGCCGGACTGGCCGAGCTGGAGGGCTTCGAGCCGCCTGCCTAGCCGAACGGAGCGCACTTGTGGTCGGCCGTCCTGGCCGACCTTCATCGCCGCTGCGGCGACCGCGGCGCCGCTCTGCGCTACCGGCGGATCGCGCTCGACGCGGCGCCGAACGAGGCGATTCGCAGGCTCCTCGAGCGCCGGCTCGGCCCCGCGGACGCGTGAGCGCCCTGCCCCGACTGCGTCACGTAGCTCTCGGCGCCACAGCGCGCCATCGCGAGCCCGCCGCGCGAGTACTAGGAACGCCGTGCTGGCGTCACGCGCTCGTCCGGAATCCGGGTCGCGAACGATCTGGACCCCGGTCCCTCGACGCGGAGGCAGCTCC
>JASJCN010000236.1 GCA_030065975.1 Myxococcota bacterium
GCGTAGTACTCGCGCGTGCGATCGATGTAGGAGACGAAGGTCCGGTGGGTGATCGGGGCGTTCATGGGCGCAGCATACGCGTGTGGCGCCGGCCTTGCTTGACCCGTCGCGCCCGTCGGAGTACGGATGGAGCCGCATGAAGCCCTTCGCCCCCGAGAATCGCCCGAACCTCTACCTCGTGGCCCTGCCGCTCGCGGTGGCGGTGCTGGGCCTCGGGCCTTGGACCGCCGCGCTGGCACTGCTGGCGGGGCTCGCCTGGCGGTGGGGCGTCGGATTCAAGGCGCTCACGCCGCTGCCCGGTCCGCCCAGGCTGCGCCTCGAGACGATCGGCGCCAGCCACATCGTCGAGAAGGCCCGCTGGCACCTCGACCGTCTGGGTGCGCCCTACGAAGAGGACCGGGTGGGCGGTGTCCTCGGAATCCTGTTCCTCGCGCGTTCGGTGCCGCGTCTGCACGTCGAGGCGGGCGCGAGCCGCAGCACGATCGGGGACTCGCGGGAGATCCTGCGCTTCCTATGGGGGCGCTACAGCACGAGCCACCCGAAGGAGGCGGCGTTCCTGCAGCCGACGGTGGAGTCGCTCGAGCTCGAGCGTCGCATCGACGCCTACGCCGAAGACGTGCGCCGCATGATCTACCACCGGCTGCTGCCCCATCGCACCGAGATGCTGCGCTTCTGGGGGTCCGACGATCCGGCGCTGCCCGCCTGGCAGAAGACGTTCATGCGCGTGGCGTATCCACTGCTCGCGGGCTTCGTGATCCGGGGCCTCGAGGTCACGCCCGAGCGCTCACGACGCAGTGAGGCCTCGGCCCGCGCATTCCTCGCCCAGATGGAGCAGCGCCTGGAACGCGGCGGCCCGGTGCTGCAGCGGGGTCCGCTTCACAGCATCGATCTCCAGCTGGCGGCGGCGTCGGCGCTCTGGGTGCGACCGTTCGAGTTCGGCGGCCGCTGGTACGCGGAGCACTACGACCTGCCGCGGGAGCGCTGGCCCCGCGAGATCCGCGAGGACCTCGAGCGCCTGCACGAAGAGTTCCCGCACACGACCGCCTACACGCGCCGGCTCTACGCCGAGGAGCGAGCGCCGCGCCCGCGCCTCTCGGAGTAGCGCCTCCGGCTCCCCGGACACGAAGGATCGAGCGATGGAATTCATGTGCATCGGAACCTGGCGCCCGCTCGACGAGGAGGGCCAGCGTCGCTTCCTCGACGTCGTCGAAGCCTGGACCCCTCCCGAGGGTCTCGAGATGAAGGCCCGCTGGGTCACGCCGTCGGGCAAGGACTTCGTTCTCGTCGAGACGGATCGGCTCGAGCTTCTGATGGAGGGCGTGGCGAACTGGGCGCCGTTCATCGACTACGAGATCTTCCCGATCGTCGACGCCGAGCGCGCGCTTCCCGGAATGCGCCGTGCGACCGAGGCGCGCAAGGCCTTCGGCCGCTAGCTCCCGGCTAGTAGGAGACCTGCAGCCCGACCGACCAGATCGGGTCTTCCGTCTGGTTGCCGTCGAGCCAGCTCGAGGTCGCCGGGATCTGCACCGACCCGCGAAGCCAGGGACCTCGCCCCTCCGAAGACCAGGGCAACCGCGAGCGCAGCGACGGCGTGAGATAGAGCATCGAGCCGCCGCTGTCGGCGAAGCGCATGCCGCGGAACTCGTCGCCGTCGGCGTAGCGGAAGTTCATCTCGAACCCGAGGGTGTAGGGCTCGAGCAGCTCGTTGTCGAAGACCGCGCCGAGGGGGAAGTGGGTGGCGCTGTTGATGAGGAAGAAGTCTCCGTACTCGTAGTCGAGGCTGCCGGGGCTGTTGAAGCGATAGAAGCCGGAGAGATACAGCCAGACCTTCTCGAAGCGGCGCACGCCCGCGACGCCGGTTCCGAAGTCCCAGGAGCCGGTGCCGCTCTGCAGCTGCGGATCCTTGACGCCGTCGACCCGCTTCGAGCTGGCTCCGGTGGGCGCCTTCACCAGCCCGCGCAGCTCGATCCAGGAGTCGGGCGCTACGTCGCGGTCGCGCCAGACGATCGCGCTCAGCGCGAGGGAGGCGTCGCCGAAGCCGCCGATGCGGGACGTGTTGCGCTCCATCGGGCGCGTGTCGGTGATCTCGTTGAAGGTCCACGGCAGATCGACGGTGAGCGTCACGCGATCGACGGGGGTCCAGGAGAGCAGGAGATCGACGCGGTGGCTGTCGTTCTCCTTGCGGCCCGGTCCGTCGCCGGGAAGCTGCCCGGTGCGCCTCGACCAGCCCCGGACCTGGAGCGATCCGGAGAGCTCGCCCGCCGGTCGCACGGCGATGTCGCCCGCGTCGAGAAAGGGGTCGGCGGCGAGGCAGATCGTGCAGGCCCGGGCCGGCGCGGGCGACGCCAGCACGGCGAGCCACAGCAGGCCCAGCCAGAGCAGGGGGAGGGATCGCGACACGGGGAGGTTCCTCTGGAGCAGCAGGCGATGCGGCGGATGGATCGCGCCGGCCCGCGTCGGGGGTCGGGCAAGGCCGGAAGTGGGGCGCGATCCCCCCTAATCATGCCGACCGAGCCGGTCCGCGCCTAGCCCGAATTCGGGACTCCCGACATTCGGTCAGGCGAGCCTGCCCGTCGAGATCTCCGCGCGGGTCACTCCGCCAGGACCTTCTCGGGGGCCATCGCCTGCACGAACGCGGCGAAGGCGTCGAGCCAGCCGCTCCGCTGGATCGACGGGCGCTCCTTACACGCGCTCATGTAGGCCGCCAGCGCGGGTGTCCGGCCTGCGTAGTCGAAGCCCAGCGCCTCGAAGTGCATCAGCAGCGGGAACACGGCGATGTCCGCCAGGGTGAAGTCGTTGCCGGCCAGGAAGCGCTGCCCCTCGGCGTAGCGCTCCCAGTAAGCGAGCTCGGCGACCAGCGCCTCGAGGCGCGGTGCCAGCTCATTGCGACCCTTGCGACCGAAGACGACCGACCCGAATACGTTGACCGGATCGAGCTTCGCCTGGAACTCCTCGATCCGCATCGTGGCCCGAGCGCGGCGTCGAGGGTCGCTCACGGGCGGCATCAGCGGCGGCTCCGGATGCAGATCATCCAAGAACCGGATCGTCGCGACGCTCTCGTAGACGACGATCGGCCCGTCGCCCCGGTCGTACACCATCGTGGGAACCTGCATGCGCGGCGTCAGCTCCGACAGCGGCGGCCCGCGATGCTCCCCCTTCGCGAAATCCAGTGCGACCTTCTCGTACGCGAGCCCCTTCTCGAGCAGAGCGATCTCGGTGCGGACCGCGTTCTGGGAGGGAGGGACGCCGTAGAGCGTGATCGAGGGTGATGCCATCGCGGCAGTCTAGTCGACCTGCGTCGAGCCCGACGGGCTAGACTCGGTTCCGCGGGCCCTTAGCTCAGTTGGTTAGAGCAGCCGGCTCATAACCGGACGCGCCCAGGTTCGAGTCCTGGAGGGCCCACCGTTCTCGTTGCGCACGGACGCGCCGCGCCCGCAACGGATCTGTCAGCATGGGCTCATGAGCCGGAAAGCGAGGACAGGGGAGCCGCGGCGGCGACCGTCGGGGACGCGGGGCGAGGCGATCGTCCAGGCGCTGTGCGAGGCCACCGAGAGGATCCTCGATCGCGAAGGGCTCGAGGCGGCGACGAGCAATCGCGTCGCGGAGGAGGCGGGCGTCAGCATCGGGTCCTTCTACCAGTACTTCCCGGACATGGACGCGCTCCTCGCGGAGATGGCTCGAGGGATGGAGCTGCGGACGGCAGCCCTCGCCAGGCAGCGGGTCGAGGAAGCGCTGGAGGCGTCCGGGCCGGGGGGCGCGACGGAGGCGGTGGCCGGGGCGCTCATCGATCTCCTCGTGAGCGACGCGCTCGGATCGCCGAAGCTGCGTCGCGTGCTTCAGCAACACGTGCCGCGCGCATGGGTCGCGGGGGCCAGCACGGCGACGGACCTGACCGTCGGCTCGCTCGTCCGCGATCTGCTCGTCGGTCGCGAGCAGGCCGATCCCGCGATCGACGCCGAGACCGCGGCGTTCGTGCTGGTGACGGCTGTCGAGGCCGTCGTCGAGGTGGCGATCGCCCAGGGGCGTCTCGAATCGGAGCGCGAGAGCCTGCGCGCTGCGCTGCGAGAGCTGGTGCTCGGCTTCCTGTAGAGCGACGCTCGCTAACGTGAGCGACTTGGGGGTCGCTCTGCGCAACTCCCCGTATGAGCTGACGAATTCATCAGCTCGTTGGCGAGTAGCGCACGCGAGATCCCAAGGTGTTCACTGGAGCGACTCATCCAATGGAGTCGCAGTCCATGAACGACCAACGACGCGAGCTTCGACGTTTCGCGAAGCTTCTGCTGGCCTGCATCGCAGGCTTCGCCACCTCCGCAGTGGCTCTGGAGCTGGCTCACCATCCGAGCGCGGATCCCAACGTCGCCGCGGCTCCGGGCCCGGATCTGGTCCCGGGCTCCACCGCTTCCGCCTTGCAGACGCGGTTCGTGCTGCCTGCCCCCGACGGCTACGTGAACACCCACGAGCACCCGACGGTCGGCATGGCGTTCGGTGGCAACTACGGCTGGGCCGGGGAGACGGCGTCGGGGCCGGCCGTCTCCAACTACGTCGACGGCATCCCGGAGTCCGTCGTCCCGACCCACGAGGTGTGCACGGGCTGCCTCGAGGCCACCTGCGGCGATCACGCCGAGCAGAAGGGGATCTTCCTCGGCGATGCGATCGGCGTCGACATGGGGCTGCACCCGCCCCACGCGGGCGTGAAGAACGGCGCCGTTTCCCACCTGCCCTATTCGACCACCTGGGTCCGGTGGGCCTACGAGGACGGCATGAAGATCATGGTGGCCTACGCCGTGGAGAGCGAGGCGCTCTGCAACCTGATCGGGCCCTACAACGACAGCCCCTGGATGGGTGGCCCCGGCGCGAACTACGCCTGCTCGGTCGGTGACAGCAAGGCCTCGCTGATGCGCCAGATCGACGCGATCAAGGCCTGGGCCGCGCGCACCGCCTGGATCGAGGTGGCCTACAGCGCGAGCGATGCGCGGGCGATCACGCGGCGCGGGAACCTCGCCGTCATCATTGGAATCGAGGCCGACTACGCGTTCGGCTCCGAGCGCTTCTCCTTCAATGCGCGTCAGCGGGTGCAGGAGTACTACGACGCCGGCGTGCGCACCGCGATCCTCGCCCACAAGGTCAACAGCCGACTCGCCGGAGCCGACGTGTTCCGCCCCGTCGAGACCAAGGTGGGCAAGACCTTCCGCGCGTTGCAGGGAGTGTCGGGCTGCCTGCACTACGACGACTCGACGAACTGGCGCTACGGCCAGTACGAGCTGATCAGCGGCAATGGCAACCACGACTTCTGCAGCAACTCGTGCGGAGACTTCCACATCCAGGGGCGCTGGCCCGCGAACGGCTGCAACGGCTCGATCGAGGAGATCCAGGAGACGACCCTCAACACCTGGATCAACGACGGCGACACCCACTTCAACGGCTTCGCCGCCTACCCCACGCCGCCGGGCTTCGAGACGGCGGGCGCGTCCAGCGGAACCTACGTCGACTGGCGTGGCATCGAGCGCAACAACCTGGGTCTCTCGATCGTGGGCAAGCGCGTGATCAACAAGATGATGGATCTGGGGATGATCCTGACGATCGATCACATCTCGTCGGAAGCCCGCCTCAACATCCGCGACCACGTCGCCCAGAGCGAGCACGCCTACTATCCCCTGAACGCCTTCCACAACGCGCCGAACTCGCAGCTCGTGCCGGACGAAGACGATCCCGACATCACGCCCTACGACGAGTACAACTTCACCAACGCCGAGCTGAACATGGTCCGCGACTCCGGCGGCTTCTTCGGCGTGCGGCTCGGCCCGATGGACTCGAAGGGCTACGGGGCCTCCGGCGTCTCGCGAGACTGCCCCGGCACCAGCACCGAGACGGCCAAGATCCTCGCGTGGCTGCTCGATCGGGAGATGAGCGTCGGCTACTCGCTCGACCTGGGAGCGGGCGTGAAGGGGATCTTCTCGCGGGAGGAGCGCCGCTGCGGCGAGGACCTCGGCACGGACTGGCTCGCTGGCAGCAGCGTGCCCTGGGACCACGACGGCATGGGGCACTTCGGGAAGATGGCGGCGTTCCACCGCGAGCTCGAGGCGATCGGCCTGAAGGAGGAGTACCTCTCCCAGCTCGAGAACGACGGCGTGGAGCAGTTCATCCAGATGTGGTCCCGCTCCGAGGGCTATCGCGACGTCGTTCTTCCCTAGGACGCTCGTCACGAACCTCGCCCCGCCGGCTCTCGAGGAGGCGACGGGGCGAGGCGGTGCGGCCTCGGGGTCCTGCGGCTAGTTGGGGCACGTCTGGAAGAGGCCGCACGCGTTCTCGTTGAGCTGGACGGCCTGGAAGGCCGGGGCCGTGGCGTTGAACTGGAGCACGTTGTAGCCGTAGCCGGTCTTCTCGTCGCTATTGATGCCCCAGCCCTGGTTGGCGGAGATCGTGTTCGAAAGCATCACGCAGTCGAAGCAGTCGGCGCCGTTGCTCTGGTTGGTGTTGAAGGCGGAGCGGACGACGACGGCCTTCTCGGTCACGAGGCCCTTCTGGGAGTTCTGGGTGCCGCTGCTGTCGATCACCACGGAGCCTTCGGAGATGAAGAAGCCGGTGCCCTGGTTCTCGTTCGCGATGACCTCGGAGGCGATGGCGAACTCGTTGAGGCGAACGCCGCCGCTCTGATTGAAGATCGAGACGACCTCGCTCGCGATGCTGTCGCGGCCGAGCTCGAGGCCCGCGTTGCCGCTGTTCGCGACGTGGCTGCGGGTGACGAGGGCGCGTGCGCCCAGGAGCATGCCACGGCCGCCGGCGTTCGTGATCTTCACGTCGTCGACCATCGCGAGCTCGCCAAGGAGGGCCACGCCCCGGTTGCCGACGCCGGAGACGCTGCCGCCGCGCACGGCGACGTTGCCGAAGGCGAAGTCGGCGAAGATGCCGTCGCCCGTGCCCGTCGCGGCGCAGCCCGAGCAGCGGATCGAGAAGCCGTTCATGTCGAGCGTCACGTCCGCGGTCTGGATCGTGAGGCCCGTCGTGTTCGCGTCGGGCACGACCAGGTCGGACGTCAACACGTAGCTGCCGGGCTGGGTGATCGCGAAGGGGAAGCCGCCGGCGGCGGTGACCGAGGTCTGGTTGATCTCGGCGACGCCGTCGACCGCGAGTGCGGGGGTGCCGGCGACGAGCGCGAGGAGGGAGAAGAGAGCGAAGCGAGAGAGCGTGGTGAAGCGGGTCATGGGATGTCTCCTGGAGAAAGCGTTTCGTTCGAGGTGAGTGAGTTTCGTTTCGGCTCAGGGGCAGACGCCGGTCTGGCAGAGATTCGTCCCGAGCGAGTTGGCGGGGCCCGTCACGTCGGTGCCGTTGCCGGTGATGACGTTCTGGCCGAAGCCGGTCTGGGTGCCGGTGGCGATGAGGCCGAACTTGTTGTCGTTCATCAGGTTGCCGACGAGGGTGCTGCCCTCGGATCGGATGCCGGCGTTGTCGGGCGTGCCGAGGACCTGCTGGATCAGGTTGTTGTGGCTCACCGTGCTGTCGAAGGCCTGGATGCCGTCCAGCGTGTTCCGGGCGGCGACGTTCGCGGTGAACGCGCTGTTGTAGTCGCCCTGGATGCCGTTCA
>JASJCN010000237.1 GCA_030065975.1 Myxococcota bacterium
AGCATGCGGCAGGGCTTGCCCGTCCACGAGCGCGAGCGCACCGTGTCGCCGCTCGTGGCCTGGAGCAGCGACTCGCGCTGAGGCGGCTCGGTGGCGGCCTCCTCGACGGTCAGCCACAGCGACCCGGTCCAGACGCCGGCGGCGCCGAGCGCCATGGCGGCGGCCATCTGTCGGCCCGAGCCGATGCCGCCGGCCGCCAGTACGGGCGTCGGCGCCACGGCGTCGATGATCTGGGGCCACAGCACGATGCTGCCGATGTCGCCGGTGTGCCCGCCGCCCTCGCTCCCCTGGGCGATGATCAGGTCGATGCCCGCGTCGCGGTGGCGCTCGGCCTGGTGGATCTTTCCGCACAGCGCCGCCACGAGGCGTCCGGAGTCGTGGATCTGGTCGATCACCTCCTGGGGCGGGGTGCCGAGCGCATTGGCGATCAGCTTCACCTTCTCGTGCTTCAGCGCCATCTCGACCTGGGGCGTCGCCGTGGCCTCGGTCCAGCCGAGCAGCTCCGGGCGCTTCTCGTCGGCCGGAAGCTCGGGCACGCCGTGGTCGGCCAGGAGCTTGGCCGCGAACTCGCGATGCTGGGGCGGGACGAGGGCCTTCAGCTGCTCCTCGAGCTTGCTCGGGTCGAGCTCTCCCATCCCCTCGTACTTGCCGGGTATCACGATGTCGACGCCGTAGGGCTTGTCGCCGATGTGCTCGTCGATCCACTTGAGCTCGGTCTCGAGCTCCTCGGCGGAGAAGCCGACGGCTCCGAGGACACCGAAGCCCCCGGCCTGGCTCACGGCCACCACCACGTCGCGGCAGTGGGTGAAGGCGAAGATCGGGAACTCGATGCCCAGGGTGTCGCAGATGGCTGTGCGCATGTCGGACTCCGTTTCTGGTTCGCGAGAACGGACAAGCCTACGGGAGGCTCCCGATCGGCCGCAACTGGCCGATTTCGAGACGCGTTCCGCAAACGTCCACGGCTCGCTCACGGGACCGCCACGAACCCGGCGCCGTCCGGTCACCGACCCTCCGTAGCATGCGCAGGTCCAACCCTACAGGAGACCTTGCTCATGCTTCGGTTCGTGTCTCGCGGCGTCGTCGCGTCGCTCTTGCTTCTGGTCGCGCTTCCCACCCTGGCCTCGGCGCGCATCGCCCGCGTGACCCAGGAAGGGGACTCGGGCTCCGGGAGCTTCCGTGCCGCCGTCGAGGCCGCCAACGGCGACTCCCGGATCCGCACCATCGTGTTCCGGCGTGGGCTCTCGGTGGAGCTCCTCTCCGAGGTCGTCTACACGGGCGAGCAGTCGCTGCGCATCGAAGGACGCGGCAGCGAGATCGCGGCCGACCCGGCCGCGCCTCTGGCGGCGCTTCCCGACGCGGGCCTCTTCGCCTCACGCAGCGCGGCCGACCTCGTGATCCGCAGACTCTCCTTCCTGAACAGCTTCAACAACGGCGTGGGCGTCTTCATCCCGGAGTCGGCGACCGGCGTGGTGCACGTGACCCTCGATCGCGTCGTGATCGACGGCGCGCAGTTCCACGGCCTGTTCGTCGACGGCCAATCCTTCGACGGCTTCAACACCGACGACGTGCCGCACCCCTTCTGCGAGGATCCCTGGCCCTTCGACTCGGCGGCCGGCATCGCGATCGACGTGCGCCGCTCGCAGATCCTGAACAACGGCGCCCTCGGCCCCGACTTCGACACGGGTGAGCCGATCGTCTTCGACGGCGAGCCGGCGCTCACCGGTTGCCCCGCCGACTTCGACGGCATCCGCGCCGACGACGGCGGCCTGGGAAGCATCTTCGCGACCGTGATCGATACCGACGTGATCGGCAACCTGGCCGACGGCATCGAGTACGACGAGCTCGCCGAAGGCTCGGTCTGGGCGACCACGATCGACAGCGTGATCGCCGAGAACGGCGAGACCGGGACCGACGACCTCGACGACGGCTTCGACATCGACGAGGACGGCCCGGGCGACCTGATCGCGAGCTTCTTCGACGTGGTGGCCAGCGACAATCGCGACGAGGGCCTCGACCTCGACGAGGCCGGCGAGGGCTCGGTGTTCGTCTCGGTCGTGGGCAGCGAGGCCAACACGAACGAGGACGAGGGCATCAAGGTCGACGAGGAGGACGAGGGCAACCTCTCGGTGAGCATCACCCGCACCGAGGTCAATGGGAGCCTGAGCCAGCAGGGCATCGACCTCACCGAGGAGGGCGCCGGTCGGTTCTCCGGTCTCTTCCTCGGCATCGAGGTGACGGGCAACGACGACGAGGGCGTCGCCGCGGCCCAGGAGGACGAGGGCACCGGTGTGCTCTTCGTGATCGGCAGCGATCTCACGGGCAACGGCGAGCCGCCGGCGAGCCCGGAGCCCTCCTTCGACCTCGAGGGAATCGATCTGTTCAGCTTCGGCAGCCAGATCGACGAGTGAGTCCCGCGCTCAGGCGCCGATCAGCCTGAGCACCATGGACTCGTAGAGCCCCTCGCCGGCATCGCCGACGAGGGGCTCGGCTTGTCCGGCCAGCTCGATGGAGACGAGGCCGTGGCAGGCGGCGAAGATCTGGAAGGCGCGGGCGCGCACGCGATCCGGGTCGACCTCGCCGTCGGACTCGGCCAGGCAGCGCCCGACCGCCGCCTCCAGCCGGCCGAAGGCGGCGATGGCCTGGACGCGGCTCTCGTCCGAGGGCTGGAAGCCTGGGATCGGATCCCCGAAGAGCACCGCGTAGTGCCCGGGGTGGGCGAGGGCGGTGCGGCGGTACGCGTGCGTCAGCCGTAGCAGCGCCTTGCGCGGATCGCCCGGCTCCGCAGCGTCGGCCTGGGCGGCGGCGAGCACGTCGAGCCCCTCCCGGTAGAGCGCGTCGACGAGGCCCTGTTTGCCGCCGAAGCGGCTGTAGATCGCCATGGTCGTGCAGCCCGCCTCCGCGGCGACCCGGCGGTTGGCAAGCGCGTGGGGCCCCTCGCGGCGGAGCAGATCGCTGGCGGCGGCGAGGACCCGGTCGCGGACCGGGTCGCGAGAGTCGGGGCTGGACGAGGACACGACACATGATATACCACTGATATAGACACGAGCAAGCGCCCAGCCGGAGGAGTCCATGCCCCTCAATCCCCTCTCGAGAGCCCGCTCCCTGGGGCTCGATCTGTCCACCGCCCGCGACGACCGGGAGCGCGCGGTCCGCATCCACGACTTCGTCCGCGACCGCGTGCGCTTCGGTCTGACTCCCTGGTTCGATGTGGCCTCGCCGCGCAAGACCCTCGAGCTCGGGGTGGGCCACTGCAATCCCCAGGGCGTGCTCTTCGCGTCGCTGCTCGGCGCCGTCGGCATCGATGCCCGGCTCCACTTCGTGACCCTCACCAACGATGTGCTGTTCGGCCTGTGGCCCGACGGCGGCGGGCCGCCCCGGGAGCTGAGCCACGCCTTCAGCGAGGTGCGACTCGACGGTCGCTGGCAGCGCGTCGACAGCTACATCGTGGATCCCGAGCTTCGGGCCGGCGCCCGCCTTCGGCTCGCCGAAGAGGGCCTCGCGCTCGGCTTCGGCATGCACCGCGACGGGACCGGCGCGTGGGACGGCCGGGCCGACGCGTTCTCGCAGTTCGCCGACGACGCCATGGCCCTCGAGGATCACGGGCTGCAGGATCCGCGCGCCTTCTACCAGAGCGCCCCGTACCGCCACCGGGTCGGCGGTGTGCCCTTCCACCAGTGGATGCGCCCGCTGCGCCCCCTGGCCGCGCTGCTCGACGCCCGCATCAACGCCGGCGTGATCGCCACGCGCGCGCACGCGTCCCCGACCCTACAAGCGGCCTGAGTTGGCGGCCTGAGTTGGCGGCCGCAAAGCGCAACGCCAGGCCCGACTACGCCGACTACGCCGAGTACGCAGCGCGCACGCAACGGCGCATCCCGGTGCTGGTCCTCACGAGGCGGGCCGGGCAGGGCGGAGGCTCCGGGCTCCCGATTCCGTGATCCAGATCTCTGGACGTGGGAAAAATTCCCATGTACGATGCTGTTCGAGTGGGAATAGTTCCCACCTGCAGATCATCCCGGAGAATCCCATGTCCCTCGCCCGAACGTCCCTGTGGCTCCTCGTGAGCCTCCTCCTCGCCACGCCTTCTCTGGCCCAGGAGCTCGCCCCGATCGAGATCGACCGCCGCGCAGCCGAGCTCGGCGACGCGCTGAAGCGGCCCGTCGACCCGGTCGACCCCGACCTGGTCGAGTCCGTCCTCGTCTTCACCTCCGAGGGCGACTCGGGCGGCGCACGCTGCGTCGCCCACGACGGCCGAGGCAACGTGCTCGGCGTCGTCACCGTGCGCGTGCCCCGCAACGGGCTGCGCTTCATCCGCGCCCGCGACTTCTCGGGCGGCACCGACTACGTCGGCTCGGCCAACTGCCGTACCAAGGGTCCGATCAACGGCTCCGCCTTCCTGCTGGCCCCCGGCGGCGTGAGCGACCTGCCCGTGCTCCAGCGCCCCTACGACCCCCGCCTCAAGAACATCGTGTTCCCGGTGGTCGCGAGCTACTGAGAGCCCCGCCAGTCCTCCTCCGCCTCGGCTACCCTGCGCCGAGGCGGAGGCAGGGCCTCTGGCTGGCGGAGGCAGGGCCTCCGGGGGAACGACCGGAGGCGGTGCGATGCGAAGCGGTGCAGCCCTGGCGCTCGGCGCCACGCTCGGGCTCGGCACCCCGGGCGTGGCCGAGGAGCTTCCCGTTCCGGGGGGTTCGGAGGTCGTGGAGACGCCGGAGATCACCCCGAGCTGGCCCTGGTGGATGGGCGAGCTCGAGCTCGCGACGTCGGTGGACTGGAGCCGCGGCGACTACGGCGACCCCGTCGACACCGACCTGCTCCACGTGCCCGTACAGCTCCGCTACCTCTTCTACGGCTTCGGTCTCACCCCGACGAAGCACGACTTCTTCGAGCTCGGCGCGTCGCTCCCCTACCTCTCGGTGGACGGCCCGGCCGAGATCTTCTTCGAGGAGTCGGGCGAGCTCGCCGCCCGCAAGGAGAAGGAGGACGGGCTCGGCGACCTGCGCCTCTTCGCCACCTGGCTCTACGCGCCCGAGCCCGAGTCGACGCTCCCCGCCGCCGAGTGGAGCGTCAGCTGGAAGATCCCGACGGCCTCCAGGTCGCGTGGCCTCGGGACCGGCGAGCACGACGTCTCCCTCGAGCTGGCGCTCTCGAAGACCCTCGGCGCCTTCAGCCCCTTCGCCTCCCTGGGCTACCGCTTCCTCGGCGACTCGGACGACTTCAGCCTCCGCAGCGGCCCCTTCGCGACCCTCGGCCTCGGCTACCGCCCGATCCAGGAGGTCTCGGTGGGGCTGCTCTACGCCTACACCCGGGCGTCCCTGCCGTCCCGCGACGACGCCCACGAGCTGATCCCCTACGCCTCGTGGCGCGTCTCCCGCGACTTCCGCGTCGAGCCCTACGCCTCGGCGCGCATCACCGGCTACGCGCCGGACGTCGGCGCCGGCGTGCGCTTCCGCTACTTCGTGCCCGTACGCTGATCCCCGTCCTCGGGCTCCGTGGTAGCTTGGCATGATGGTGCGAACCCATCGGCCCCGGCGGACCCTGGCCACCCTCCTCGGGGTGCTGCTCGCGGGCCAGCTCGTCTCCGCGACGTGTCGGCCGCTGCCCGAGATCCCGGGCCCGTTCATCCGCGACGCCGACGGCCGTGCGCTGATCCTGCACGGGCTCAACTTCAGCAGCTCGAGCAAGTGGCCGCCGTATCAGCCCTGGCAGGAGCCCGCGGACCTCGAGCGCATGAGCCGCGACTGGGGCATGAACTTCGCGCGCTTCCTCGTATCGTGGATCGCCATCGAGCCTGTGCCCGGCGTCTACGACGAGGCGTATCTCGACACGGTCGAGGTCTGGCTCGACCGCTTCGCCGCCGAGGGCGTGTTCGTCGTGATCGACATGCACCAGGACGTGTACGGGCCGGTCGCGAGCGACGGGCGCGCGATCGGCGGGAACGGCCATCCGGCCTGGTCGTTCCTGACCGACGACGAGCCCTTCACGCGCGAGACGCCCTGGTTCCTGAACTACTTCACGCCCGCGGTGACGCGAGGCTTCGACAACTTCTGGAACTACGACGAACACCCCGAGCTGCAGGATCACTACGCGGGTGTCCTGGCCCGGCTCGCCCAGCGCTTCGCCGATCATCCCGCCGTGCTGGGCTACGACATCATGAACGAGCCCTGGGCAGGGATCGACGCCTTCGCCGGCCACGAGCGCTTCGATACCGGCGTCTACAAGGACTTCCTCGATCGCATGATCGCGGCCATCCGCGTCGAGGACGACGCGGGGTGGATCTTCTTCGAGCCCCGCGCCTTCGGGCCCAACGACGGCTTCCCCTCGTACATCCCGCCGCTCGCGGACCCGCGCGCCGGGGCACCGCGGCTGGCCTACTTCCCGCACTACTACTCGGTTTCGGTCGACGTCGGCGGCGTCTACCGCCCGGGCGTGGACGAGAGCCTCCCGCGCTGGGCCGTAGAGCGCCGGGCCGAAGCCGAGCGCTACGACGCTCCGCTCCTGCTCGGGGAGTTCGGGACGGGGCTCGAGTCGGTCGGCTACGAGGCCTACCTGAAGGACGTGCTGCGCATGGCCGACGGGCTCACCAGCGGCTGGGCGTTCTGGGAGTACGGGCTCGGGGGCTGGTCGCCGGTGCGCGCGGACCGCACCGAGTCGCCCATCGCCGACTTGTTGGTGCGCGCCTATCCGCGGCGCGTGGCGGGCACGCCCCTGCACGTCGACTACGACCCCGACCGGCGCGTCCTGCTCTTCGCCTTCGCGGGCGATCCCGCCATCGAGGCGCCGAGCGAGCTGTTCGTCCCGGCGGCGCGCTTCTTCCCCGATGGCTTCGACGTGTTCACCAGCGACGCCGACGGCACCTGGCGCGCCGCCTGGGATGCGAGCCGCGAGATCCTCACGCTCTGCAGCGACCGCAGCCAGAGCCTCCACGTGATCTCGATCCAGCCCGCCGGCCCGGGTGGGCCCGTGAGCGGGCCTTGGGAGGACGGCCGGCTCTCGCGCTGCGACTGACGCTCAGCGCGACGGACGCTCTGACGCTCAGCGCGACGGACGCTCTGACGCTCAGCGCGACGGCGTGACGTCGCGCACCGGGGCGGGTCGCACGTCGGTCGCCGGCCGGTCCGGCCGGATCGGCACGGGCCGGTCGGGCTTGTCGATCGACGGGCGCTCCGGGATCTCGGGCCTTTGCGGGATCTCGGGCCGCGGTGGAACCTCGGGCCGCACCGGTCGCTCGAGGCGGATGGCGTCGGGCGGACGCGGCGGGCGCTCGGGAGGCTCCGGAGGGCGCCCGGTCTGCGGGGTCTGCGGCGTCTCCGGTCGCTCGGGCACGGGCCGCGGCGGCGCGCTCGGCCTCTCGGGCGGGCGTTCCGGTCGGACCGGCCGCTCGACGCGGATCGTGCGCACCGCGCCACTGGCTTCCACCCGTGCGCGCAGGCGCACGCGCTCGCCGGCCCGCAGGGCCGCCGGGCGTTCGGGAAGGCTGGCCTCGACGCCGGCCACTCGGATGCGGTCGGGGCGGCTCGGCCGCTGGACGAGCCCCTCGACGGCGAGGCGCCCCACACCGTCGCGCCGTGCGCGGGCCG
>JASJCN010000238.1 GCA_030065975.1 Myxococcota bacterium
GGCACTCTGCCCCTCGATCGAGCGACCCGACCCACCCGCTCGACGAGGAGAAGAGATGACCCGCACCCCCGACTTCCGGACCGCGCCCGGCCCGATCGCGCAGAGCCGCATCGCCGTCGCGATCCTGACCCTGACCCTGCTCTGTTTCAGTCTTCCGGCCTTCGCCGCCGACAGCGACCTCGATGGCGTCGACGACGCGGCCGACAACTGCGCGCTCGCGCACAACCCCTCCCAGATCGACAGCGACGGCGACGGCTACGGCAACGCCTGCGACGCCGACCTCGACGGCGACGGCCTGGTCGGCGCCGCCGACTTCTTCGCAATCTTCCGGCCTTGCATGGGCGCGAAGGTCGCGAGCCGCCCCGAGTGTGCGGCCGCGGACTTCGACGGCGACGGCGTGGTCGGCGGCAGCGACTTCTTCACCTCGATGCGCCCTTCGTTCGGCAGCTCGCCGGGGCCGGGGCCCGGCGCCCAGGGGCCGAGCTTCACCCTCGACGACATCAGCGCGCTCTCGTGCAGCGGCGGCGCGCCCGACGACGTCTGCTCGGTGACGGCGGCGCCGGGCCTCGCGCTCTCGACCGTGCGCCGCAACGTGTCCGTCAATCCCGACTCGAGCGGCTTCACCATGCGCCACGAGGTGGCGATCCCGACACCCGCCGGCGACATCCTGCTGAGCGAGTCCGAGCTGATCGTGCAGCTCGCCGGCTCGAGCCCGCACGGCGGCGTCGAGACCCTGCGCGGCCGCTCACGGCTGCCCTTCCCGACGGTGGGCTTCCTGGCCGCCGCCGACGTCACGCGCCAGCCCATGGTCGACGTGGGGCTCGATCTCGGCGACAACCTGATCCCCACGGCCGACGGTGGCTCCTGCGAGGACTGGTGCCTCGACGCGCCGATCCGCCCCGAGCGCCACTACTTCTTCTTCAAGGCCCAGGCCGGCTTCGAGGCGGAGATCGCCCCGATCACGTTCTCGACGCCCGGCGGGTCGCTCTTGATGGTGCTCGACCCGACGGACCCCTTCTTCTACGTGAACGGCTCGGTCGAGGGCATGCCCGTCGGCAAGAACCAGGACACGGGGGAGAGCGAGGACGCGAGCGGCGGCCTCGGCTTCGGCCTCTCGAATCTCGGCCTGATCCCCTTCGACCCGGAGCAGACCCACGGCGACGTGCCCGGGATCGCGCCCTTCGACGGCCACTTCGTGCAGGAGGCCTCGGGCCCGCTCGGCTCGCTCCCGCTCTCGCTCGAAGGCACCGTGGTGTACGACCTCGACCCCGACGACGACGGCGACAACCCCTTCACGCCCGTCGAGTTCGTGACGAGCCCCGATCTGCACTACGCCGGCAACGGCGTGCTGAGCGTGGGCGTGCCCTTCCTCGACGTCTTCAGCCTCGGCTTCGAGCTCGGCTCGGCGAGCGTGTCGGTCGAGGTGTCCGAGAGCTCGAGCCACGCCGCGTTCACCGGCTTCATGTACGCGGGCCTCGACAGCGTGCTGCCGGCTGGCCTGCCGATCCCGATCAATCCGCAGACGACGCTCGAGGCCTCGGGCTTCCTCGGGGAGCCGATCGAGGACTCCTTCTACTACATGCGGGGCGAGTACAACATCGACGCGACGGTCCTCGGCGATCTGCTCGGGATGGATCTGAACTCCCTGTACGCCCAGCAGGCGAAGCTGCGGATCGACCGCAACGGCTTCCTGCTCGAGGGCAGCACGACCTCCCAGATCCACCCGGACATCGCGCTGGGTGGCGCCGTGCTGGTGCGCGTCTGGATCCCCACCGACGGCTCCCCGGCCTACATCGAGCTGATCGGAGACATGATGGTCTTCGGGACCGGGCTGCAGAACGTGATCCTGCACGTCGGCACCGACGGCTTCCTGGTGAACGGCGAGTACGTGACGCCGCTCTCCCGCATCGCCATGACCGGCACCATCGACGAGTTCGGCCCGGATCTCACGGGCTCGGCACTGCTCGACATCGACCTCGCCGAGATCACCGGCATTCTCGACGACATCGCCGACGGCGCGGTGTGCGCCGCCGAGACCGTGAGCGACGCGGCGCTCTGCGGCACCGAGGCCGTCACCAACGGCGCCGTCTGCGGCTACGAGACGGTGAAGGACGCCGGCCTCTGCGGCACCGACATCGTCCATAACTACGCCATCTGCAGCGTCGAAGGCGGGAGCTTCAAGGCCGACGCCGTGCTCTGCGGCACCCGGCAGATCACCGACGCGGCGATCTGCGGCGTGACCAGCGTCTGGAGCGGCTGCTGGAAGGACGCCTGCAAGTGGGGCGTGTGCGTGCCCTACTGGGATCCCACCTGCGCCCTCAAGAACGTCGCCAAGTCGTGCACGGTGGCGAAGGAGTGCTGCGAGACGCCGAAGAGCTGCACCGATCTCACCAAGCCGCGCACCTGCCAGCAGCCCAAGACCTGCGTGCAGCTCACCGAGTGCCAGTCGAACGCCGACGTGCCGCAGCTCGACGTGCGCTTCACCGCAGCCATCGATCTGCAGCTGGGCGTGAGCGGCATCGGCGGATCCGCGAGCGCGACGCTCAACGGCACGACCCTCACCGACGCCGACGTCGTCTTCCAGCCTCTCCCCGAGGTCTGCGTCGAGGTCAGCGGCAAGCAGCTCTGCCTGGGCTTCTAGCCCACCGGAGCCGCCCACCCGCTTACCGGGGACCGGGGCCGCATGCCACCCAGCATGCGGCCCCACTTCGTTCTCTCTAGGAGGGGACGGTCCTTGCAACTTGCAAGTCACCGCCCGTGGGGAGGGGACGGTCCTTGCCTCGCGGGGCAAGGACCGTCCCCTCCCCTGGGGTAGGATGGCGCGATGGGAAGACGACATCGGCTTTGGGTGTTGGGGCTCGTGTTCGCGGTGGCGTGTGGGGGGGAACCGACGCCGACGGTGGAGGTCGGGCCCGATGCCGACGCGCAGGGGCACTCGGCGCCGACGTCTGCCACGGTCGCGGCCAACGCGGCGGTCGCCGAAGCGCTCCCGCTCGAAGATCCCGTCGACTTCGAGGACGCCGAGCGTGGCCTGCTGCTGCGCGACGAGAACGTCGAGGTGGCCGGGCCCGCCGGGAGCGCGAGCTGGAACACCGCCGAGTACGCCTTCATCGACGGCCAGGCTCCTCCGAGCGTGAACCCCTCGCTGTGGCGACAGGCGCGGCTCAACAACCTCCACGGCCTCTACGAGGTGGTGCCGGGCGTCTATCAGGTGCGCGGCTACGACCTCTCGAACCTGACGCTGATCGAGGGGCAGAGCGGCTGGATCGTGGTGGACCCGCTGACCACCGCCGAGACCGCGGCCGCAGCCATGGAGCTGGCTGCCCGCCACTTCGGCGCGCGCAAGGTCTCCGCCGTGATCTTCACCCACAGCCACGTCGACCACTTCGGCGGCGTGTCGGGCGTGATGCCGCTGGCCGAGGGCGAGATCCCGATCGTGGCGCCCGCGGGCTTCGTGGAGGAGGCCACGAGCGAGAACGTGTTGGCCGGGATCGCCATGGCCCGGCGCGCCACCTACATGTACGGGCGGAGGCTCGCGAGGAGCGAGCGCGGCCACGTCGACTCCGGCCTCGGGAAGACCCCGGCCTACGGCACCGTCGGCATCCGGTCGCCGAACCGGCTCGTCGATCGCACGCCCCAGGAGATGACCCTCGACGGCGTACGCTTCGTCTTCCAGTACGCGCCCGAGTCCGAGGCGCCGGCGGAGCTCACCTTCTACCTGCCGGACAAGCAGGCATTCTGCGGGGCCGAGATCGTCTCGCACACGATGCACAACCTCTACACCCTGCGCGGCGCGAAGGTGCGGGACGCGCTCCGCTGGGCCGGGTACGTCGACGAGGCGCTGCGGCTCTTCCCCGAGGCGGAAGTCATGTTCGCGAGCCACCATTGGCCGATGTGGGGCAACGCCCGGATCCGCGACTACCTGGCCAAGCAGCGCGACACCTACAAGTTCATCCACGACCAGACCCTGCGCTTCGCGAACCAGGGGCTCACGCCGAAGGAGATCGCCGATCGGCTCGAGCTGCCCTCGACCCTCGCGCCCTCGTTTCCGAACCGCGGCTACTACGGCACGGTGCGCCACAACAGCCGCGCGGTGTACCAGTGGTACTTCGGCTGGTACGACGCCAACCCGGCCCACCTGAACCCCCATCCCCCGGCCCAAGAAGCCCGGCGTTACGTCGAGTACATGGGGGGCGCCGCCTCCGTGCTGGAACGGGCGCAGGTCTCGTTCGACGAGGGCGACTACCGCTGGGTCGCGACGGTCCTGGATCACGTGGTCTTCGCGGACCCCGGGAACGCCGAGGCCCGGGCACTGCTGGCGCGCACCTACGACCAGCTCGGCTACCAGGCGGAGTCGGGGCCCTGGCGGGACGTCTACCTCTCGGCGGCCTACGAGCTGCGCCACGGCGGGCCCGATCCCGGCGAGGCGCTCAGCCTCGCGATCGCGGCCGAGCTCCTCGCCAACACGCCGATGGAGCGCTTCCTCGAGGCGGTCGCCGCCCGGGTCAAGGGCGAAGAGGCAGATGGAAAACAGATGAAGCTGAACTTCGTCTTCCCCGACGTCGGAGAGTCGTACGTCCTGACCCTCGAGAACGCCGTGCTGCGTCACCGCGCCGCAGAGCCCGATCCGGACGCCAGCGTGACGGTTCGCATCACCAAGGACCTGATGGTCCGCCTGATGACGGGCCAGGCCGGCATCCGCGAGGTGGTCATGGGAGACGCGCTCGACATCGAGGGCAGCCGCCTCGAGCTGCTATCGTTCTTCGGCTTGTTGGACGCCCCGGACCCCACGTTTGCAATCGTCTGGCCCTGAGCCGGTCGACCTTTGAGCCCGTTGATCGTTGAACCCGTTGACCCTTGACCCCGTTGGCCGGGAGCGCGTCCTCCTTCACCCGGAGCCCCCACCGTGTCGGACGCCGTCACCCCCTTTCGCATCCAGGCCAGCGACGCCGAGCTCGACGATCTGAAGCGCCGCCTCCAGGCGACACGCTGGCCCGAGCCCGAGACCGTCGACGACTGGACCCAGGGCATCCCCCTGTCCTACGTCCAGGAGGTCTGCGCCTACTGGGCCGAGAAGTACGACTGGCGCACCCGCGAGGCGGCACTCAACCGCTTCGACCAGTTCCAGACGAACCTCGAGGGCCTCGACATCCACTTCGTGCACGTGCGCTCTCCCCACGAGAACGCCCTGCCGTTGATCATCACCCACGGCTGGCCCGGCTCGATCGTCGAGTTCCACAAGGTGATCGAGCCGCTCACCGACCCGACGGCCCACGGCGGCGACGCGGCCGACGCGTTCCACGTCGTGTGCCCCTCGCTCCCGGGCTACGGCTTCAGCGGGAAGCCGACGAGCACCGGCTGGAACGTGCAGAAGATCGCGGCGACCTGGACCCAGCTGATGCAGCGCCTCGGCTACGAGCGCTTCGTCGCCCAGGGCGGTGATTGGGGGGCGATGGTCACCACCGCCATCGGCATGCAGGGCGACGGCCACTGTCGGGCCATCCACCTGAACATGCCGATCGTGCCGCCGGATCCCGAGACGATGAGCGAGCTCACGCCGCAGGAGCAATCGGCGCTCGCCGGGATCAAGCACTACCAGGACTGGGACTCGGGCTACTCCAAGCAGCAGAGCACGCGGCCACAGTCCCTGGGCTACGGGCTCGTGGACTCGCCCGCCGGGCAGGCGGCCTGGATCCTCGAGAAGTTCTGGAGCTGGACGGACTGCAACGGGCATCCCGAGAACGCGCTCGGCCGCGACGAGATGCTCGACAACGTCATGCTCTACTGGCTGCCCGCCACCGGAGCGTCCTCGGCGCGGCTGTACTGGGAGAGCTTCCGGAATCCGCCCTTCGATCCGGTGAAGGTGCCCGTCGGCTGCTCGATCTTCCCCAAGGAGATCTTCCGTAGCTCGCGGCGCTGGGCCGAGAAGCACTTCGGCGGGCTGCTGCACTGGAACGAGCTCGACCGGGGCGGACACTTCGCCGCCTTCGAGCAGCCGGAGCTGTATCTCGAGGAGGTCCGCACCTGCTTCCGCAGTCTGCGCTGACCCGGCTCCTCCTCGTCGCCTGGCTCGCGCTCTTCATGAGCGCCGGTGGGTCCGGGCTCCTCGCCTGCGCCAACGACCAGGGGCACCGCGACTCCGACGACCCCGGTGACTGGAGCGGCGCCCAGGCGCGCCTGGCCGAGCTCGGCGAAGGCTTCCTCGTCTGGGAGTCCAACCGCAGCGGCGAGTGGCGCATCTGGATGCGCCACCTCGACGGCAGCGGCTTGCGTCAGATCAGCCCCGACGAGCGCGAGCGCGATCACTTCGGCGTCCACGTGTCGCCGGACGGAACGCGTCTCGTCTACCTGAGCTACCCGCGGCCCTTCCACTCCTATCGGGAGCCGGACGAGCCGGGAAAGACGGCGCGGCTGATGCTGCTCGACCTGCGCGGCGGCGAGCCCCGGGTGATCGCCGAGCCCGCGCGCTCCTACGGGGCGAGCCGCTCGGCCGTGTGGATCGACGCCCACCGGCTGCTCTACCTCGACGCGGACGGCGACACCGTGGAGCTCGAGGTCGAGACGGGCGCCCGGACGCCGCTCCTGGCCAACGGCCACGGCGGCCCCTTCCTGCTGAACCCGACGCTCAGCCACGCGACGAGCAACTCTCCCACCTTCTCGCTGTTCGATCCGGAGGACGGGCAGCTGGTGCCGCGCCCCTTCCGGGACGGTTGTCAGCCCTACTTCACGAGGGACGGGCGCTTCGGCTTCTGGACGACCCGGGCGGGTGGCCCCATCCAGTCGATGGATCTCGCGAGCGAGGAGATGAGCACCGTCCTCGCACGCGGCGACCCGCGCATGCCCGACGACTTCGGGTACGTCTACTTCCCGATGGTCTCGCCCGGCCAGCAGCTGATGGCGTTCGCCGCGTCGGACGACGAGCACGACCACTTCCGCTCGGACTACGAGATCTTCCTGGCGCGCGTCGACCCGCGCACGCTCCAGCTCCGCGGCGATCCCGTCCGATACACGTTCGACGGCGCCACCGATCGCTTCCCCGACGTCTTCGTCGCCGGGGTCGAGATGGGCCACCACGAGGGGGAGGCGCCCTTCCCCGTCTCGCTCGACCCGAGCCGCATGCGTCTCGACTTTCCCGAGGGCGCCGTCCTCGACTGGGACTTCGGGGAAGGGACGACCAGCCGTGGCGTGATCGGCCGGCACGTCTTCGAGCGCGCCGGCCGCTACACCGTGACCGCGAGGCTCGGGGAGGGAGAAGACGCCCTCCGCGTCGCGGCCTCGGTGGACGTGGACGAGCCCAAGCCGCCGCATCCGCTCCGCACGTTCCAGCGCGGCGACGAGCTGCTGATCGCCTTCGACGAGCCCATCGACGACGGCGTGATCGAGCTGCGCTTCGACTCCGGGGCCCAGGCGCTCGAGCACTTCGTCGGACCCGACGGCCACACCCTGCACATCCGGGTCGACCGGAAGCTCCCGGTCGGTGAGGTGCTGGAGCTCACGGGCGTACGCGACCAGGGCGCGATCCAACGCGTGATGCCGACCCAGCGTCTCTCCGTCGAGCCCTCGACCTGGCCCATGGACCCCGACGGCCTGGTCTTCGCGTTCTCTCCCGAGGAGGGGGCCCGCTTCCTCGACCCCGCCCGC
>JASJCN010000239.1 GCA_030065975.1 Myxococcota bacterium
GAGATCGTGGTGCAGATCGCCAAGGAGCCGATCGGCACCAAGGGCGCGCGCATCACCTCCCACGTCTCCATCGCCGGCCGCCACCTGGTGCTCACGCCCTGGGCCCAGCGCGTCGGCGTCTCGCGCAAGATCGACTCGGACAAGGAGCGGCGTCGGCTGCGCGACATCGTGAAGCGCGTGAAGCCTGCCGACCTCGGCTTCATCATCCGCACCGCCGGCGAGGCCGTGCGCGAGGCCGATCTCGAGGCCGACGTCCGCTACCTGACCACCGTCTGGGACGACATCCAGATCAAGAAGGATCAGGTGCGGGCGCCCGAGTTCCTCTACTCCGAGCCGGCCCTCGACCTGCGCGTGGTGCGCGACTTCGCGGGCTCGGAGACGAAGCGCATCGTCGTCGACGACCCGGGCGCGCACCAGAAGATGAAGGAGTTCCTCGACCAGTTCGTGGCGGATCCCAAGCCCGCCCTCGAGCTGTACGACGGCGCGTCGCCGATCTTCGACGAGTTCGGCATCGAGGCGCAGATCGACACGAACCTCGGCCGCAAGGTCTGGCTCAAGAGCGGCGGCTACCTGATCATCGACCAGTCCGAGGCGCTCACGGCCATCGACGTGAACACCGGGCGCTACGTCGGCAAGCGCGATCTCGAGGAGACGGTGCTGCGCACCAACCTCGAGGCCGTGCGCGAGATCGTGAATCAGCTGCGCTTCCGCAACATCGGCGGGCTGATCATCCTGGATCTCATCGACATGGACTCGGCGGAGAACCGCGACAAGGTCTATCGCGCGCTCCAGGACCTGATCCGCGGCGACAAGGCCAAGACCAACATCCTGAAGATCAGCGAGCTCGGCCTCGTGGAGATGACGCGCAAGCGCACCCGCGAGAGCCTGGTGCAGATGCTGTGCGAGCCCTGCGCCTACTGCGAGGGCAAGGGCTACGTGCTCTCCGACGAGACCGTCGCCCACAAGGTGCTGCGCGAGATCAAGAAGGACCTGCCGCGCTTCTGCGGGCGCAAGGTGGCCGTGACCGTGGCGCGCCGGGTCGCCCACCGCCTGCTCGGCCCCGCCGCCAAGCAGCTCGAGGCGCTCGAGGAGGAGCTGGGCCGCGAGATCGAGGTCCGCGCCCGGGCCGAGCTGCACCTCGAGCAGTTCGAGATCCAGGCCCTCGACGAGGGCCCGCCCATGGAGCTCGACCTCCCCTGGATGCGCGAGCCCGAGGCCGAGGAGCCGAAGGCCAGGAGCAAGGGGAAGGGCCGGGGGGCGAAGGCCGCCGACGCCGAGGAGGCCGAGGCCGCTCCGGAGGAGGCACCCGCCGAGCCCGAGGAGACGGCGCTGATGGCGGCTCCCGCCGCGGAGCTGGTCGTCGCGGAGCCGGATGCCGAGGCGGCTCCGGAGGCCGCCGAGGAGACCGGCGAGCCCGAGGAGGCTGCGGCCGCGGAGGCCGCCCCGAAGGAGGCGCCCGCCGAGCCCGAGGAGGCCGCTCCCGCGGCGGCGAAGGCTGGGAACGGAGCCGGGCCGACCGATGAGGAGCCCGAGGACGCTGCGGCGGCCGCGGAGGAGCCCGAGGACGAGTCGGATTCCCCAGGGGAAAGGGAGACCCGGCTGGCCCCGGCGCCCCCCTCGGCCCTGGAGGGCCCGATTGACGCAAACGCGGAATCTCCGATACTCCCCCGTTCGCTAGAGCGAGAGGACACGTAGATGTACGCGGTGGTCCGCACCGGCGGAAAGCAAGTTCGAATGACCCCCGGCTCGGCCGTGCGCGTGGAGCGCCTGGCCGGCGAGGTGGGTGACAGCGTGGAGCTGGATCAGGTGCTGCTGGTCGGGGGCGAAGGCGAGCCCCGCATCGGTACGCCGCTGGTCGAGGGCGCGAAGGTGCGCGGCACCATCAAGGCCCAGGGCCGCGGCCCCAAGCTCACGATCTTCAAGATGAAGCGCCGGAAGGGCTACCGCGTGAAGCAGGGCCACCGGCAGGATTACACCGAGATCCAGGTCGAAGGGATCGAAGGATAGATAGATGTCCCACAAGAAGGGTCAGGGCAGCTCGCGCAACGGACGCGACTCCAACGGACAGCGCCGCGGCGTGAAGCGCTTCGGCGGCGAGAAGGTCAACGCCGGCACGATCCTGGTGCGCCAGGTCGGTACCCGCATCCATCCCGGTGCCAACGTGGGCTGCGGCAAGGACTACACCCTCTTTGCCCTCGAGACCGGCACCGTGCAGTACGGCCGCTCGAACGGCAAGGTCGTCGCTCGGGTCGAGCCGGCGAGCTAAGGAAGAGCGGGGCCACAGCCACGCTCGTGGCACCCGGCCCCGCCGGGCGCCACATGTCTTCCACCGAAGCATTCGTCGACGAGGCCATCGTCTCCGTCACCGCCGGCAAGGGCGGGGATGGCCTGGTGGCGTTCCGTCGCGAGAAGTTCGTGCCCAACGGCGGCCCGAACGGCGGCGACGGCGGCTCGGGTGGAAGCGTCGTGCTGGTGGCCGACGAAGGCCTCGCCACCCTGCGCGACCAGAAGTACCAGCGCGAGATCAAGGCGCGCGCGGGCGAACGCGGGGGCGGCAGCGGCAAGACCGGCGCCTCGGGCGAGGACGTCCGGGTGCGGCTGCCCGTCGGCACGCTGGTGTACGACCTCTCGCTCGGCGAGGACGCCGAGCCCATCGCCGACCTCGTGGCCCACGGCGAGGAGTTCGTGGCCGCGCGCGGCGGCCGCGGCGGCCAGGGCAACATGCGCTTCTGCACGCCCACGCGGCAGGCGCCCGACTTCGCCACGCCCGGAAAGCCCGGCGAGCAGCGCAAGCTGCGGCTCTCGCTCAAGCTGCTGGCGGACGTGGGCCTCGTGGGCCTGCCCAACGCGGGCAAGTCGACCTTCCTGCGCGCCATCTCCGGCGCGCGCCCCCGGGTCGGCGACTATCCCTTCACGACGCTGACGCCCTCGCTCGGGGTCGCGGAGATCGACGAGCAGCGCTTCGTGGTGGCCGACATCCCCGGGCTGATCGAGGGCGCGAGCGAAGGCGTGGGCCTCGGCGATCGCTTCCTGCGCCACGTGGAGCGGACGCGAGTGATCGTGCACCTGATCGACGCCGCGAGCCCGATGCTCGAGGAGCGCGACCTGCTCGACGACTACGACACGATCCGCAAGGAGCTCGCCGCCTACGACGGCGCGCTCGGCGAGCGCCGCGAGATCGTGCTGCTGAACAAGTGCGACCTGATCCCCGAGGACGGCGAGTGGGCGGATGCCCTCGACGACGCCGAGGCGAAGCTTCGGGCGCGCGGCTGCGAGGTGCTGCGCGGCTCCGGGGCCACCGGCGCGGGCCGTACCGAGCTGTTGCGCGCGGTGGCGCGGGCGCTCGAGGAGACGAAGGCGGCCGTGGCGCTGGAAGAGGCCGACGCCGAGGGAGCGCGCGCATGAGCGGGCAAGCCCAGAGCCAAGCCCGGCAGGAGGCCCGCGACGCGCGACGCATCGTCGTGAAGATCGGGAGCGGCGTGCTCGCCGACGACTCGGGCGTGCGCGCCGAGGTCGCCACCGAGCTCGCGCGGCAGGTCGCCGAGCTGAAGGCGGCCGGGCGCGAGGTCGTGCTCGTCTCGTCCGGCGCGATCGCCATGGGGAGTCGTGTGCTCGGCTGGAGCGAGCCCGGCCACTCGATTCCGGAGAAGCAGGCCGCCGCGGCGGTCGGGCAGATCGGGCTCTCGGACCTCTGGCGTCAGCGCTTCGAGAAGCACGGCCTCCACGTGGGCCAGGTGCTCGTGACCCGCGGCGGGCTCGAGGACCGCGAGCGCTTCCTGAATGCGCGCCACACCCTCTCGACGCTGCTCGACCTGGGCGTCGTCCCGGTGGTGAACGAGAACGACACCGTCGCCACCGACGAGATCCGCTTCGGCGACAACGACAACCTCTCGGCCACCGTCGTGAACCTGGTGGCCGCCGACCTGCTCGTGATCCTGACCGACGTCGAGGGCCTCTACCCGACGCCGCCCGAGCCGGGGAAGGCGCCGGTGGGCGAGCCCCTCGACGTGGTCGAGCGCATCGACACCGAGCTGCGACGCACGGCCGGCGGCTCGGGCAGTGCGTTCGGCCGCGGCGGCATGATCACCAAGCTCGAGGCCGCCGACAGCGCGGCGCGCTCGGGCGCGGCGACGGCGCTCTGCAACGGCCTCGTACCCGGGACGCTGCTCGCGGTCGCGGCGGGCGAGCGGGTGGGCACGCTCTTCCGCTCGGGCAACCGGCTCGCGAGCCGCAAGCACTGGCTCGCGTTCACGGCCAAGCCGCGCGGCCGCGTCGAGCTCGATGCCGGCGCGGCGCGCGCCATCGGCGAGCGCGGACGCAGCCTGCTGGCCGCGGGCATCACTCGCGTCGAAGGCGACTTCGGCGTGGGCGACCCGATCGGCTGCGTCGACGCCTCCGGCCGCGAGCTCGCGCGCGGGCTCACCGCCTACGCGGCGTCGGACGTCGCGCGCATCCTCGGACACAAGGCCCGGGACATCGACCGGGTGCTAGGATTCAACAACGGCGCCGAGGTCATCCATCGCGACGACCTCGTGCTGCTCGACGCGGGCGAAGCGTCGGACGAGAGCTCATCATGACCGACACCGAGACGTTCCAGAACGAGATCCACGAGATTGCCACGCGCGCCCGGGTGGCGTCGCGGCCCCTCGCCGCTCTCGACAGCGCCGCCAAGGACGAGTGGCTGCTGGCGGCCGCCGATCGGCTCGAGGCCGGCAAGGCACGGATCCTCGAGGCCAACGCGCGCGACATCGAGCAGGCGGAGGCCAAGGGCGTGGCCGCTCCGCTGGTGCGGCGCCTGGTGCTCGAGGGCCGCAAGTGGGACGACATGCTCGACGGGCTGCGCTCGGTGGCGCACCTCGACGATCCCGTCGGCGAGATCAGCGACCTGAAGGTGCGGCCCAACGGCCTGCGCGTCGGCCGCATGCGCATCCCCCTCGGCGTGATCTGCATGATCTACGAGTCGCGCCCCAACGTGACGGTGGACGCCGCCGCCCTGTGCGTGAAGTCGGGCAACGCGGTGATTCTGCGCGGCGGCTCCGAGGCGATCCACTCGAACCTGGCCCTGGCCGAGGAGCTGCGCGCTGCGGCGCGCGAGACCCGCGTGCCCGAGGACGCCGTCGTCGTGGTGCCCACCACCGACCGCGCGGCCATCGACGTGCTGCTGCGCTGCGATCGCGAGGTCGATCTCGTGATCCCCCGCGGCGGGAAGGGGCTCGTGCGCCACGTGATGGAGCACTCGACGATCCCCGTGATCGCCCACGACGAGGGCATCTGCCACGTCTACCTCGACGAGAGCGCGGACCTCGAGATGTCGCGCAACATCGTGCTCGAGTCGAAGCTCAAGCAGATGGCCGTGTGCAACGCTCTCGAGACGCTGCTCGTCCATCGCGACGGCGCCCATCGGCTGCTGCCCGAGGTGCTGAAGGCGCTGCACGAAGAGGGCGTCGAGATCCGCGGCTGCGCCACCACCTGCGAGATCGACCCCCAGGCGGTGCCCGTGGCCGAGGCCGACTGGGGCGCCGAGTACCTGGACAAGATCCTCGCGGTGCGGGTCGTCGACGACATGGACAGCGCCATCGACCACATCCAGCGCCACGGCTCGGACCACACCGAGATCATCGTGACGGGCGACTACGCGGCCTCCCAGGAGTGGGTGCGCCGGGTGGGCTCGAGCTGCGTGGGCGTGAACTGCTCGACGGCCTTCGCCGACGGCTACCGCCTCGGGCTCGGCGCCGAGATCGGCATCTCGACCTCGCGCCTCCACGCCTACGGCCCGATGGGTCTCGAAGGGCTCACGACGCGCAAGTTCGTGCTCTTCGGCGACGGTCAGCTCCGCGATTGAGGTGGGCTTGAGCCCGGAGAAGGGCGAGACGGGCCGCCCCGCTGCCCGCCGGGTCGGGGTCTTCGGCGGCACCTTCAACCCCATCCACGTGGGGCACCTGCGCGCTGCCGAGGAGGTGCGCGAGCAGCTCGGGTTGGCCCGGATGCTCTTCGTGCCGGCCGCCGACCCTCCGCTCAAGGGCCGCGACGAGGAGCCCCTGGCCCCGGCCGAGCAGCGCCTGGCCTGGGTCGAGGCCGCCGTGGCCGGCCACCCGGGCTTCGAGGCCTCCGGGGTGGAGCTCGAGCGGGGCGGCAAGTCCTACACCGTGGATACCCTGCGGGTGCTGGCGGAGCGGCATCCCGGGGATCGCCTCGTATTCGTCGTCGGCTGCGACGCGTTTCGCGAGCTAGGCTCCTGGTACGAACCCGAGGTGCTGCTCTCGCAGAGCGATTTTGCCGTCGTCACCCGCCCACCGACCTCCGAGCAGGAGGGGCTGCGGGACTGGATCCCCGCGGATCTGCAGGCCGATTTCGCCTTCGATCCCGATGCGGTCCTCGAGACGGCGCATCACGGGTCCGCAGGCACCCGCATCGAGCGGGTGGCGATTCCGGGCCTCGACATCTCGGCCACCGACATCCGTCGTCGGGTCCGGGAGTCGCGGTCCATCCGGTACCTCGTCCCGGAGGCCATCCGGGAGAGCGTGATCAAGAGTGGAGCGTATGCAGCAGCAGCTTGAGACCAAGCCCGAGGGCGACGCCATCGCCCTGGCCCGCCGCCTCGCCGAGGCCTGCCTGGAGCGCAAGGCCCAGGACGTGCTGGCCGTCGATGCCCGGGGGCTCACCAGCTTTGCCGACACCTTCGTGGTCGCCTCCGGCGGCTCGGATCGACAGGTGCGCGCCATCACCGACTCGGTGCTCGAGGCCGCGCGCGCCCTGGGCGAGAACGTGATCGGCAAGGAAGGCTACGAGGAGGGTCGCTGGGTGCTGATCGATCTGGCCGACGTGATCGTCCACGTGTTCCAGGCCGACGTCCGCGAGCACTACGACCTCGAGCGGCTGTGGGAGGACGCGCCGCGCATCGACCTCGACGGTGTTCCGGGGGACAAGCCCGCGGCGGCGGAGGCCGAGCAGGCGCGATGAGCAGCGGGCCGATCATGCTCGTCGTCCTCGACGGCTTCGGCCTCGGGGAGGGCGGGGCCGACGACGCCACCCAGGTGGCCCACACCCCCTTCTTCGATCACGCCCGGGCCGACCTGCCCATGGCCCAGGTCGAGACCTCGGGCGAGGCCGTGGGCCTCCCGCCCGGGCAGATGGGCAACTCCGAGGTCGGGCACATGACGCTCGGCGCCGGCCGCATCATCGACCAGGACATGACGCGGATCTCGAAGGATCTCGCGGACGGTGGAGCCGCGCGGAACCCGGCGATCCAGCAGGCCTTCGATGCGATCGCCGAGAGCGGCGGACGCCTGCACCTGATCGGCCTGCTCTCCGACGGCGGCATGCACAGCCACCAGGAACATCTGGTGGCCCTGCGCGACCACTGCCGCGAGCGCGGCGTCGCACCTCAGCTGCACGCGTTCCTCGACGGACGCGACACGCCGCCGCGCTCGGGCAAGGGCTACGTCGAAGCGATCGTCCCGCACGTCGAGGCCGCCGGCGGCCAGATCGCGACCGTGATCGGCCGCTACTGGGCGATGGACCGCGACCAGCGCTGGGAGCGGCTGCAGCGCGCGGTCGACGCGATGGTGATGCGCGAAGGCGTCGCGGCAAGCGACGCGGTCACCGCGGTGCAGCAGTCCTACGACGCGGACACCGG
>JASJCN010000240.1 GCA_030065975.1 Myxococcota bacterium
AGCCGATCCGGCGGTCGAGGAGCAGGCTCCCCAGGGACAGGCCCGCGAAGATCGCGCTCGGCCTCGGCCACGAGCTGCCCGGCGTCCTCGCCGTGGTCAGCGCGATCTTCGCGGGCCTGTCCCTGGGGAGCCTGCTCCTCGACCGCCGGATCGGCTCGAGCCGGCGACCGGACCTCTGGTACGTCGCCCTGGAGCTGCTCATCGGACTCTGGGCTCTCGCGACGCTCGCCCTGATCCCATGGGCGGAGGGCCTGACTGCGGGCTGGATCGGTCTCGACACGGGCCCGGCCCGGCACTGGAGCTTCGCCTTTGCGGTTCCGATGGTCGTCCTGCTGCCGGCCACGTTCGCCATGGGAGCGACGCTGCCGGCCATGGAGCGGCTGGTCTTCGCGCTCGAGCCCGGGCGGCACGTGGGCGGCCTCTACGCCGCCAACTGCCTGGGTGCCGTCGCCGGCACACTCGGGGCGGCCTACGTCGCGCTGCCCACGCTCGGCATGCGCGCGTCCGTGATCGGCTTCGCCGCGCTCAACCTGCTCTGCGCGGCACTCGCCGCCGCGCTCTCGCGCGGCTGGAAGGAACGCGCCGCCTTCGAGGAGCCCCGCAGCAGGCAAGCGAGCTCGCGCGTGGCCCTGGAAGGATGGGGGGGCGGGATTCGCGGGCTGCCCTTCTTCTGGTTCGCGACGGGGTGCCTGGGCATCGCCTACGAGTCGCTCGGCATCCGGATCCTCTCGCGGGTCTTCGAGAACTCAATCTACTCGTTCGCGGTCGTCCTCAGCCTGTACCTGACCGGCACGGCGCTCGGAGCGGCGGCCTATCAGCGCTGGGCCCGTCCGCGCCGCGTCGAGCCGACGCTCAGCCGCCTGCTGACCGCGATCGCCGCGGGCTGCGGGCTCGGCGGGGTCGCCCTCTACTTCGAGGTCGCGATCTACCGGGCGGCCCGCGGCTGGCTCGGCGACTCCCCGGTCGGGGTCGCCAGCGCCGAGCTCTTCGTGGCCTCCCTCGTCTTCCTCGTACCCACGGCGTGCATGGGCGCCACCTTCTCACACCTCGTCCAGGCGGCGCGGCGACGGGATGGCGGGGTGGGCCGGTCGGCGGCGCTCAACACGCTGGGCGCGGCGACGGCTCCGCCGCTGGTCGGCGTGCTTCTGCTGCCGATGTTCGGCGCGCCGCTGGTCCTCGCGGCGATCGTCGGTGGCTACCTGATGCTGGCGCGACGCTTTGCGGCCACGGCGGCACTCGTCCTGCTGTGTCTCCTCCGGCCGACCTCGCTTCCCCAGGAGCTCCACCGCGACAGCGAGATCCTCCTCGCCTGGCGAGAGGGCGCGCTCGCCTCCGTGGCCGTGGTCGAAACCGCCGAGAGCGAGCGACGCCTGCGGGTGAACGGGCGGTTCCAGATGGGAGGCACGGGCGGCGGCATCCTCGGCAGCCGCCAGGGGCTGCTCCCCTTGATGCTCCACGAGGCGCCTCGCAGCGCCGCCTTCCTCGGCGTCGCCACCGGAGCCACGATGAAGGGCGCGCTCGAGCATCCCGGCGTCGACCTGACGGGCGTGGAGCTGCTGCCCGAGGTGCTCGACATGCTCCCCCTCTTCGAGGAGACCGGCGCGGTCGTGCAGCGAAGCCCCCGCGTCGAGCTCGTCGTCGCCGACGCGAGACGCTTCGTCCGAACGAGCCCGGAGCAGTTCGACGTGATCGTGGGCGACCTCTTCCATCCGGGTCGGGACGGGGCGGGAACGCTCTACACCCTCGAGCACTTCCAGGCGATCCGGGACCGGCTGGATCCCGACGGCCTCTTCTGCCAGTGGCTCCCGCTCTACCAGCTCGACGAGCCCACCCTGCAGTCCATCGCGGCGACCTTCCTGTCGGTCTTTCCGGAGGCCTGGGCCTTCGTGGGCGACTTCGGCATCGACACACCCGTCGCGGGGCTGGTCGGGACTCGCCGGGGTGCGCTCGAGATTCCGAGCGACCGCTGGAACCGGGACCCGTCCGAGCTGCCCGCACGCTCGGTGATGGAGCGACACCGGTTGGACTCGGCCGTGTCGCTGGCCGGCTCGGCGCTGGCCTCACCGGCTCAGCTGCGGGCGTTCGCGGGCGAGGCACCGATCGCCCGCGACGATCTCCCCCTGGTCGTCTATCGCGCACCGCTCTTCACCGCGAAGCGGGACAGCGTCCCGCACGGGCGTCTGCTGGCCTGGATCGAGCGAGTGGGTACGGCACGGCCCGACGGACTGATCCCACCGAACGAAGCGGACCGTGCGGCGCTCGTCGCTCGGACCCGACGCTTCATCGAAGCGCGAGACGGCTATCTGCGCGGCCTGGTCCTGGCCGACGAGGGGGACGGAAGGAGTGCGATGGTGGCCTTGTGGGACAGCCACGAGCGAAGCGCCGACTTCGAGGAGGTCCGGCGGCATCTCGGGCGCATCGCCGACGCCGTCGAGCCGAGAGCACCCTCCCAGGCCCGAGCGATCCGCCAGCGCCTCGGGGCCTGGCCGCAACGAGGAACGACCCATGAGTGATCTCCGCAGCCGCTTCGAGGACGACTCCTTCGTCGACGGCTACCTCACGAACGGCCCGCCGGCGTTCATGCCCGGCCACGGCGGCGTGCTCCAGATGGCGGGCGTCTTGCTCCGCGAGTACGCGGGACCGGACGCGCACGTCCTCGTCGTCGGGGCGGGAGGCGGCCTCGACACGCGGGCGCTCGCCCTGCTGGAGCCGGCCTTTCGATTCGTCGGCGTGGATCCAGCGCCCCCGATGCTCGACCTCGCGCGCCGGGTGATCGGCCCCGAGGTCGCACCTCGCGTCGAGCTCGTCGAAGGGACGGTGGACGACGCACCGCCCGGCCCGTTCGATGCGGCGACCTACATCCTGGTGCTGGGCGTGCTCCCGGACGACGGCTCCAAGGGCCGGACGCTCGGCGGGATCCGACGGCGCCTGAAGCCCGGGGCTCCGCTCGTCCTGGTCGACCACTGCCTCGACAAGGATGCGCCGGACTTCGAGCGTCGACTCGGCCGCTACGCAGGCTATGCCCGGGCATCGGGCGTCGACCCGGAGGTCGTCGAGCAGGCCAGAGCCGCGACGCGAGAGAACCCCGGCCTCGTCCCCGGCACGCGCAACGAGGAGCTGATCGACGAGGCCGGCTTCTCCCACCGCGAGCCCTTCTACCTGGGGATGGGCTGGCGAGGCTGGCTCGCCAGGGCGTGACACCATGAGTCTCGACGTCGCTCTTCTGGCCGCGGTGCTGACCGCGGGGCTCGGTCTGGCCGCAGCGACCCTGCGGCGGCAGCCCCTCGGATGGAGCGCGTGGGCGGCGATCCTCATCGCCAGCCTGTCGGGTGCCGTCGTCCTCGACTCCGTCTGGAGGGAGACGGTGCGAGCCGACCCGGGTCCCGTCCCGGAGGAGCACGTCGAGAACCGCCCCATCGCGGTGGAGGACGACGACTACCTCTCGGCGGACTCGTGTCGCGCGTGTCACCCCCATCACCACGAGACCTGGCATGCGTCCCATCACCGCACCATGACCCAGGTCGTGTCCGAGGACTCGGTGATCGCCAACTTCGACGACCACACCGTCGAGTACTTCGGCCGCGACTTCCACTTCTATCGGGAGAACGGCGGATTCTTCATGGACATGGAGACCCCGGACACCGCGGGGTCGGAGACCTTCGAGCTGGTCCTCTCGACCGGAGCGCATCACCAGCAGGCCTTCTGGTTCGCAACCGACGAAGGGAGGACGCTCGGCAAGCTACCGCTCATCTGGATCAACGCGGAGCAGAGGTGGGTCCCCTACGGCTCGATCTTCTTCGCGCCCGCCTCGCGCCCGAGCCTCTCCACGGGCATGTGGAACCGCACCTGCATCCAGTGTCACGTCGTCCAGGGACGGCCTCGATGGGAAGAGGAGTCCGGCTACGACTCCAGCGTCGGGGAGTTCGGCATCTCCTGCGGAGCCTGCCACGGTGGCGCGAAGGAGCACGCGGCGGTCCATCGCAACCCGCTGCAGCGCTACCGGCAGTACTTCTCTTCGGCGGACGACCCGACCCTCGTCAACGCAGAGGACCTCGCACACGAGCGATCCTCGCAGGTGTGCGGCCAGTGCCACTCGATCTTCGGCCTCCACGACGAGGAGAGCGAGCACGAGTTCGACCGCCACGGCTTCATCTTCCGGCCCGGTGACGATCTCCACGAGTCCCGTCACGTGTTCCGTCACGGGACGGCCGACAGCGAGCCGCTCGTCGCGAAGAAGCTCGAGAGCTCGCCCCACTTCTTCGAGCGCCGGTTCTGGTCCGACGGCATGGTCCGCGTGAGCGGACGCGAGTACAACGGCCTGCTCGAGACGCCCTGCCACGAGCGGGGCCCGATGTCGTGTCTCTCGTGTCACACCATGCACTCCGACACCGACGACCGTCGGCCTCGCGAGGAGTGGGCCGACGATCAGCTGAAGCCCGGCATGCGCGGCAACTCCGCGTGCGTGCAGTGCCACTCGGAGTACGAGTCGGAGGAAACGCTCGTCGAACACACGCACCATCCGGCCCGTTCCTCGGGGAGCAACTGCTACAACTGCCACATGCCGCACACGACACTCGGGCTGATGAAGGCGATGCGGAGCCACACGATCGACAGCCCGGACGTTCTGACCACGGTCGAGACGGGCCGGCCCAACGCGTGCAACCTATGCCACCTGAACGAGACGCTGGCCTGGACGTCGAGCTACCTCGCCGCGTGGTACGGGATCGCTCCTCCCGAGCTGAGCGCGGAACATGGAGAGGTGGCGTCGTCCGTTCGCTGGATCCTCGAGGGCGATGCCGGCCAACGCGCCATCGCCGGCTGGCACTATGGCTGGGAACCCGCTCGAGAGGCCTCGGGGACGGAATGGATGGCCCCCTTCCTCGCCGAGCTGCTGACGGACAGCTACGACGTCGTCCGGTTCATCGGCTACCACGCGCTCATGGAGCTGCCCGGCTTCGACGACTTCGAGTACGACTACGTCGCGCCGGAAGACTCGCGACGACGGCGCCGGCTCCAGGCCTTGATCACGTGGAACCAGCGCGCCGAGCGACCCGCGCCCTCCGGGCCGCTGCTGATCGATGCAGAGGGCGACCTGATCCGGAAGCGGTTCAAGGAGATCCGCAGTCGACGGGTGGATCCGCCCGTCGTCCTGGCCGAGTAGGACGCGTCGTGAGCGGATCCAGCAGCTCCCTCGTCGAGGCCATCCGGCGGCGCCACCTGGTGATCGGCTGGTGGGCGCTCACGGGCTTCGCGCTCCTCGGCATCGGCCTCGAGGCGCTGCACGGGTTCAAGGCCCACTGGTATCTCGACCCGGGCTTCGAGACCCGTCGGCTCCTGTGGAGGCTCGCTCACGCACACGGCGCGTTGCTCTCGCTGGTCCAGATCGCCTTCGCCGCAACGCTCGCGTCCGCTGGGAAGAAGGGCGGCGAAGGCCTGCGTCTCACGTCGACCCTCTTCCTCCTCGCGGGACTCCTGCTGCCTCTCGGCTTCTTCCTGGGCGGCGTCACGATCCACGGCGGAGATCCGGGGCCGGGCATCGCCCTCGCTCCCGTCGGGGCTGCATGCATGCTCGTTGCGGCGGGCCGGACCGCCTGGGCCCTCACCCGCGACCGCGGCGACGGAGACGACTAGCGGCTGACTCGCGTGGCTAGGGCTCCGTCACCCCCGGGCCGGGCGTCGAGCCCAGTGCCGGCCGGAAGCGACTGAAGAAGTCCGAGGGGCCGACGGTGCCATCCCCGTCGAGGTCGGCGATGGCGCAGCCGGGGTTGCTGGCCAGGGAGACGCCCAGGCACGGGCGGAGCTCGGCGAAGAAGTCCGACGCCGCGACTACCCCGTCGTTGTCGAGGTCGACGTCGCAGGCATCGCCGTAGTGCTGGATGCCGGGGAGCGAGGAATCGTCGTCCGCCGCGCCATCGAAGTTGGCCTGATCGGCATTCGCCACCTCGACGCAGTTGTCGACATCGTCGCCGATGCCGTCGCCGTCCCCGTCCGGGGTCTCGAGCGTGCCGAAGGGGCTGGCGCAGTCCACGTCGCCCGGGAAGTCGACGCCGCCGTCGCCGTCGTTGTCGATGCCGTCGTCACACGCCGTCGAGCCGGGCTCGCGCTCGGACATGTCCCCGGAAAACGTGCAGCCGGGATCCAGGGCGTCCATCAGCCCGTCCCGGTCGTTGTCGATGCCGTCCTGGCAGAGCGGCAGCTGGAAGCGGGCGGAGACGTCCTCAATGGCGGCATCGAGGGTGGCCTGCCCTCCCGCGAAGACCTTGTAGAGCATCCAGACGGGAATCGACTCGCCGTAGGCCTCGTAGCCGACCTCCACGAGCATCAGGTAGACGCCGTCGTCCGGACCCGCCGGCGGGTTCGCCAGACCGTCGGGGAGCATCAGGAACTTGATGTGCTCGTGGAGACTGCCCGACCCGGACGTGCCGCCGATCACGAAGCCCGGCACCTCGAGCGTCGAGCCGTCCACGACGGCCTCCTCCTCCGGGTTCGCGAGCTGGCCCTTGATGATCGAGATCGCCTCGTTGTCGGGCACGGCCGACCAGACGACGTCACCCAACCCGCTCCAGTAGCTCAGGTTGCGCCCGCCGAGCTCCGGTGCGGTCGGCGGGGCGGGCAGGACGGTGAAGCGGAGCGCTTCGCTGGGGACGATCGGGAGCAGGTCGACGGGGTTCAGCTCGGTGGGGCTGATCCGCGAGACGAAGCCCGGGTCGTCGGTGAACAGGCTGTTGAGGTTGATGCCGAAGCTGCGGCCGAAGACCCGACGGTCGACCACCAGGCTGAACTGCGGGAGCACGTTGAAGTCGAAGCCGTGGGCAGACAGGCGCCCGTCGTCGGCATTCTCCTGCAGCGTGATGTCCAGGTGAAGCTCCTGGGCTCGGGACTCGGTCACGAGGCCGCCCGACGCACCGAACAGAAGCACAGCAGCTGCGATCCGACCGACCGTCTTCATCGTCTCTCCTCCGATCCGCATTCAACCCGCATGCGACCGCATACGACCCGCGGCCCCGCGCTCACCGATGCGCGGAAGACGCCAAGAAGACAGTGCCGCCCGGGGGAACCGGGTTCCCTGGGAGGTTCATCTCGTCATCGCGGCATCGATCATGGTGAAGAGCTGGTTGAAGGCGGGGCCCAACGTCCACACCAGAAGGCCGGGCAGGAACCCCACGAGCAGCGGCACCACCAGCTTCTCGGGCAGCGACTCGGCCTGCGCCAGGGCCTGCTCCCGGCGTCGATGGCGCAGGTCGTCGGCCTGGGGCCGCAGCAGGTCGGCGAGTCCGGAGCCGAGCTCCTCGGCCTGGACGAGCGCCGATACCACGCCCTCGATGGACGGGACACCCGTTCGAACTCCGAGCCGGCGCAGACACTCGGCCCGGCCCACTCCCGTCATCACCTCGAGCTGGTACAGGCGGAGCTCCTGGCACAGCGCCCGGTCCTCGGGCTGCGACTCGATCACCTGCGCGACCGAGCCGTCGAAGCCGTGCCCCGCCTCGGCCAGGGTGGCCAGCAGCTCGAGTACCAGGGGCAGATCCGACTCGAGCTCCTCGACCCGCCGACGACGCACGCCGCGGACGAAGAGGATCGGGGCCGCCGCGATCCAGATCCCGGCGACCCAGGGGACGAGACCCACGAGGGCAGCCGACGCGGGCCCGACCACGGGAAGCCCGAGCGCCGCCGCTTGGAGCGTCGGGAGCACGAAGGCCGCCACCCACGCG
>JASJCN010000241.1 GCA_030065975.1 Myxococcota bacterium
ATCGTCGCCGAGAAGACCGGCTATCCCGAGGACATGCTCGACCTCGAGCTCGACCTCGAGGCCGACCTCGGCATCGACACCGTCAAGCAGGCCGAGACCTTCGCCGCGATCCGCGAGGCTTACGACATCCCCCGCGACGAGAACCTCCAGCTCCGCGACTACCCGACCCTCGCCCACGCCATCCAGTTCGTGCAGGAGCGACGCCCGGACCGCGCCGAGGCGGCGACCGACGAGAGCGCGACGCCGCCCGCGAGCGACGCGACCTCCGCCGAGCCAGCCGGCGGACTGCAGGCCCGGATCCCCCGCGCGGTGCTGCGCCCGGCGCTCGAGCTGTGCAAGCCGACGGGCGTCGAGCTGGCCGTACGCCAGCGCGTCGTCCTCATGCCCGACCGCGGCGGGGTGGCGCGCGCCCTGACGCGCCGTCTCGAGCAGCGCGGCGTCGAGGTCCTCTCCCTCGACCCGGCCGCCGACGCGGAGGCCCTGACGCATCAGCTCACCGACTGGGGCCAGCAGGGTCTCATCGACGGGGTCTACTGGCTCCCCGCGCTCGACGGCGAAGGTGAGGCGAGCGAGCTCACCAGCGAGGACTGGCGGGAAGGCCTGCGCCTGCGGGTCAAGGGGCTCTACACGACCGCGCGGGCGCTCTACGACCATCTGGCCGCGCCCGGTCGCTTCCTCGTCTGCGCCACGCGGCTCGGCGGGTGCCACGGCTACGACGCCGACGGCGCGACGAATCCGATGGGCGGCGCGGTCACGGGGTTCGCCAAGGCCTTCGCCCGCGAGCACCCGGCGGCGCTGGTGAAGGCGGTGGACTTCCCCGTGTCGCGCAAGACGGCCGAGCTCGCCGACGCGCTGATCGCCGAGACGCTCTCGGATCCGGGCTGCGTCGAGGTCGGCCGGCGAGGGAGCGACCGCTTCACCGTGGCCCTCGAGGAGGCGCCGGCATCCGGCGAGGGCGGCATCACCTTCGACCGGGACAGCGTGGCGCTCGTCACCGGCGCGGCGGGCGGCATCGTCTCCGCCATCGTCTCCGATCTGGCGCGCGGCGGGGTCGGCCACTTCCACCTCCTGGACCTCAGCCCGGCCCCGGAGCCGGGCGACCCCGACGTCGCCGCGTTCGGAGAGGACCGCGACACCCTCAAGCGCACGCTCTTCGAGCGGCTGAAGGCCGGCGGAGGCCGTGTCACGCCGGTGCAGGTCGAGCGGGAGCTCTCGCGCATCGAGCGCCTGCACGAGGCCGATGCCGCGCTCCGGGCCATCTCCGAGGCGGGCGGAGTGGCCCACTGGCACGCCGTCGATCTCACCGATGGAACCGCCGTGGACGACGTGGTCGGCGAGATCCGTCGGGAGAGCGGCCGGGTGGACCTGCTCGTCCACGCCGCGGGCCTCGAGGTGAGCCGCGCGCTTCCCGACAAGGAGCCGGACGAGTTCGATCGCGTCTTCGACGTGAAGTGCGACGGCTGGTTCCACCTGCAACGCGCGCTTCGCGACGTCCCGCTCCAGGCGGTCGTGCTCTTCAGCTCCATTGCCGGGCGCTTCGGCAACGCGGGGCAGACCGACTACAGCGCCGCCAACGATCTGCTCTGCAAGTCGGCCTCCGCGCTGCGCCGCACCCGGCCGACGACCCGCGGCCTGGCGATCGACTGGACGGCGTGGTCGCGCATCGGCATGGCCTCGCGGGGCTCGATCCCCGAGATCATGCAGCGGGCCGGGATCGACATGCTGGCGCCCGAGGACGGCATCCCCCTGGTGCGCCGCGCCCTGGAAGCGGGCGGAGAGCATCGGGAGCTGCTGGCCGCCGGCGCGCTCGGCGTCCTGCTCGCCGAGCGCGACGAGACCGGCGGACTCGACGTCGCGGCTCTGCAGAGCCCCTCGCAGCCCCGTGGGCCGATGGTCGGCACGCTGCTGGGCATGGGCCTCGGGGGCCTGCGCGTCTCGGTCGGTCTCGACCCGAAGCAGCAGCCCTTCCTGAACGACCACCGGATCGACGGCACCGCCGTGCTCCCCGGCGTGATGGGGATCGAGGCCTTCGTGGAGGCCGCCCGGCTGCCCTTCCCCGAGCTCTCCGTCGCCGCGGTGGAGGACGTGCGCTTCCTCGCCCCCTTCAAGTTCTACCGGGACGAGCCGCGCGACGTGGAGGTGGAGGCCCAGTTCGTTCGCGAAGGGCAGGACGTCGTGGCGTCCTGCCGGCTGATCGGCCGCCGCTCGCTCGCCGGGCGCGACGAGCCGCAGGAGACGATCCACTTCACCGGCCGCGTCCGGCTCTCCGGCGAGGCGCCCGATCTCGGTGTTCGGCCCCCTGCGAACGAGCCGGGAGACTCCGTCCTGGATCCTGCCGACCTCTACGCCCTCTACTTCCACGGGCCGGCCTACCGCGTCGTGGGATCCGCCTGGCAAAGCCCGGACGGGGTGACCGGACGGCTCGCGGAGGGGCTCTCCGCCAACCACGTACCCGAGGAGCTCCCGCTGCAGACCCGCCCGCGCCTCCTCGAGCTCGGCTTCCAGGTCGCCGGGGCCCAGGAGATCGCCCAGACCGGTCGCATGGCGTTGCCCATGCAGATCGGCCGGGTGCGCTTCGGGCCCGGCGAGGCCGAAGCCGCGTGCGCCGTGGTGTCACCGCGGGAGCCGGGAGCCTCCGCCGACGTCGCGGTGGTCGACCCGGCCGGGCGCGTGCTGCTCAGCCTGGAGGGCTACGTCACCGCAGAGCTGCCCGGCTCCCTGGACGCGGCGGCGCTTCGAGCCGTCCTGGCCGACGCCGATTCAGCTCGAAGCTCGTGAGTGGAAGAGGACCCATGGACCCCAACGCCTTCGACTTCCGACGCATCGCCGTCGTCAACCGCGGCGAAGCCGCCATGCGCCTGGTGCGCGCGGTGCGCGAGCTCAACGAGGAGAGCGGCGCGGGCCTGGTCTCGATCGCCCTGCACACCGAACCGGAGGGCCGTGCGCTCTTCGTCCGCGAGGCGGACGAGGCGGTCTGTCTGGGCTCGGCGAGCTTCGAGGATCCTCGCGACGGTCGCCGCAAGAACCGCTACCTCGACTACGCCGCGTTGGAGCGGGCCCTGGTGGACTCCCGGGCCGAAGCGGCCTGGGTGGGCTGGGGCTTCGTCTCCGAGCACGAGGCCTTCGCAGAGATGTGCCGCAAGCTGGGCATCGTCTTCGTCGGCCCTTCTCCCGAGGTGATGCGAGCCCTCGGCGACAAGATCGGCTCGAAGCGCATGGCCGAGGAAGCCGGCGTCCCGCTGGCCCCCTGGAGCGGCGGCCCGGTCGAATCCCTCGAGGCGGCGCGCGAGGTCGCGCGCGATCTCGGCTATCCGCTCATGGTCAAGGCGACGGCCGGCGGCGGTGGCCGCGGAATCCGCCGCGTGCGTTCCGAGGCCGAGCTCGAGGACGCGTTCGAGAGCGCCCGCTCGGAGGCCCTCTCGGGCTTCGGGGACGAGACCGTCTTCATGGAACGTCTCGTCGAAGGGGCCCGGCACATCGAGGTCCAGGTGATCGGCGACGGGCAGGGAACGACCTGGGGGCTCGGCGTGCGGGACTGTACCGTGCAGCGCCGCAACCAGAAGGTGATCGAGGAGAGCCCTTCTCCGGCCCTCGACGCCGAGCAGACCCGCGAGATCTGCGCGGCGGCCGCGCGCCTGGCCGACCGGGCGGGATACCAGGGGGCCGGAACCGTCGAGTTCCTCTACGACCAGTCCGAGCGCAGCTTCTCCTTCATGGAGGTCAACGCGCGGCTGCAGGTCGAGCACCCCGTGACCGAGTGCACCTCGGGCGTCGATCTCGTGAAGCTCCAGCTCCACGTCGCCAGCGGCGGGCGGCTCGAGGGGCCCGCACCGGAGGCGAAGGGCCATGCGATCGAGGTCCGCGTCAATGCCGAGGACCCGGAGCGCGGGTTCGCCCCGGCACCGGGCCGCATCGAGCTCTTCGGCGCGCCGGGCGGACCGGGGCTGCGCGTGGACTCGGGCTTCGTCGAAGGCGATCGCATCGCATCGGAGTTCGACTCCATGCTGGCCAAGGTGATCGCGTTCGGCAGCGATCGCGGCGAAGCCCTGGCGCGGCTGCGACGAGCGCTGGCCGAGATGAAGCTCGTCGTCCGGGGCGGGACCAGCAATCGCGGCTTCCTGCTCACCCTGCTCGACCGACCCGAGGTTCGCAGCGGCGAGGTGGACGTCGGCTGGCTCGACCGGCTGGCGGCGGAAGGCGGCCACCTGAGCCGCCAGCATGCCGAGACGGCCATCGCCGTGGCGGCCGTCGAGGCGCACCACGCCGAGCTCGAGGCCGAGCGGGCGCAGTTCTACGCGACGGCGGCCCGGGGGCGCCTGCGCATTCCGCGCGAGCTCGGCGTCGAGGCGGAGCTCCGCCTGCGCGGAGTCCGCTATGCGACGCGCGTGCTGCGCGTCGGCCCCGGCGACTATCGGGTCCAGGTCGACGGGCGCGAGATCGCCCTCAGCCTCGAACGCCTGGGGCGCTTCGACGCCCGCGTCCGCATCGGCGACCTCTGCCACTCGGTCCTCTGCTTCCGCGACGGCCCGGACCAGCACGTCGAAGTCGATGGAGTGCCTCACCGCGTTTCGCGCGACGACGTGGGGACGATCCGATCCCCGGCCCCGGCGGTGGTGCTGCAGGTGTCCGTCGCCGAGGGGTCGACGGTCGAAGCGGGCCAGCGTCTCGCGGTACTCGAGGCGATGAAGATGGAGCTCCCGGTCCTGGCCCCGTGTGCCGGCACGGTCCGAAGCGTGCTCGTCTCGCCCAACGTCCAGGTCGACACCGGCGCGGCGCTGATCCTGCTCGAGCCCGAAGAAGGTGCGGAGGACGACGTCGACTCCGCCGAGCGGGTCGATTTCTCGGCGCTCGCGGCCCGCTCCTCGGCGCGGGGCGAAGCCGGTCGATCCGGGAGGGTCCTCGACGAGCTCCGCCGGGCGATGCTCGGCTTCGACTTCGACGCCGCCGACCTGCGCCGCCTCGAGGCCGAGCGCGTCGCGGCGAGCCGGGAGCTTTCGCCCGACGACCCCGACCTGCTTCGAGGCGAGGAGGAGATCCTCGCCGTCTTCGGCGACACCTGCGCTCTCTTCGAGCAACGCACCGCCGAGGCGGCCCTCGACACCGGCGAGGTGCGCACCGCCGAGGAGTACCTGCTCCTCTACCTGCGCACGCTCGACCCCGCGGCGGCCGGCATCTCGACCTCGTTCGCGGGCCGGCTGCAGCGAGCGCTCGCCCACTACGGGATCCACGATCTCGAGCGCTCCCCGGAGCTCGAGGACGCACTGCTGTGGATCTGCCGGGCCCATGCACGGGTGGCCGCCCTGGCGAACGTGGTGGTGGGGATCCTCGAGCGCCGTCTCGATCATGCCGACGTGCTGGCCGCCGCGACGGAGGCTCCGCTGCGCGAGGTGCTCGACCGCATCATCGCCGCCACGACGGGCTCCCACCAGGGCGTGAGCGACCTCGCGAGGGCCGTCCGCTACCGGTGCTTCGACCGACCCTTCTTCCAGCGGATCCAGGACAACGCCTACGCCAACGCCGATGCGCAGCTCGCGGCGGCCGTCCGCGACGACTCGCCGCGAAACCGTTCGTCCCACGTGTGCTCCCTCGTGGAGTGCCCCCATCCGCTGGCTCCGCTGCTCACCAGCCAGATCGAGTCGTCCGCGCCACTCCATCGGGAGCTCTCCCTCGAGATCCTGCTACGGCGCTACTACCGGATCCGACGGCTCACCGACATTCGCAGCACCACGGAGGGCGAGCACAGCCTTGCCGTCGCCGCGTACGTCCACCCGGACGGCACGAACATCCGGGTGATCGCCGCCCACGCGGACTTCGCCGGAATCGACGACGCCCTGGCCGCGCTCGAGGGACCGCTCGCAGGGCTCGACGACGACTGCGAGGTCGCTCTCGAGCTGTTCGTGTGGCGGGCCGAAGGACACGGCGATCCCGACGAGACGGCGGCCGGGCTCGAGAGCCGGCTCCTGGCCTGGTCGCCGAAGAGGCCTCCGCGCCGCACCGTCTTCACCATCGGCGCGCCCGGCGGCGGTCGTGGCATGGGTGCACTCCAGCACTTCACCTACCGCTCGACCGCGGACGGCGACGGCCGGCCGGCCTTCACGGAAGACCGCACGACCCGCGGCCTCCATCCCATGATGGCCAAGCGCCTCGAGCTGTGGCGGCTCGGGAACTTCGAGGTCGAGCGCCTGCCCTCCGTCGAAGACGTGTACCTCTTCCACGGCGTGGCCCGGGACAACCCGAAGGACGAACGGCTCTTCGCCTTCGCCGAGGTGCGGGATCTCACGCCCATGGACGAACCGACGGGCAACGGCTTCAGCCTGCCCCACCTCGAGATGCAGTACATGGAGGCCCTTGCCGCGATCCGACTGTTCCAGTCGCACCGCAGCAGCCGCAGCCGCCTGCAATGGAATCGCGTACTCCTGCACGTGTGGCCGCCGCTCGAGCTCTCCACCGAAGAGATCCGCGACCTGGCCCAGCGCCTGCTGCCCGCCGCCGCCGATCTCGGGCTCCAGAAGACGGTGATCCGAGCCCGGATCCCCGACGCGGAGTCGAACGCGCATCGGGAAGTGGTGATCCAGGTCGGCAGCCCGCAGGGCCGTGAGGTGGAGCTTCGCATCACGCCCGTGGCGGAGCAGCCGATCGCGCCGGTGTCGGACTACCAGCAGCGGGTGCTGCGGCTCCGGCGGCGCGGGATGGTCTACCCGTACGAGCTCGTCCGCATGCTCGCGCCCGATCGCGAGGCCGGCGACGACACCGACACCGGCTTCCCTCCCGGTCACTTCCAGGAGTACGACCTCGACGAGGCCGGAGCGCTGGTTCCGGTCGCTCGGGAGCCCGGCGGAAACGTGGCCAACCTCGTCGTCGGCACGATCGAGAACGAGACGGCGAAGCACCCCGAGGGCATGAAGCGGGTGATCCTCCTCGGAGACCCGAGCCGTGAGATGGGCTCCTTCGCGGAGCCGGAGTGCCGGCGGATCATCGCAGCCATCGACCTCGCCCGGGCCCTCGACGTACCCATCGAGTGGTTCCCGATCTCCGCGGGCGCCAAGATCGCCATGGACAGCGGAACGGAGAATCTCGACTGGACCGCGGCCGCCCTGCGCCACTTGATCGAGTTCACCCAGGACGGTGGCGAGGTGAACGTCGTGGTGGCGGGGATCAACGTGGGCGGCCAGTCCTACTGGAACGCCGAGGCGACCATGCTGATGCACACGCGCGGCATCCTCGTGATGACGCCGGAGGCATCGATGGTGCTCACCGGCAAGAAGGCCCTGGACTACTCCGGCGGGGTCTCGGCCGAGAATCATCAGGGCATCGGCGGCTACGACCGGGTCATGGGCGTGAACGGCGAGAGCCAGTACTGGGCGCCGGACCTCGGCGCGGCCTGCCACGTCCTGCTTCGCTACTACGAGCACTCCTACGTCGCACCCGGCGAGCGCTTCCCGCGGCGGGCACCGACCCGCGACCCGGTCGAGCGCGACGTGCGCAGCTACCCCTACGCGGAGAACGAGGAGGATCGCGCCTTCGGCACCGTGGGCGAGATCTTCAGCCAGGAGCACAATCCGGGCCGTCGCAAGGCCTTCGAGATCCGCCGGGTGATGCGCGCCGTGACGGACCAGGATCACGAGCCCCTGGAGCGCTGGGCCGACATGCGCGAGGCCGAGATCGCGGCGGTCTGGGACGCCCACCTGGGC
>JASJCN010000242.1 GCA_030065975.1 Myxococcota bacterium
GGGTTGCCCAGCGGATCGAGCTGCCAGGCGACCGGCGTGCGATTGCCCGCCGTGCAGACGTCGAGGTCGACCGATTGGCCGGGCCGGAGCTGGGCCTGCACACCCTTGGCTTCGAGCCGGACCGGCTGGGTCACCTCGAAGAGCCGCGAGCCTCCGCTCCAGGACAGCTCGAGCGTGAACCTCTCCGTCCGGGCGCAGCGCGGGAGATCGAAGGTGGGCTGGGTGGCGAGCATCAGCTGGGTGCCATCCTGCGAGAGGACGACGCTGCCCCCGTAGAGGCTGGCGTCCCGAAAATCTCCCTGGGCCGCGATGATGCGCGCCTGGAAGCCCTGAGGCACCGAGCCGGGGGGATTCATCACGACGGCGAAGGGATGGCCGCCCCGCACCTCGGGAAGCACCAGGCCATCGAAGAGGCCGACCTCCGGGAGCGGCTCCTCGCAGTCCGACGGGTCTCCGAGACGAGCGCGCTGCTGGGCGGCGGACTCCGGGCTCATGCGCCCGCTCTTCAGGTCCTCGAGCATGCGAAGCTCTTCCGCGAGCATCTCTCCGCAATCGACGCCGAGGACCGCGGCTTCGCCGAAACGCTCGGCGGCGCGGAGGGTCGTACCCGACAGCTGTGCGGTGCGGTCGCCGAGGAGGGACCTCGACGGCTCGGGCTCGATCGAGAACGAGGATTCCTTCGTGGTGGTCGAGCCCCCCGCGATGGGATCGAGGGGGGCGCTGCTGGCGGGGGCGGCGAGTGCCGCGATCAGCGCGACACGGACGACCCAGCGAGTCGAGAGAGGGTTCGGGCATCTCATCGGGTGTTCTCCTTGCTTCGGCCGTGCTTGGCCGGGCACGAATCGACCCTAATGAGTGACCCTCCTGCGCTGGCGTGATGAACCTCACCGGGGGGGATCCCCAGAATTGGGGATCCCTCCGCCTCGGCCCCGACGCCGTGAGCTGGCCGAGAGCACCCCCGCCAACCCGGCGAGGCCCGCCGCCACCATGGGTGACATGGCGGGTAGGGGCACCGGGGTCATCAGGAACGAGCGAACCTCGTCCCCGCGGAATCCGTTGCCGACGATCTGGCCCCGCTCGTTGATGGCCGTCGCCTGCGTGAGAGCCCAGCCCGCATCGGGATCGATCAGGTCGTTGAGATCGACCGGGCCGAGAACGGGATCGAACAACACCGCGCTGAGGGGCAGCCCGGTGGCACCGCCCCCAGAGGAGCCGACGACGACGCCGGCGCCGTTGATGTCGAAGGCGACGCCGTAGGCGTCCGGGAGCAGGCCCATCAACTCGCGCATCGTCAGGCCGTCGTGAACGAAAGCGCGCTGCTGCCCCCGAACGTCGGTCGACTGGCCCACCACGTGGCCAGAATCGTTGATGCCGTACCCGAAGCTCGACGGGCCGCCGAGGGTGCCGAGATCGGTCATCGAGCCGCCGAGCTCGCGAAAGGCGTGCCTCTCCCCGGCTGCGTCGTCGGACTGGCCCGCCACCCGGCCGGCGGAATCGATCGCTCTCGCCTGGCTATAGCCCCCTCCAACCGTGCCGAGATCGACCGGCCCCGCCGCTTCGAAACGAACCGCGCGCACGTCGCCTGCAGGGGTCTGCGAAGAGCCGACGATCACGCCGGATTCGTTGATCGCGTAGGCGATGCTGAAGGAACCGCCCAGGGTGCCGAGCTCTCGCATCCCCGAGCCAACGTCGACGAAGCCGCGACGCGCGCCTTGGGCGTCGTCCGAGTAGCCGACGACCTCGCCCGCATTGTTGATGCCGAGCGCACGGCTCGACCGGCCGCCGAGGGACCCCAGGTCTTCCACGACCCCGCCGGTGTAGACGACTGCATGCGTTCCCGCATGGCCCGCTATCTGGCCGAGGTCGTTGAGGTCGTTGGCGACCACCCGCGAGCCTGCGAACGTGCCGAGATCGACGATCTGGTACAGCGGCGCCGCAAGGCTCGGCTGTGCGACGCCGAACACCAGGATGATCCACGCGACACGCAGAGCCATGGTGGAGGAGCCCCTCACCCCGCGCTCAGCTCGACCGCGAGGACCTCGTGTCGCCCTGGACATTGGGTGGCCACCCGAGCCGCTGGCGTGGCAGCCTTTCTGGCCTCGAAGCCAGGCCGGCCCGGCCCGGAGGCTGACCGGCCTGGCCCCGAGGCCCGCTGCCGAGCGGGCCTAACGCGTCGGCACCGCGTCGAGCACCGCGCCGACGACGGCGGCATCCATGGGCGCCGGGTCGCCTCCGCAGGGGCCGACGCCCATCGGGCCGTTGCGACACACGAGTGCGATCACGTCGCCGACCGGGGTCAGGTCGACGTAGGCGCCGATGGGGCCCGAGGCCACGGAGCCCGAGCCCCCGGGGCCCGGCTGGTCGTTGCCGAGGTCACCGGGATCGCTGCCGCCGGAGCCGTCGTCCGGGGGCTGGCAAGCTTCGAAGTCGCCGCTCGCGATGCAGTCGAAGAGGCTCACGCCCCGCTCGCGGCAGACGAAGCGGCTTCCGCCGGCCTCGCCGGGCTCGAGCGCGCATGTCCCGCCGGTGGCGGCGTGAAGCGGGCTCTCGAACTTCGCCATGCAGGCGAGCGGGTCGAGCCCGCCGCAATGCTCGGGGCTCGCCCACAGCGTTCCCCAGGCGGCCTGCTTGGCCCGCCCGCTGCACCGGGGATCGGCAGGCGCCGGCTCGCCGCCGGCCGGGTCGATCGGCGGCAGGAAGATCCCGCTCCCTCCGTAGACCTCGCTCTCCCGCTGTCGATACCAGTCGTACAGGTTGCGTGCGCGCTTGGTGAGCTGGTGGATGTCCTTCGCGGTCTGCGGGGTCACGTCGCCGGTGTCCAGCCGCTCCAGCTTCTCCTGCTCGGTGGCATCGGCCAGGTCCTCGAGGGTCTCCACCAGCAGGTCGGCCGTCGCGTCGAGCTGTCGATCGCTCTCCGGGTTGCTCGCGTCGTTGTACTCGCGCACCTGCTCCGCCAGCTCCCGGATCTCGTCGGGATGATAGGTCGTGTCCGAGATCGGGCTCCGGCTGCCGCAATCGGGCTCCTGGGACATCGGCCCCTGGCTCGGCAGCGATCCGAGGCTGGCCCCGCTACTGCCGCCGCCCGCACCGGGATCGCCACGAAGGCAGAGCTTCGCCGCTTCATAGGGGCCGTCGCCCTTCTGTGTCATCTGCTCGATGCAGTCGAACAGGAACTCGAGCTCGGGACGCGCAAAGGCCGTGACGATCGGCGCATGAGGCGAGTCGGAGAAGCCCGCGTCAACGACCCCGTCCGCGTCGAAGTCGACGGTGAGCATCCGGGGGCCTCCGTTCAGGAAGCTCGCGACGCGCGTGCCGCCCTGACCCTCCTCATCCTTGCCGGCCCAGAACGCGTGGCCGTGCTCGTCGATGCGGAAGCCATCGCCATCGATCTCGAGGCCGTCGATCGGTCGCGCAGCATGAACCGCGCGAACCACGGACTCGTCGATTCCCATCAGCTCTTCCGAGTCCACCGCGAGCCAACGGCGCTGCAGGTAGTCGACGCCGACCGCCTCGGGAAGCGCCTGCTCGATCGCGCTCCATTCCTCGGGTGCCTCTTCGGTCGGAGTCCAGGCGCGGGCGTCTCCCGCGGACAGGGTCAGGGCGGCCACCAGCGCGAGCCCCGTGCCCGTGAACGTGCTCAGGCAGTTCATCTTCACTCTCCATCCGCCAGGCTGGGGAGTCTCGTCCGGATATCGCACAGCCCGGTGGCCGATGGCTGTGAGCATCTTCACTCCGTGGCCCCGATGCCCCGCTCCGGAGCTCTCAGGTCGTGGCACGGGAAGCACCGCCTCGGGCTTGTCACGCACGCCATCCGGCTTACCTTCCGCGCCTGCGCGCGCACGCGTAGAACCACCCCTCGAGAACGACAGGAGAACGCAATGCCCATCCAGGAGGGAGAGAAGATCCCGTCCGTGACCGTGAAGGCGACGGACATGTCCGACGTTTCGACCGACGAGCTGTTCGGCGGCAAGAAGGTCGTGCTGTTCGCGGTTCCGGGTGCCTTCACGCCGACGTGCTCGAACGCGCACCTCCCGGGCTTCATCGAGAAGGCCGACGAGATCCGCTCGAAGGGCGTCGACGACATCATCTGCATGTCCGTCAACGACGCGTTCGTCATGGACGCCTGGGGCAAGGACCGCGGCGCCGGCGACAAGGTGCGGATGATCGCCGACGGCAATGGCGACTTCGCAAAGGCCCTCGGGCTCGACTTCGACGGCTCTGGCATCGGCTTCGGGCTGCGCGCGCAGCGCTTCGCGCTCGTCGCGGACGACGGCGTGGTCACGAAGCTCGCCGTCGAGCAGCCCATGAAGTTCGAGGTGTCGAGCGCCGAGGCGATTCTCGGCGCCCTGTAGCTCGAGAAGACCACGACCCCCGCCCTTGCTCTCACCGGGGCGGGGGATGCAGCCGCTCCTCGAGCTAATCATCGTCTTTTTCGATGATCATCGCACTGACATTCTATTTGACGATCGATCCGCCAGAGCCGATTTTCCGCTCGAACCCCGGATGAACGTCGCCGCCCCTCGCGCGCGGCGGCAGAGCCTCAGGAGGCCCGAGCATGAGCGGATCTGCCAAGCCCCTTTCCAATCGCAGCATCGCCGTGGCGCCCGGTGACGGTGTCGGACCCGAGATCACCGAGGCGGTCCTCCGTGTGCTCGAAGCGGCGCAGGTCCCCCTCGACATCGAAACGGTCCAGATGGGCGAATCCGCCTATCTGGCCGGCGAGTCGTCGGGGATCCCCCAGTACGCCTGGGACGCGTTGCGCCGCCATCGCGTGCTGCTGAAGGGGCCGATGACGACGCCGCAGGGCAAGGGCTACAAGAGCGTCAACGTCACCCTGCGAAAGTCCCTCGGACTCTTCGCGAACGTCCGCCAGTGCAAGGCCTACAGCCCCTTCGTCGCCTCCCACCACCCCGGCATGAACCTGGTGATCGTGCGCGAGAACGAAGAAGACCTCTATGCGGGCATCGAGCACCAGCAGACCGACGAGGTGGTGCAGTGCCTGAAGCTCGTCACGCGGCCCGGAAGCGAGAGCGTCATCCGCTACGCCTTCGAGTATGCCCGCGCCTACGGCCGCAAGCGCGTGACGTGCATGACGAAAGACAACATCATGAAGATGACCGATGGGCTCTTCCATCGGATCTTCGACGAGGTGGCGCCCGAGTATCCGGACATCGAGGCGAGCCACGAGATCATCGACATCGGCGCCGCGCGCGTCGCCGCCCAGCCCGAGCGCTACGACGTGATCGTCACGCTGAACCTCTACGGCGACATCCTCTCCGACATCGCCGCGCAGGTGGCGGGCTCGGTCGGCCTGGCCGGCTCGACCAACGTGGGCCGCGATGCGGCGATGTTCGAGGCCGTGCATGGCTCGGCTCCCGACATCGCCGGCAAGGGGGTCGCCAACCCGTCCGGCCTGCTGGTGGCCGCGACCCAGATGCTCGTCCACCTGGGCCTCTCCGAGGATGCGACGCGAATCAAGAACGCCTGGCTGCGCACACTCGAGGACGGCATCCACACGGCGGACATCCATCGCGAGGGCCTCTCCGTCGTGCAGGCCGACACCCGGGCCTTCACCGATGCCATCATCGAGCGGCTCGGCCAGCAGCCCGAGCGCCTCCAGCCCGTGGCCTACGCCGGCGGTGGGATCCGCCTGCCGGAGTGGCGGCCCGCGGTAGAGCAACCCCGCGAGCTGGTGGGCGTCGACGTCTTCCTCGACTGGAAGGAGCACGACCGCGACCCGCAGGTGCTCGGGCACGCCCTCGAGGACCTGGCCGAGGAGGCCTTCGACCTGCGAGTCATAACGAACCGCGGTGTGCGGGTCTACCCGGACGGCATTCCGGAGACGCTACGCACCGACCACTGGCGCTGCCGCTTCCTCGCTCTCGGGCCCATCAAGTTCGGGGACGTGCTCCAGCTGCTGGGCCGCATCTCTGCCTCGGGCTTCGAGGTGATCAAGACCGAGCAGCTCTACCAGGGACCGGACGGCGAGCGACGATACTCACTGGCGCAAGGGGAGTAGCCCGAGAGGCTCCTCGCGGCGTCTCTGCGGAGCGAAGCCCTGGCTCGCGATAGACTCACGAGTCGTGTCCCCTGAGATCATCGACATCGGAGGCCTCGACACGGGCGACACGCGTACTCTCGATCGCGTGGCCGCCGAAGTCGAAGGGCCCAGCCGGTCGCTCGGCATGTTCCACATCGTGGGGCATGGGCTGGCCGAGAACGACCTCGCTCGCTTCGAGGCGGCCATGCACGCCTTGTTCGCCCTCCCCGCTCACGTGAAGCAGCAGATGCGCCGCTCTCGCGACAACGCCTGGGGCTACTACGACGAGGAGCTCACGAAGAACCGGCCGGACTGGAAGGAGATCTTCGACTATGGCGCGGAGCGCGACGCCGGCCTGACTCCGCCGACCCACAGCGACGGCACGAACCGCTGGCCGACTGGCGACGCTGCCATTCGCACCGCCCTTCTCCAGCACCATACAGGGTGCGTCCGACTCGGCCGGCTCCTTCTGAGCGCTCTGTCCGTGAGCCTCGGCTTCGAACCGGATCGGCTCGCTCCCTTCTTCGAAGGCGACTCGAGCTTCGTGCGCCTGAACCACTACCCGGCATGCGAGGCACCGGCGGCACCCGACTCTGCGCCGCTCCCCAAGGAGGGGCACCTCGGCGTCCATCCCCATACCGATGCGGGAGCGCTCACCATCCTGTACCAGGACCGCGTCGCGAGCCTGCAGGTCGAGGTCGACGATCGCTTCATGCTCGTGGAGCCGATCCAAGGGGCGCTCACGGTGAACCTCGGCGACATGCTTCGTGTCTGGAGCAACGATCGCTATCGCTCCCCCGTGCACCGGGTCCTCGCACACCGAGACCAGGAGCGCTTCAGCGCCCCCTTCTTCTACAACCCCCGCTACGACACCGTATGCGAGCCGATTCTCGCCGGAGCGACGCACTTGGCTCGCTTCCGGCCCGTGTCATGGGCCCTCTTCCGCGACCAGCGTTCCGCCGGCGACTACGCAGACTACGGCAGCGAGATCCAGGTGGACGACTTCCTCGTCGGTTCGTCGCAGACGCCGAGGAGCTCCACCCGGGACGCGGCACCGAGCGAGTGCGACACCTAGCGCCTCATCGATGTAGGCCGTCCGACCCACTGGGCGGGTTCCTGTGGACCCGAGCGTCCCATTCTGGGGCACAGTAGTCCCACGCTTCCGCTTTCGACCTAACGGATCCTCGCCTAGCTTCTCGACGCCCTCCCCGGAGGATTCGCGAGTGCTGAGGATTCGCGAGTGCTAGGGCGCTCCGCATCCCTGCGGCGATTGCTTCCCGTTTCGGTGGCGCTGGCAGGAGCCATTGCGAGCGTTGCGGCGGCCTACGTGGTTGCGCGCTCGGAGGATCGCGTAGCGGCGGCGCGATTCGAGCGGCGCGTGGTCCAGGCCTCGCTGGCCATCGAGCATCGCCTCTGGCAGGACCTGTCGGCGGTCGAGTCGACCGCCGCGCTCTTCACGGCTTCGGGCGACGTGACCCACGAGCAGTTCCGGATCGCCACCGCTCATTTCCTGGCTCGTCACCCCTCCCTTCGGGCGATCAGCTGGAACCCCCGCATCCTCTCCCGCGACCGTCGGGCCCACGAGGAAGCTCTCCGCGGCGAGGGGTTCGCAGACTATCGGGTGACGGAGAGAGCCGCCTCCGGACAGCTGACGGCGGCGGGCCGACGGGAGGAGCACGTCGTGG
>JASJCN010000243.1 GCA_030065975.1 Myxococcota bacterium
TCGAGGGTGGGCGTCGGAGCCGCGGTGGACTCGCCCTGCGCTCCGACGCGATCGGCCCGCAGGGTGTCGATCGTCACGAGGAGCACGTTCGGCCCGGCCGCCATCGGCCGCGTTGCGCCGGGCTCGCGGACCTCGACGCGGTTGCAGCCGAGGCTCGTGGCCAGCAGCAGCGAGAGGGCGACGACGACGCTTCGACGGCAGCTAGGCGACATGGAACGGACTCGCGATCACGAGGACGGCCGCCACGGCGATCGCCGGAGCGAAGCCGAAGGGCTGTTGGAACCCCCGGTGGACGACGGCGAAGGCGAGCCCGAGCAGCAGGCCGACCACCGCCGCCACGAAGATCGTCTCGACCACGAAGAGCGGGCCGACGAAGGCGCCGATCATCGCCAGGAGCTTCACGTCGCCGAACCCGAGGCCGGGGAACCAGGTCCAGTAGTCGAGGCTCGCGGGGCCGGGAAGCTCCTCGTCCTCCCCGGGCCAGTGGTCGAAGCGGCGGCCCAGGGCGACGCTGATGCGCGCGTGGACGAAGCCCACGATCCAGAGCAGGCCGCCGCCGAGCAGCGCGCCGCTCGCCGACTGCACGAAGGCGCTGGCGAGCGCCTCGCCCTCGAGGGAGCGCGCGAGCGGCACCACGAGCAGCCCGAGGGCCAGCCCACCGAGCGAGATCGAGTCCGGGATCCACTGGTGCTCGAAGTCGATCACCGCGGCCGCCAGCAGGCCCGCACCGAACACCCACCAGAGCGGCAGCATCGGCGTGGCGCCGTGCACGAGGAAGAGGGCCCCGAAGAGCAGCCCGGTGACCGCCTCGAGCGCCGGGTAGCGCCAGGAGATGGCCGTGCCGCAGCCGGCGCAACGACCGCGCAGGAACAGATACGAGAGGAGCGGCACGTTCTCCCACGGACGGATCGGCCGACCGCAGCCCGGGCAGTGGGAGGGCGGGCTCACGATCGACTCGCCCCGGGGCACGCGGTACACGACCACGTTCAGGAACGAGCCCACGACGAGCCCGAGCGCCACGGCGAAGCCGAGGCCCGTCCAGTAGACGGGGCCGCCCCACATCGAAGCCTCCGGGGTCATCTCATGACCCTAGCGAGCAAGACGCACCTATCGGAAGTCGCGGCGCTGGAAGACCAGGCAGGCGAGGGTCAGCAGGACGCCCATGTAGGCCACTCCGTAGAGAAGCGGCCACACGACCTGGGCCTGGGTGATCGGAAGGCCGTGGATCGCGTGGGTGGTGAGGTTGAACGCCTCGAGGTCCGGGAAGCTCCGGTGCAGGAATGCCGTCATCGTCTGGACCGAGCTCACGTCGCTCTGGCTCCCGAGCTCGCGCAGGTCGCGGGTCACGTGGCCGACCACGTAGAAGCCGGCGGTGAAGAGCGAGGCGAGCATCGGCGTGGTGAACGACGAGAAGAGCGTCGCCACGGCCACCAGGACGGCCAGCTCGATGGCGGCGAGGACCACGGCCGCCGCGTGGCCCCCGGTCAGCGGCGCGCCCGAGAGCAGGCTCACGGCCACGAACGCCACCGCCATCACCGCCACCTGGAGCCACAGCGTGGCGACCAGCCCGGCGAACTTCCCGATCAGGAACTCGGCACGGGAGAGCGGCTTGGACAGCACCGTGTAGATGGTGCGCCGGTCCACTTCCTTGTGGATCAGGTTCACGCCCACGAAGATCGCGATGGCGGCACCGAACAGGCGCAGGGACGAGAGCCCCACCGACTGCAGGATGCGGTCGCCCTCCACGTAGGAGAGGCTCGACACCAGGATGCCCGTCCCGATCAGCAGCACGCCGAAGAAGAGCAGCGCGTAGAGCACCTTGTTGCGGATCGCCTCGCGTACGGTGTTGCCAGCGATGGCGACGATGCGTCCGAGCGAGCTCATCGCGCTCCCCCCTCGGCCCGGTTCGCCGAGCCGTCGTCCTGGTTGCCCTGCTCGACCGCGTCGAGGAAGACCGTCTCGAGGGACGCGCGATGCGGCGTCACCGACACCACCTCGGCACCGGCGGCCAGGGCGCCCCGCAGGAGGTCGGGCAACGACTTCTCCGCGACGTTGGCCTCGATGCGCTCGCCCTGCCCTCGCACCTCGAGCTCGAGCTGCTCCTCGAGATCGAGCAGCGCCTGGGGCGGCATCTGCGACAGCACCACGTCCACCCCGCCGTGTCCGGCCGAGAGGAAGTCCTCCGGCCCGCCCTCGAAGCGGATCTGGCCCTTCACGATGATGGCCACGCGATGGCAGAGCATCTCGACGTCCGAGAGGATGTGGGTGTTCATGAAGATCGTCTTCCCGCCCTCGTTGAGCCGCAGGATGAGGTCGCGGATCTCCTTGCGACCGATGGGATCGAGGCCGCTCATGGGCTCGTCCAGGAACACGACGGTCGGATCGTGGATCAGTGCCTGGGCGATGCCGATGCGCTGCAGCATGCCCTTCGAGTAGTTGCGCAGCCGCTCGCCACCCGCGTGGGAGAGGCCCACGTCCGCCAGCAGCTGCTCGATGCGTGCCGGGCGCTCGCCGCGGGGCACGCCGGAGACGCGCGCATAGAACTCGAGGAACTCGACGCCCGTCAGGTAGTCGTAGAAGTACGGGTTCTCGGGCAGGAAGCCCACGTGCCGGCGGAACTCGCTCTCCCGGATGTCGTGGTCGAGGATCCGCGCGGAGCCCTCCTGCGGATGGATCAGACCCATCAGGAGCTTGAGGGTCGTCGTCTTGCCGGCGCCGTTGGGGCCGACGAAGCCGAAGATCTCGCCGCGCTTCACGTCGAACGAGATGCCGTGCAGCACCCGCTTGCGGACCAGGCCGAAGCCCGGACGGAAGTCCTTCACCAGGCCCTCGACGCTCACCGCGTCTTCGCTGGTCTCGGTTCGTTCCCTCACGTGCCTTCCTCCTGCGCTTCCCGTTCCGAAGTCGCTCCCCGTGCGCCGCCTTCCTCGCCGGCGGGGGAATCACCCTTGCCCTGGGCCCGCCAGCCGCCCATCTCGGCCCGGATCTCCGGGTCGTAGTGGGGCCGGTAGCGGTGGTCGTACCAGCTCGAGACGATCTCTCCCGTCTCGTCGTGGATCACCCACTCCCAGCCGTGGGGCTCCGGCGGGAGCTTGGCGAGCACGGGCGGATCGCCTTCGAGCAGCTCCTCGACGCGCTCGATGTCGCGACCGAATCGCGTGCGGTAGCGCTCGCGCGCCTGGTCGAGCACCCGCGCGAGACGCTCGGTGTGGATCTCCTCGAGCATCTTCTCGAACTCCGCGCGCTGCTGGGGATCCTCCGATCCCTCCCACATCTCGCGGATCAGACCGGCGGCCACGTCGAGCCCGGCGGTGCCCGCGCGCAGGCGCGCGACGAGGCCCATCAGGTAGCGGGGCGAGCCCGGCAGCCGCGCCGCCTCCTCGAAGTAGATCGCGGCTTCCTCGGGCTCTTCGAGGTAGTAGAAGAGGTTGAAGCCCAGATAGAAGCGGTTGCGCCACTCCTCCGGGTGATAGTCGAGCGAGCGCTTCAGCAGCATGTTGGCCTGGCGGACGTCCTCCTCGCTCTTCGTCATCCAGACGGCGGCGAAGCGGTAGGGGTGTCCGACCCAGGGATCGACGCGGGTGACCACGTCGATGAAGCGACCGAGCAGGGTGCCGTGGTGCTCGGGGTGATCGACCGAGCCCACGACCTGCACCGCGCGCAGCCAGTAGAAGTCGGCCATCGCGGTGTGGAAGCCGACGGAAGAGAGCCGCGCCGCCTCCGGGCGGGGGATGAACGGAGCCCCTTGATCGATGCGCTTGGGGATCTCGATCTGGCTGTGGAACGAGACGGCGGCTGCGACGAACGCGACGAGGACTACGAAGCCCTTCCAGGACCGAAGCACGATCGCCTCCTGATCAAGAGTGGATGCGCTCCGGATCGGCCGCTTTTCCGGAGGACTTGAGCCCCCGCTGCGTATTCGTTGGGGGTCTCCAGGGGTCCGGATCCGCCCCGGATCGGGGGGATCGCCCCTCGGCCTCAGCCCTCGCCGAGCTGCGAGAGCACCTTGCGCGGGCCAGGCCAGTCCGGGTAGCGGCCCCGCAGATCCACCAGGAGCGATCGGGCCTCGGGGATGCGCTCGCGGGCCGCGTAGGCGATGGCCAGGGCGAACTGCAGCCGCGGCGTGCGCGCGGCGGCCCCGGCGCGGTCCAGGTGCTCCTTGGCAGCCTCGTCCTCGCCGAAGCGCACCAGCTGGAGCGCCGCCCCGGCGTGGGCCGGACCGTTCTCGGGGTCGATCTCGAGCAGCTTCCGCCAGGCCGAGAGCGAGCGATCGTACTGGCCCAGGTGATCCCAGTTGCGCGCCACCGAGGTCAGGATCCCGAGATCGTCGGGGCGCAGGGCGAGCGCCTGCTCGGCGTGCTCGGCGGCGTCAGCGAGCGAGCCGCCCAGATCCATCCGGAGCATGCAGCCCGCCTGGGCCTCGGCGTGTCCGGGGTCGAGCTCGGCCGCCGCCTCGAAGTCCGCGACCGCACCGGGCACGTCGCCAGTGGCGAGGCGCACGCTCGCGAGCATCTCGCGATGGCGCGCCGAGCCAGGAACCAGCCGGGCGGCCCGCTCGGCGTGGGGAAGCGCGCTCGCTGCCTGCCCCTTCGCGAGGAGGATCCGCGCGAGGAGGTCGAGCAGGCGCGGACTCTCGGGGAGCTGCGCCAGGAGCGACAGCGCGTCCCTCTCCGCCTCGTCGAGCCGGTCGTAGTGGTAGAGGCCCTCGATCGCGATGAAGCGGTCGAGGAGCCGCAGGCCGTCCTTCGGATCGATGCCGTTCTCGGGAGCGGGCGACGACTCCACCACGTAGCCGAGGGCGTGCAGCTGGCTCTTCGAGGCAGGGTCGAGGACGACGCGCTCGCTCTCTTCCTCGCCGGCCAGGGCGGCGTCCACCGCGGCCGACAGCTCGGCAACCACGGCGGCGTGGGCCTCGTCGGGCCCGGCGGGATCCGCCAGGAGGTCGTCCAGCTGCTTCGGATCCCGCTCCAGGTCGTAGAGCTCGGAGCGGGGCGCGCGAACGTAGAGGTGGTCGTCGGTGCGCACGGCGTGCAGGGGCGCGAAGCCGTGGTCGAGCTGCGTGGCCAGCGTCTCGGCGTACACCGTGCGCGCGGAGGGCGCGGGACCGCTCGCCAGGAGATCGCGACCCTGGACGTCTGCGAAGCCCGCGAGCCCCGCCAGAGCGAGGAGCGTCGGCGCCACGTCGAGGGTGGAGGCGACGCCTTGGATGCGCTCACCCGCCGGCACGCCGGGGCCACGGATCAGCAGCGGCACGCGCAGCGCGGAGTCGTAGAGGGTGTACGCGTGGGTCGACTCGCCATGCTCGCCGAGGCTCTCGGCGTGGTCGGCCGTGGCCATCACCAGCGTGTCGGCCAGGCGCCCGCGCTCGGCCAGCCCGTCGAGCAGGCGACCCAGCTCGTGATCGGTGTAGGCGACCTCGCCGGCGTAGGGCTCGCTCTGGAAGCGCGTCGCGAACGGCTCGGGCGGGCGATAGGCGCCGTGGGGGTCGTAGTAGTGCACCCAGAGGAAGAACGCGCCGGGCGTGGCATCGAGCCACTCGAGGGCGGCGTCGCTCACCTCGCCCGCGGTCCGCTCCGCGTAGCCGGTGGCCGAGGCGCGGCCCGTGAAGATGCGGTCGTCGTAGTGGTCGAAGCCCTGGGCCAGCCCATGGCGACCGACCAGCACGGCCGCCCCGATCACCGCGCCGGTCGCGTAGCCCGCGCCCTGGAAGCGCTCGGCCAGGGTGTCGGCCGAGTCGGGCAGGCGGTGGATCCCGTTGTGGCGCACCCCGTGTCGGGGCGGCGTGAGACCGGTGTGGATCGAGGCGTGGGACGGCAGGGTGAGCGGCGTCGGCGCCACCACCGTCTCCACCGTGGTGCCCTCGCGCGCCAGGCGGTCGAGGGTGGGCGTGCGCCCCTCGCCCGCTCCGTAGGCCCCCACGTGGTCGGCGCGCAGCGTATCGATGGTCACGAGCAGCACGCTCGGCCCGGAGACCGCGGGCGCCACCGCGATGCGGTTGCAGCCAGACCCGAGGACGACCGAAGCGAGAACGACCGGAGCGAGAACGAGCAGAAGCCCCGTCAGCGCGTAGGCCGACGGGGCTGCTGCGGATCTCCCTCCGAGGATCCACCTCATCCACATGGGGTGTGGGATACCTCGGGGCTAGTAGTCGTCCGAGAGCGGGAAGCCGCAGCCCGCCTGGAACGGGATCGGCGCCACGGTGTCGAGGATCGGCTGGCAGGTCGCCGGATTCCACGCGGCCGGGAATCCGAGGATGCCGGTCGGGAACGTCGCCCCCGCCTGGTCCGGATGGAAGTAGGCGAAGACCGCGACGTTGCCGTCCCCGTCGGAGTCGCCGTAGGCCGCGGCCGTGAAGCCGGTCGAGCCCGCAGCGGTGACGGTGTCGTAGTCGTAGTAGGTCGAGCCCTCGGGCGAGAAGGCCAGGATGTCGAAGCCGGCTCCGGTCACCGAGGAGAAGCTCGGCAGCGCCTGGTACCAGTTCTGCTTGGTACCGATGGTGCCGAGACCAGGAGAGGGCGCGGCGTTCACGAACGCGCCGGTCTCGTGGAAGAAGCTCAGCTGATGGGTGCGGATCGCGGCCAGGTTCGCCGTGGCTTCGGAGCGCCGCGAGCGAAGCTGGAGGAACGAGAAGGTGGTGATGGCCGTCGCGGAGAGGATTCCGATCAGCGCGACGGTGATCATCAGCTCGATGAGTGTGAATCCCTGCGCGTTTCGCTTCTTGGAGGAACGCATGCTTGGACTCCCTCTTGGGGGAAGGCGAAGAAAGGGGGGCGGGCGAAGGAAAGGTGGGGCGGGAGGGAGGACCCTCCCGCCCCTACGATCACATCTCGTTTAGAAGATGTTCTGACCGTCGTTGACCGAGCACGGGCCGGTCGTGTTCACCAGATCGTTCGTGGTGGTCAGACCGTTGTAGGTGCCGGTGTTCGGGCAGACGGCGCCACCGCCGGCCGGCGGGCCCGCGATGCCGGTCGTCTGACCGGGCAGGGCGTGGATGTAGCCCCACGAGTTGAACGTACCGTCCGCATCGATGTCCGAGAACGCGCCGACGCTGTAGACGGGGCCCACGGCGGTGCCGAGGACGACGGTGTAGTTGTAGTAGACCTCGCCCTCGGGGAACCAACCCACGGTGTTGAAGCCGGGGGGCGACGCGGGCCAGATGCGCTTGGCATTGGACGGCGAGCCCGTGGCCGGAGCGGCCGCGGCGGCGACGTACGTACCGTACTCGGCGTTGTACGACTCCTGCGCGGTGCGGATGGCCGCGATGTTGGTCTTGCCCTCGCCCACGCGGGAGCGGAGCTGGAACCGAAGGAAGTTCGGAATGGCGATCGCCGCCAGAATTCCGATGATGGCGACCACGATCATCAACTCGATGAGCGTGAAGCCGCGCTTACGCGTATGAAGCTTGCGCATCTTGGCTTTCTCTCCTCACTCCGAGCTGAAGCGGTGCGACGTGCACCTCCTGGCCAGTGGCCCACTCGGATCGGCGTTCGTGGAGGGGAAAAGCAACCGGCGTGCCAGGTCTCCCCACGACCCTTCTGGGATCGGCAACACGCGCCGCTCACTGAAGCCGGGGCCTGGGTTTGTTCCCACGCAAGTTTTTCCGCGAGCGCTCGAAGGGGCCCCCGCGAAACGTGATCCGGGTGACGGATTGGAGCCCGAAAGCGACGAAGAACGTCACTTCGGCGCCCCGCTGGAGCCGCGCTCGAGCGGGCTGGAGCCCCGGACGGGGTCGTCTGGCCGCGGCCGCAACGGACCTCCCGGCCGGAGGGCCCTCCGAGGGCTCACGGACCGGCAATTGACGCCCAAGGCGCTCTCGCTACGCTGCTCCGCCCTGCTCCCTTCGTCTAGTGGCCTAGGACGCGGCCCTCTCAAGGCTGAAACACGGGTTCGACTCCCGTAGGGAGCGCCAC
>JASJCN010000244.1 GCA_030065975.1 Myxococcota bacterium
GCGTGGCCGCTGCAACCGAGACGAACGCCCCGCCGCTCCTGCGCTCGCAGCTCGCGAACGTGCCGGGGGTGGCCCGACTCACGCTGAACCGGCCGGTCCAGTTCAACGCGCTCTCGGAAGAGCTCCTCGAGCACCTGCAGCGCGCCCTCGACGAGCTGGCCGAGGACGCGTCGGTGCACGTGGTCGTCCTCGACGCGGCGGGCCGGGCGTTCTGCGCGGGACACGATCTGCGCGAGATGCGCGCTCACGAGGACGTGGGCTTCCACCGCGATCTCTTCGCGCGCTGCAGTCGGGTGATGCAGACCCTGCAGCAGATCCCCCAGCCCGTGATCGGGCAGGTGGGCGGTGTCGCCACCGCCGCGGGCTGCCAGCTGGTCGCGAGCTGCGACCTGGCCGTCGCCGCCGACACCGCGCGCTTCGCGACGTCGGGGATCAACCTCGGGCTCTTCTGTGCGACCCCGTCGGTCGCCGTCTCGCGTACGCTGCTTCCGAAGCACGCCTTCGAGCTGCTCCTCACCGGCGACTTCCTCGACGCGGAGACGGCCCGGGGCGTAGGCCTCGTGAACCACGTCGTCCCGGCCGACGAGCTCGCGGCCCGGGTCGAAGCCCTGGCCGCGACGATCGCCGCCAAGTCGCCCGTGGCCGTCCGGACGGGCAAGCGGATGTTCTACCGCCAGCTCGCCCTGCCCCTCTCCGAGGCCTACGCGTACGCCGGGGAGGTGATGGCGACGAACATGCAGGCCGAGGACGCGCGTGAGGGCATCGACGCCTTCCTCGAGAAGCGCGACCCGAGCTGGAAGGGCCGCTGATGCGGAGCCTGGTGGCCGGGCTCGGCGCGCTCTGCCTGGCGGTCGCGCTCCCGGCCGGTGCCGACGGCCCGGGGCGGGTGCCCCTCGAGGACCTCCTGCAGCTGCTGGTGGTCGACCGCGAGCTCGTCGCGCTCGACGCGAGCGGGGGCGGCCGTGGCCGGACCGAGCGGCTGCGCATCGGGGAGAACCTGCTCGAGCGGTCTTCGCGAGGCCGGGTGGGCGTGGCACTCACCGATCAGCGCATCCTCGCCGTCACCGCGAGCTCGGCCTCGTGGCAGACGGAGGACTACCACCTGCGCGAGCGGGTGATCGACGGGCCCTTCCTGGGAGACCGGGTGGCCCTGCTGATCACCAACCGGCGGGTCGTCGGCTTCGACGGCGGGAGCGGCAACCTCGTCGAGCGGTCGCTCGGCCCCCAGGAGCGGGTCGTGGCCCGAGCCATCGGCGCCAACGTCGCCGTCGCCGTGACGGACCGCCGGGCCATGGGGGTCTCGCCCTTCCGCGGGGGCTTCTTCGAGATCGATCTCCGCCCCAACGAGACCTTCGAGGGCGTCGAGGCGGCCGCGAACCTGGCGACCCTGCGCACCTCGCGACGGCTGCTCACCTTCCGCGCCCCGAGCGGCCTGTGGAGCGAGCGCCGCACGGGCATCGGGAACTAGCCGAGCGGCCTAGCCGCCCTCGCCTCCCCGGTCGGCGTTGGGGTCGGGGGTGGGCTCGTCGGGCTCGATGGGGTTGCCCGCCGCGTCGAGGACGCCGTTGAGGGGCGCATCGGGCAGCACGACGGGGCCCGGCGCGCGGCTCCGCCAGCCCTGATCGCGGACGATCTGCTGGGCGGCGCGCTGGCCTTCGCGGTGGGCGCCACTCTCGGTGACCCCGCGCGGGAGGGCGTGGACGGCGCTCTGCGCGGCCTGGCCGGGGTAGACGTGCAGGGTCTGGGTCGGGAACGCAAACTCGACTCCCAGGCGATCGGCCAGGCGCAGCATGTCCACGAAGAGGCGCTCGCGCTCGCGCAGCTCGGTGCTCCAGTCCGGCACCTCGAAGAAGACGTAGATCAGCACGTCGAGACTCGCGGCGCCGAAGTCGTTGCACCAGACCTGGTAGTAGTCCTTGCGCGTGTAGGGGTGGTTGCGCACCAGCTCGCGCACGCCTTCGGTGAAGGCGAGGAGCTTCTCCGGCGAGGTGTCGTAGGTGAGCCCGACCGTCGTCTTCCAGCGCCGGTAGCTGCGGCGGCCGTAGTTGTCGACGGTGGCGCGCACGAGGTTCGAGTTGGGGACGGTGATCTGCGAGTTGTAGAACGTGCGGATGCGCGTGGAGCGGAAGCCCACCTGCTCGACCACGCCCTCGGTGTCGTCGATCACGACCCAGTCGCCGATGTCGAAGGGCCGGTCGAGGAGCACGGCGATCGAGCCGAAGAAGTTCTCGACGGTGTCCTTCGCGGCGAACGAGAAGCCCACGCCGGCGACCGTGAGCGAGGCCAGGAGCGGCGCGATCGGGATGTCGAGGGCATCGGCGCCGTAGATCACGCCCATCACGACCACGAAGATCTTCACGCCCCGGGTCACGAGCGGGACCAGGACGTCGTCGAGCTTGGTGGCGGTGCGCTCGGCCTGCCGCGCGAGCACCGACGCGGCGAGATCGATCAGCCGCCAGGCGGCCTGGGTGGCGACGAGCACCAGGAAGATCTGCAACGCGCCCGTCAGGATCTGGACGGCCAGGCCCTCGAGATCGAGGAATCCGAGAGCGAGGAGCCAGACAGCCACCGCGGCGACGAAGCCCACCGGCCGCAGCGTGCGGCGCAGCTCGGGGGCGTCCTCCGGGTCGACGAGGCGCACCGAGGCCGCGCGGAGCACCCCGCGGACCACGAGGTCGACGACGAGGCCCAGCAGGATCAGCCCGAAGAGCGCGACCCACTGCCAGTAGCGGACGCCCAGGAGCTGCCCCTCGACGAAGCTCCGGGGGAGCTTCGACTGCACCCAGTCGCCGAAGGTGAGGATCTCGCTGCCGGCGACGAGCGGCAGGGGCTCGAGCTGGGCGGCGAGGTCCGGGAGCGTCGCGACCGATGCGGCGTTCACCCGCCAGGCGCCGTCCTCCCCGGGCTCGAAGACGATCTCGCCCCTGGGCGAGCCGATCCGGCGCAGCACGTCGCGGTGGGCGCGCCGATCCGGGAAGAAGCGGTAGCGGTCGAGGTCGCGGCGCACGATCTCGCCCGCATCCGGGAGGGTCTCGACGTCGACCTCCTCGATGCGGTTGAGGGCCGCGTAGAGCTGGCGCGCGCGCTCTCGGGCGACCTCGGGCCCGACGGTCGAGAGGTCCAGGCAGGCGATGGCGTCGTCCCAGGCACCGGGGTTCAGCTGGAGCGCCGTCATCGCCTCGAGGAACGTCGTCATCGTGGCGCGCGGACTGGCGAGCGCAGCCGGCGGGCCCGCCGGGGTCGCGACCGCCTCGGCCGGCGGCGCTTCCGGGGCGGGAGGCGCGGCCTCCTGGGCCGCGGCAGAAGCCCCGATCCCCACAGCCATCCCCAGGGCGATCCACAGGGCCAGCACCAGGGCGTGGATCACGCGGGAGAGCCGGCTCGGATGGGGCCACGACATCGGGCCGGGAGGTTCCCTGGTTCGCGCGTCGCCGGCAAGCGGGGCGGCTCCCGCGCTAGAGCGACTTGTCCGGGCCCTCGCCCTCGCTCTTGTCCTGGACGACGCAGTTGCGGCCGGCGTCCTTGGCCTCGTAGAGCGCCTTGTCGGCGCGCCCGAGGGTCCGCTCGGCGGTGTCGTCGGCGCGGTGGACGGCCACCCCCGCGCTGAAGGTCGTCACGCGCTCGAGGCGGCGCCAGCGCTCGAGCAGGCGTCGGATCACGCTGGCCCCGTCCTCGTCGGCGCCCGAGAGGATGGCCAGGAACTCCTCGCCGCCGATCCGGAAGACGCCGTCGGGGTCGCGGAGCGAGTCGCGCAGGAAGGTGCCGAGGGTGCGCAGCACGCGGTCCCCCGCCGCGTGCCCGAAGGAGTCGTTCACGCGCTTGAAGTGGTCGAGGTCGATCAGCGCGAGCACGTCGTTGGGCTCGAGCCGCTCGAGGGCCGCCATCGCCGCGCGCCGGTTGCCGAGCCCGGTCAGGGCGTCGCGCAGGGTCTCGTCGCGCAGCTCCCGGGCGGAGTCGATCCGGTCGAGGGCCAGGCCCGCCTGGGTGGCGAGGGTCTGGGCGACGTAGTGCGTCACCGGGTCGGGCGCCTCGCGCTCCTCGCGGTGACCGGCGAGCACGAGCCCCTGCGCCGAGGCCGAGCCGCGCAGCGACTTGGTGTGGAGCTCGGCCAGCCCGATGCCCTTCTGGAGCTGCTCCAGGTCTTCGGGCTCGAGGGCACCGTCGGGATGCTGCAGCGCCCGCCACAGCAGCAGCGCCAGCTCCGGGTCGGCGCTCGGATCGGTGAGCCCGTCGAACACGCCTTGTCGGGCCGCGACCCGAAGGCCCTCTTCGCCTTCGAGCAGCACCATGGCGACGTCGGCCGAGTACAGGTCCGCGATCCCGATCGCCGCGAGGCGCGCGAGCTGATCGGGCTCGTGGCTCGAGGCCATCGCCAGGGTCGCGTCCACCAGCGATCCCATCTTGCCGGCCCGCTCCGAGCTCTCGCGCTCTGCGGCGGTGGCGCGGTTGGCCACCCAGGCCGCGATCTCGCCGGCCACGATGCAGCCCGGCAGGACCGCCAGTGCCGTCGCGAGGCCCACGACCGGCGCCTCCACCAGCCACATGGGAGCCAGGTAGCTGGCCAGCATCGGGAGCGTGCTCGCCAGGGGCGCGCCGCGCCCGAAGGCCACGCCGATCCACATGGAGAGGATGGCGTAGTAGACGCCGTGGGTGTGCGGGTCGAGCCCCGAGAAGAAGGCCGCCGCAGGCTTGAGCAGCAGGGTGGCCGCCACGATCGAGAAGAGAGCGGCCCGGGGCCAGCGATCCCACGGCGCGGCGCAGGCCATGGCGCCGAAGAGCACCGAAGCGACGGGCACCGGGTCCAGCATGTTCCACTCGCCGCTCGCTGCGCGCAGCGCAAAGGCGCCCAGGCCGGCCAGGATCATGAAGAGCCCGGCCACCCGCCCGAGAGCCGAGCTCGGCAGACTGGTGGTCATCCCAGGGGTCTTCGGCCCACCCGCGCCGGCGCTTGATCCACTCGCGCGGCGCGGGGATCCGCCCGCGGGGAAAGGCCGGACGCTCCTTGCCCGATGCTCCCTGCCAGATGCTCCCTGGAGGAGGGCCCGATCGCTAGGATCGGGCGGCTCCCGAGGAGAACCCCGACATGGACGCTGCCGCCCTTCAGGCCCTGATCCGCGACATCCCCGACTTCCCCAAGGAGGGGATCATCTTCAAGGACGTGAGTCCGCTGCTGCAGGAGCCCAAGGCGCTCGCGGCCGCCGTGGTCGCCATGGCCGAGCCCTTCCGGAGCCACGGCATCGACCGGGTGCTCGGCATCGAGTCCCGCGGCTTCCTCTTCGCCGTCCCCATCGCCATCGAGCTCGGCGCGGGGATGGGCCTGGTCCGCAAGCCCGGCAAGCTCCCCTACGACACCCACTCGGTGTCCTACGACCTCGAGTACGGCAGCGACGCCATCGAGATGCAGATCGACACCGTCCTACCGGGCCAGCGCGTCCTGGTCGTCGACGACCTGCTCGCCACCGGCGGCACCGCCGCCGCCGCCGTCGAGCTGGTGGAGCGCGCCGGCGGCGAGGTGGTGGGCGCGAGCTTCCTCATCGAGCTCAGCTTCCTCGACGGCGTCTCGAAGCTCGCGAACGCCGGCGACCTGCACTTCGTGATGCGCTACTAGGCGCTCGCGCATCGCGACGGGTACCCTTCCCGCCCGCGCCCCCGTAGCTCAGTTGGATAGAGCACCGGTTTCCTAAACCGGGTGTCGCACGTTCGAGTCGTGCCGGGGGCGCCAGGCATCTCGGGTCCATTCCGGATACATGGTTTACAGATCATTCCAGGGACATGGTTGACACTTTTCCCGGCTCGAAGGGGTTGGGAGCGGGCTCGACTCGGCCCTCCTCGTGATCGAAGAAGCCTAGGTCGAGATCGAGGAAGCTGACCAGCCAGACCTGGTCGTCGACCTCCCGGATGCCCACGATCTGGCCGGCGAAGGCTCGGCTGAGGTTGATCTTCCGCTGTCCCATGCAGATGCGGCCACAGTGGGTGACCCGGATGGCCTTGTCGTGGAAGGGGTACTCGGGCTCGGGCGGCGTCTCGTAGGCTCGCGCCGAGGGTGTATAGACGTCGCCGGGATAGGCACCGCCCAACGCCTGGTGCGGCCGCTCGTGGTTGTAAACCCCGCTGAACCGGTCGAAGCGCTCCTGCTGCTGCAGGAAGTTGAATGACGCCGGCTTGGTGGCCTCCTTCTTCAGCGTCAGGTGCATCCGCTCGTGGCGTCCGTTCTGCTGAGGGCAGCCCGGCTTGATGCGCTGGATCCGGATCCCGAGCCGCAGCCACCAGATCGCGAGCTTCGAGAGCCCGAACAACGCATTGGGCGAGGCGAAGGGAACGCCGTTGTCGGTGCGGATGGCGGCCGGCAGGCCGAAGTCCCGGAAGGCCCTCTCGAACACCGAGAAGGCGAAGTCGGACTTGGTCGACGCGAGCCCTTCGCAGGCCAGGAGATAGCGCGACCGGTAGTCGGTGATCGTCAGCGGGTAGCAGTACTGCTTGTTGCCGAGCCGGAACTCGCCCTTGAAGTCCGCACACCACAGGCCGTTGGGCGCGTGCGCGGCCGTGAGCTCGGTGCCCTTGGCCTTCCGGCGCCGACGCTTGCGGCGCTTCACGAGGCCGTGGCGATCCAGCACGGCGTGGACCGTGCTCACCGCGGGTGGCTTGATCATCGGGAACTCGCGGATCAGCTTGTCCCGAATCTTCGGGGCACCCCAGGGGGGATGCTCCTTCTTGATCCCCAGGATCGTCCGCTCGACCTGGTACGGGAGCTGGTTGGCGTGGCGGAGAGGCCGGCGTGAGCGGTCGTTCAGGCCCTCGAGGCCGCAGGTCTTGTAGCGCTCGAAGATCTTGTAGCCGGTGACTCGGGAGATGCCGAACTCCCGGCACAGCGGGGCCATCTTCTCGCCCTCGAGGAGCCGAGCCACGAATCGGAGGCGTTCGTCCATGGGTCTACACGTTCTCCACGGCATCCGGGGGCTCCCCAAATGCCGGTTGTGTAAACCATGTCTCCGGAATGAAGTGTCAGCCTTCTCTCGGGAAGCACATCGCGGGTAGCCCCCGCGCCGCCTCGTGCGGCGTCTTGGCGACACAGGCGCCCCCGACATGCCACCTCTTAGCCATGGGGAAGCTGGCCGAGACAGTCGTTGCACTGGCCCTTGGATCTGCCGCGCTGACGGTAGGTGCCGAGCGATCCATAGCAGTTCCGGTCGAGTTCCGGTTCGTCGGCACCGTCGTGCTGGCCGACGGAGTCTGGGCTGGCCAAGGCGACGAGGTCCTGGGGACCTATTCGCTGGACGACGCTCTCGCTCCGGAGCCGTCGTCGGGCCCGTCGTTCGCACGTTATTCGAGCACAAACAACCCAGACGCTCTGTTCCGACTCACAGTGTCGGTCGGGAGCACGACCCGCACCGCATCCACAGCAGACGACGGCACTTCAGCCGACTTCTTCAACAGCGACAGCCCAGATCTCGACCATTGGTTTCTGACTTTCGATAGGGAGTTCGCCGCCGGATTCGCGCGCCTGGTTCTCGTCGACCAGACGCCGACCCCTCCTGACGGTCTCCTGCCGGGCTCCGGGGGCTTGGTAGGTACTCCGATCCTGACTCCGGGCGCCCCAACGCTCTACGACCTCGACATTCCTGCGTCCCAGAGTGCGTTCGTCGCGGCCGACTCCATTGGGCGTTTGGAGGGCGACCTCTTCTTCGTCCTGCAGAGTGTCACAGCGGTGCCTGAGCCTGGCGGCGCGCTGCAGGCCTCCGCTCTAGTGGGTCTGCTTTGCGCACTCGCCTCCGTCGTTGCCGGGCGGCCGACAGGCAGCTGACCCGTCGCGCTCGAGCGCTCTCAACTGGCGCGCAGTGGTGCCACACGGGCGCGACCGGCCCGTCCCGCTTCCGACCATCCCTGGGTCCGCGGCCGAACGGGGCGCCGCAGCCGACCGCGGGCAAACGAAGGCGAGTCGATCTTCGCCC
>JASJCN010000245.1 GCA_030065975.1 Myxococcota bacterium
GGGAGGTCGGAGGTCCCGCTACCGGGGGCCGGCTGAGCCCGGGGCGGCGGGAGCGGTGCGGGCGGGGGCGGCTCGGGCTGGCTCTGGGAGCCCGCCACGATCGCCCCGATCGCCGCCAGGCCGGCGAGCGCACCGACCGCGCCGAGCGCACCGCTCGAGTCGTCGTCGTCGCTCGCGACGCGGCGGCCGAACTCGGGCCGCCCGACCAGCTCGAACTCCGCGCGGCAGCCGCGATCCACCCAGACTCCGTCGCGATCGAAGCCCCAGGAGCGGCCCTGCCGACAGTCGGCGTCCGACTTCTGCCGGATCAGGATGGCGCGCTCGAGATCGAAGTCCGCGTTGCAGCGGCGGCGACGCCCTTCCTTGCTGTTGCAGTCGATGCGCTCACGCGGCGAGACCGCCACCTCGAAGCGGCCGCGACAGCCGTCGCTCACCCACACGCCGCGGTCGTCGTGCCCGAAGCTCCGCCCCTCGCGACACGCCGCGTTCGAGAGCTGCTCGACGAGACGGACGTCGTCGATCCGGCGGCCGACATCGCAGCGCTTCCGCTTGCCCTTGTTGCTCTCGCACACGAAGTCGCGGGCGCTCGCGGCCGACGCGAGCAGAAAGCCCGAGAGGATGCACAGAATCAGGACGCGGCACGATGTCATGGCTCGGAGTCTAGGCGCCAACCCCGCCTGCGGCCCTCGAGTCCGACGTTCGGGTGGCCCTCAGGCGCGGCGGCGGGCGCACCCGAGGCCCAGGATCGCGGCGAGCCCGAGCAGGGCGGGCTCCCCGACGGCGCGCGCCCGGAGTGCATCGGCGGCAGCGAACCACGCGGGCTTCTTCTGGTAATCGACGTCGAAGGGCAGCGGAATCAGGCCGGGAGCGAGGAAGCTGTCGATCCACGTGTAGCGATCGGTGAAGCCCCAGAACGTGATCCCCTGACAGGCCTCGACCGCCAGGCACTCGCTCATCACGCGGCCGAGGCTGCGCGCCTGAGCCTCGAGCCGATCCGGTGTGAGGGGCGTCACCGGCATGTCGAGCTCGGTCAGCTCGACCAGCAGCCCGAGGTCCGCGAAGGCCTGCACCATCTCCTGGAGGAAGCCCGGCGCGGGCTCGTTGAAGCCGGTGAGGTAGTGCCCCTGGAGCCCGACGGCGTCGATCGGGACACCCTGCGCGAGCAGGTCGGTGACGAGTGCGTAGAGCGCGTCGAACTTCGCGCGGCTCGTGACCTGGGTCTCGTTCAGGAACAGCACGGCGCCGGGGTCGGCGGCCCGGGCCGCATGGAAGGCCTGGGCGATGTAGTCCGGGCCCAGCAGGTCGAGGTAGACGTTGTCGCGCAGGACCGGGGGGCCGAAGATCTCGAGCGGCTCGTTCACGACGTCCCATGCGTCGACGCGGCCGGCGTAGCGACGCCCGACCGTGTCGATGTGCTCGTCGAGCACGCCCTGCAGCTCCACCGGATCGTCGATGGCGGAGACCCAGTCGGGAATCCGGATCGGGTCCGACCAGAGCAGGGTGTGGCCGCGCACGCGCATTCCGTTGGCCTCGGCGAAGGCCACCAGCTCGTCGGCCGGGCCGAACCGGTAGGTATCCCGGTCGGGCCGGAGCGCGACCCATTTCATCTGGTTCTCGGGCGTGAGCGAGCCGAACTCGCGGGGCAGGATCTCGGCGTAGGTCGGGTCGCCCTGGATCAACGCGGGCTGGGTCGCCGCCCCGATCCGCACGCCGGCGAGATCCGCAAGCTCTCGCAGGGTGCAGTCGGAGCCCGGCTCGAGACACGGGTCGGTCGGGAGTGCGCGCACCGGTCCTCCCGCGAGGCAGAGGAGAGCGAGGAGGAAGCCGACCCGGCGCATCAGCATGCAGAGAAGTGGCGCTCCGAAGCCGTGCGTGGCACCTCCATCCGAGATAGAAAAGGGGGCGATGAACCTCCCGGGAGCCGATCCGCTCCTGATCCTCGCGACCGTCCTCGCCGCGGGGACGGCGCTCGGCTGGATGGCAAAGCGGATCCATCTGCCCTCGGTGACCGGGCAGATCGTGGCGGGCGTGCTGATCGGCCCTTCGGTCCTCGGGCTCTTCGACCCCCACGCGATCGAGGGCCTGGCCCCGCTCACCCACTTCGCGCTGGCGTTGATCGGCGTCACCGTGGGCGCCCACCTCAACCTCGCCCGCCTGCGCAACGCCGGCCGCAGGCTCTTCTGGCTGCTGATCGCCGAGGCGCTGATCACTCCTCTCTTCGTCGCCGGGCCGATCCTCCTGCTGAGCGACGCGGGTCTCCCCTTCGCCCTCCTGATCGGGACCCTCGCCGTCTCGACCGCGCCCGCGACCGTCGTCGCGCTGGTGCGCGAGACACGCTCGAAGGGCGTGTTCGTCAAGACCCTGGTGGCGGCCGTCGCCCTGAACAACATGGCCTGCATCTTCCTCTTCGAGCTCGCGCGCGAGGGAGGGCGCGCGCTGCTCGCCGGGAGCGATCCCTCCGCCCTCGAGGTCCTCGCGGGTGCCGGGGCCTCGGTCGGTGCGGCCATCTTCGTGGGCGCGTCCCTCGCCGTGGTCACGCACCTGGGAACGCTTCGCGTCCATCTCCCCGAGCGGCTCGCCACCATCTCGGTGATGTCGCTGCTCCTGACCTACGGGCTCGCCTCCTACGCCGAGGTGTCGCCCCTGGCCGCCTGCCTTGCGCTGGGTGTGGTGCAGACCAATCTCGCGCCGTCGCGGGATCGCATCGTCGACGCCGTCTTCGCGAACTTCGAGCCCGTGATCCTGTGCGTGTTCTTCACGCTGGCCGGCCTGCACCTGTCGCTGGACAACGCCTGGGCCGTGGGTGGCGTGGCCCTGCTCTTCCTGATCGGGCGGAGCGCCGGCAAGCTCACCTCCTCGAACCTGGCGATGCGGCTCGCCGGCGCCACGGATCGGGTGCGACGCAACCTGGGCCTGGCCCTGATCCCCCAGGCGGGCGTGGCCATCGGCCTCGTGATCCTGGTGCAGGACGACGCGGCGTTCGCTGGGATCCAGGCTTCGTTCACGGCGGTCGTGCTCACGGCGGTCACCGTGAACGAGGTGATCGGCCCCATCGCGACGCGCTTCGCACTGGCGCGCTCGGGCGAGGCCGGCCGCGACCATCCGCGGCTCGTCGACTTCCTGCAGGAGGAGAACATCGAGACGGAGCTCGAGGCCGCGTCGATGGAGGCGGCGATCGACCAGCTCGTCGCGGCGCTGATCCGATCCCACCAGCTCGTGGGCGTCGACGCCGAGGCATTGCGGCGCTCGGTGCTCGAGCGCGAGGCGCGAGTCTCGACGTGTCTCGGCGAAGGTCTCGCGGTTCCCCACGGCGAGCTTCCCGAGGGCTTCCCGATGGTCGGCGTGATGGGCCTCTCCAAGCGCGGCCTGCCCTTCCCGACGCCCGACGGCCGCCCCGTCCACTGCGTGGTGCTGCTCGCCACGCCGAAGGGCGAGCGCGACCGGCACCTCGAGGTGCTGGCCGCCCTGGCGCGCACCGTGGGGGCCGACCCCGCCGTGCAGGCCGAGCTCTACAACTGCACCAGCTCCGCTCACGCCTACGAGATCCTCCACGGCGAGGAGACCGAGGAGTTCAACTACTTCCTGGGTAGCGATGTCGGCAACGACTGAACGGCAGCCGGCAGGCGCGCGGCAGCTCATCGGCGTCCCGGGTGCAAGAAGCGCCGAAACGACCCGTTCTCGCTGCGGAAGAGTCACCTGGGTCGAAAAGCGCCCAGCGCGGGACTCAGAGAGCGGATTCGGCTCGCAATGCGGAACCGGAGAGGCGTAGGATGGCACTTACCGGGAGGTGAGGGAGCGTCCAGAAGCAGCAGGAGCCGCCAAAGAGCGACGACGGACCGGAAGAGAACGGGATGACGCGAGAAGCCCCCCATCGCCTCCTCTCGCTGGCACGGACGCTGGCCGCGCTCTCCCTCATCCTGCTCCTGCCCCTGCTCACGGTGGGGCTGCTCCCCGCGAGCGCCGGAGCCGGCGGCTCCGAGTCCTCCGGCAGCGACATCCTGGCGGCCCAGCCCGAAGTCATCCGCCATCGCGTCCTGCGTGGCGAGATCGCCCAGATCGAACCCGATCCCGGCCTCTTCTTCCAGGCGCTGCTCACCTTCGAGCGGCCCGTCGATCGCGTCTCCAACCTGCTCGGTCAGACCGAGCGCCAGACGGAGTTCCGCAAGGACCTGAAGCAGGCCGCCACCCTGGCCGTGTTCCAGGACGGCGCCCTCCAGCGCCAGCGCATGCGCTACGGGTTCTTCGATTTCGTGGTGCACCTGCGCTACGTGGTCGACGTCGCAGGCCGCCGGATCCAGTGGGCGCTCGACGACCGCTTCGAGAACGACCTGCGCCGGCTGAACGGCTACTGGGAGCTCCACCCGCTCACGGAGTCGCGCACCCTCGCGCGCTTCGGCTCGCAGGTCGAGCTGCGCCTGCCGACGCCCGCGACCCTCCAGCGCGAGGCCACGCGCCGCGACATCGAGCGGGTGCAGCGCTGGGTCAACTCCGAGGGCCTCTGGCGGCCCTAGGCCTGGCGGCCGTAGGCCCCGCTGCGTTCCCATCCTCGTAGTGCGGGTGCACGTCGAGGCCGCGAGCCACGAATCCGCTCGCACCGAGCGTGGGCGGCAGCTCGGCGAGGAGGGCACGGCCGGCCTCCACGCTCGCCACCTCGGCGAAGCACGCGCCGCCGCTCCCTGACATGCGAGCGGGCCCCCGGTCGCGGAGCCACGCCAGCACCTGACCGACCTCGGGGTGCAGGCGCGTGGCGACGGGCTCGAGATCGTTCGCGACGCGGCCTTCCCACAGGTCGGCCTCCGACACCGGAGCGTGATCGCGCACCAGGTCGGGCGCCGCGAAGACGGCGGGCGTCGAGACGTGGACACCGGGGACGACGACCAGATAGGTCGCCTCGGGCAAGGTGATGGGCCGCAGCCGCTCCCCCACCCCCTCGGCCCACGCAGAGCGCCCGCCCACGAAGACGGGAACGTCCGCACCGAGAGACAGCCCGATGCGCGACAGCCGGTCGCGGCCGAGCTCGAGGCCCCAGAGACGATCGAGGGCGAGCAGGGTCGTCGCCGCGTCGGAGCTGCCGCCGCCGAGGCCCGCGCCGGCCGGGACGTGCTTCTCCACCGCGATGTCGACGCCCAGCCGACAGCCCGACTCCCGCTGCAGGAGGCGCGCTGCCCGCACCACCAGATCGTCCTCGGGCGAGAGCCCGGGCTGGCCCTCGGGACGCTCGACCCGGCCGTCGTCACGGACCCGGAAGCGCAGGCGGTCGCCGTGATCGAGGAAGCGGAACACCGTCTGCAGCTCGTGGTAGCCGTCGTCCCTCCGGCCCACCACGTGCAGGAACAGATTCAGCTTGGCCGGTGCCAGCCAGACCTCGGGAGCCTCGGCAGCGGACATGGTTCCTCCCTGGGGCAACAGGTCGCCGATCGGCCGGGCGTGTCAATGGCGCCGTCGCCCACACTTGACAGCCCCGGACCCTCCCCCGATGGTGACTCGCCATGCTTCGACCCCCCTCTGCTCGGCCGAAGAGCCTTCGCCGGCTCGCCTCGGCCCTTCTTCTGGTGGCCTTCTCCGCTGCGCCCGCGTGGTCGCAGAAGCGCGACGTCGATCTCGGCGCAGTCTGGAAGCCGATCGACGGCGTCTACCTGATCCACGCCGACCCGGCGACCCAGGTGCTCGTGTTTCCGGGCGGCGAGTTCGTGCTGGACGGCGCCGGCCTCGACCTCTTCGCCGGGACGATCCGCCTCGAGGGCCACACCGTGATCCGCTCCCATGCCCCGGGGGCCCAGCCCGAGCCCGTGACCGGTGCCGGGCGGCCCGGCCGGACCGGCCGCTCGGGCAAGGGCTACGCGCCCGTCCCCGTCGGCGCCCTGTCTGCCGTGTGGAAGGACAAGCACGGCGCGCGTGGGCGGCCGGGGGAGAATGGCGGCAAGGGCCTCTCGGGTCAGGACGGGCTCTCCGGCTCCCGCGTGACCCTGCGCATCGAGAAGATCGTCGGAGACGGGAAGCTCACGGTCCTGAACGGCGGGACCCGCGGCGGCAGCGGCCAGCAGGGAGGGCCCGGGGGCCACGGCGGCGACGGAGCCCGCGGCCGCGACGCGGGCCGCAGCGCCGCCTGCAAGAGTGCCGCGTCCTCCGGCGACGGCGGCAAGGGCGGACGCGGGGGCAGCGGCGGCGACGGCGGCGACGGCGGGCGCGGTGGCAACGGCGGCCCCGTCGTCTACACCGCCAACCTCGCGCCCTATCTCCAGTCGGGCCAGGTCACCCTGCGCTCGCCGGGTGGTCGTGCCGGCAAGGGCGGCATCGGAGGCCTCCCGGGCGCCGGCGGGACGGGCGGGCAGGGCGGCAAGCAGAGCAAGTGCGGGCCGGGCGGCGACGTCGGCGAGGCCGGGCCCGACGGGCTCCCCGGAGTCGACGGCGCGAACGGCGTCGAGGGAAAGCCGGGCGGGATCGTCGTGATCCCCGTCGCCGAGGGCTAGCCGCGCGCACGGCACCGAAAGCAACGAGGCCCGCCCACCTCGCGGTGGACGGGCCTCCTCGCACCTCGGAAGGTGCTCGAGCTAGAAGCTCTTCGAGACGCTGAACACGAAGCGCGGATCGCAGACGTCGAGGCCACCGAAGCACTCGCCATCCGACAGATCCGTGTCGTGGTAGCGGAAGTCCAGATCGAGGCCGTAGAAGGCCAGACCCAGACCGACGTTCCACTCGAGGTAGTCGGGCGTACCGAAGTCGTCGTTGTCGTCGATCCACTGGTAGCCGACGTTTGCGTCGATCGTCGGCGAGAAGGGCAGATCGCCGGGAATCGGAACCGAGACGCCGCCGCCCAGGTAGATGCCCGTCCCCGACGAGGCGAAGAAGTCGGGCGAGTAGTAGAACTGCGCCGAGACCGCCGCCGGGCCCAGGTCATAGCCTCCGCCCACACCGAGCTCGAGGTAGTTGTAGTCCTGGCTCGAGCCGGTGCCGGGGTACCAGTAGTAGATGACCGCGAGGTCGTAGCTGAACCCCGAGATCTCGCCCCCGTAGCCGGCGTACAGGTCGGCCTCGAGGTAGCCCTGGTCGCCGTCGCCGAAGTTGAGAGCCGATCCCCAGACGCCGGCGTAGATGCCGGACTCGTGCCAGAAATCGATGTTGCCCTGGACGGCGGGCTTGTTGTCGGTCTGGGAGATACCACGGAACGGGTAGTCGGACGTCAGCGTGACGCCGCCCGAGAAGCCCCAGCTCTCCTCTTCTTCTGCCCATGCGGCAGAGGAGGCGATGGCAGCGATACACAACGCCACCAACACGCTCATGCGCGTTGTCTCGATCATCGGGATTGGACCCTCCTTGCGAACTGCGAGCGCACCTGCCCGCGCCGGGACACTAAGCAATCGACATACCGACTCAACAGTGTTTCGCTGCACACGGACGGGCCGTTTCTGGCGCATTGTTGCCGTTCCTTGCGCCACTGGGCGTGCATGAGCGCCTAATTCATGGGCAGCTCGTGTGCAGTGGGGCGAAGCCCCCGCGGCGCTCAGGCGTCCTGACGAGGCCCATCGAACCAGCCGTTGCGGCGGTCTTCCTCGTTTCTGCGCGCGAGGTAGCTCCCGAGGTCGATTCCGTCGCTGGGATCGTAGGTGGTGTCCAGCAACACGAGCTCGCGCATGCGGTCGGGGCGGAAGCTCCGGTAGTCCTCGCGCAGCCCGCACCAGGCGGCCAGCGTCCACTTGCTGCCCCAGAAGTAGAGCCCGAGCGGGCGCGCGTCGCGCTCGCTCTCGGTTCCGTCCTCGCGCGCGTAGCGGAAGTGGATCAGGCGCCGCTCGCTGATCGCGCGGCGCAGCGCCGCGAGCTCACGGGAAGGCGCGGTGGCGCGCGGGTAGTCCGGGGCGAAGAGCGCCGTCTCGAAGAGGACGGGGCGCAACGCCTCGGGCTACCCGCGCGCCACCGCGCCTTCCCGTGAGCTCGCGGCGCTGCGCCGCGCGATCAGCGAGCGGCGCCTGATCCACTTCCGCTACGCGCGCGAGGACGGA
>JASJCN010000246.1 GCA_030065975.1 Myxococcota bacterium
GGCCCACCAGCGAACGACCACCCGATCGTCCCCGCCGGCGAAGAGCTCGTTCGAGTCGTTGCCGAGGTTCGGGACTCCCAGGAGGATCGCCGCGCCGGCCGCCGGACGGATCGGGACCCCCACGAACTCGTCGAGGATGCCCGGGTGCACCTCCCCGCTCTCGATGCGCCCCGACTCGGCGCGGAAGACGTCGTAGCCGAGCCCGTCGGTCGCCAGCGCCGCCACACGCTGCCCGGCCAGGCCGAGCACCTCGAGGCGCAGGCGGTCCGGGCGCGAGACCAGCAGGAGCTGGCGGGCGAAGCCCTCGCCGGCGCGGCCTTCGAGGCTCACGCGGGTCCGCGCGCGCAGGCCGTGTCGGCTCTCGGCGAGCGCCGCGTGCTCGGCGAGCAGCCGCGCCGCGCGCGCATCGTCTGCCGGCAGCGGGTCGAGCGGCGCGACCGGCGTGCGACAGGCGACCGCGCCGGCCAGGACCGCCAGCAGGAGGAGCGCTCGCGTCGCCCCGACGGACGAGCTCAATTCCGGCCGAGCTCCTCGCGCAGGCGCTCGAGCTTCTCGAGCAGATGGGGCTGCTCGGCCGGCCGATGCTCGAGCGCCACGGCCTCCTCGAACATGCGCAGGGCGCCCTCGGCGTCGCCACGCAGCAGGAACACGTCACCCAGATGCTCGGAGATCACCGGGTCGCCGCCGGTGAGCTCGGCCGCACGCAGCAGCTTCTGCTGGGCCAGATCCAGCAGCGCCAGGGCCTCCTCGCGGCGCCCGGCCTCGAAGAGCGGTCGCGCGCGCATGTAGTAGACCCAGCCCAGGCTGTCGGTGATGAAGCCGTCGTCCGGGCGGATCTCGAGGGCCTGGTTGATCAACGCCTCGGCCTCGTCGAGCTTCACGCCCTGCTCGGCCCAGGTGTACCCGATGTAGTTCAGCGCCCCGGCGTGGTTGGGATCGATCTCCAGCACCTCGTGCATGGCACCGAGGGCCTCGTCGACCTGGCGCGCCTCGCCGTGGATGACGCCGATGTTGTAGAGGACCTCGACGTCGTCGGGAGACTCGTCCGCGAGCTCCTGCAGGAACTCGAGCGCGCCCTCCACGTCGCCCGAGCGCGCCTGCAAGCTCGCCAGGTACAGGTCGAGCGGACGATTGTCGGCGGCGGCCCGGGCGCGATTCACCTCGTCGATCGCGGCGCCGAGGTCACCCTGGCTCTCGTAGATCGCCGCGATCTGCGCGCGCGACTCGACGTAGCGCTCGTGGCCCTCGGGAACCTGGCCGAAGGCGGCCAGGGCCTCCTCGGTCTCGCCCAGCTCGCGCAGGGTGCGTCCCAGGAAGTAGGCGACCTCGTGGGCCTCGGGGTTGATGATCAGCGCGCGCTGGAAGCGCGGCCGCGCCTCGGCCACGTTGCCGCGTTCGAGCTGGATGAACGCGATGCGCAGGCTGCTGCGAACGTCCGTCGGATGCAGCTCCTCCACGCGCAGCAGGGTCTCGAGCGCCGCGTCCACGTCCTCCTGGGCGAGCTGGGCCTCGGCCAGCGCGAGCAGGGTCGCGTGGTGGTCGGGCTGCTGGGCCAGGATCTCCTGGTAGATCTGGATCTCCCCGTCCCGGTCGCCGCGGTCGCGGCGGCCCCGCGCCAGGGCGCCGTAGAGGGTGAGCTCGCCCGGATGGCGCTCGAGCGCCCGTCGCAGCGCGTTCTCGGCGGCCTCGGGCTCGCCCAGTCGCTCCAGCGCGTCGGCCAGGGCGAACCAGCCACGCACGGACTCGGGCTCGCTCGTCACGAGCCAGTCGGCCACGTTGCGGGCGTCCTCGAGACGACCCGCGTCGGTGTACACCCCGTAGAGCAGCAGCGCGGCATCGCCGTCGATCGGATCGCCGTTCACGCCGCGCAGGACGCGCTGGGCGTTCTCGGGGTCGCGACGCAGGCGGTAGAGCGTCCCCAGGAAGAGCGCCACACCATGCTCCTCGGGCGCGACGGCGTAGGCTCGCTCGGCGTACTCCAGAGCCTCGGGCAGGCGATTGCGGCGCGCGGACAGCTCGGCCAGGCGCTTCAGCAGGTAGACCGACTCGGGGTCCTGTCGCAGGGCCCGCTCGTAGGCGCCCACGGCCTCGTCGATGCGGCCCTCGGCCTCGAGCTCCTGGGCGAGCAGGAACTCGAGGTCCGCCGACCGCGACGCGGGAGCGTCCGGCGAATCCGGCACGACCTCGATGGGCTGCTCCACCACGGGCTCGCCCGACTCCGGAGTCGGGACCTCCTGGGGAGCCAGGCTCGCGCAGCCCTGCACCCAGATTGCCGCCGCCAGCACCGGCGCCAGGCGACGCGGAGACGAGACGAACGGGACTCTCGGGGTTCTCATGTGGAGACCGGCCTCGGGGGCGAGGACCTGTGGACGGACGGGGGCTCGGGTCGCGAAGGCCGGACCACTCGGGTCGCTTCGGTCGCTCGGATCGCTGGGGTCGCGGCCGGCCTCGCTCTGCCTACAAGGAGAGGTAGCCGTTTCCCTCGAGGTGTGCGATCAGGGCGCCCACGCTGTCCTCGACGGAGAGCTGTGCCGTGTCGATCACGAGCTCGGGCTTCTCGGGCTCCTCGTAGGGCGCGGAGATGCCGGTGAACTCCGGGATCTCTCCGGCGCGGGCCTTCTTGTAGAGCCCCTTGGGGTCGCGCTCCTCGCAGGTCGCCACGTCGGCCTTCACGTAGGCCTCCACGAAGTCGCCGGCGTCGAAGATCTCGCGCACTGCGTCGCGATCGGCCCGATAGGGCGAGATGAACGACGTCAACACGATCACGCCGGCGTCGGTGAAGAGCTTGGCCACTTCGCCGATGCGGCGGATGTTCTCGGTGCGGTCCTCGGGAGAGAAGCCCAGGTTCTTGTTCAGCCCGTGGCGCACGTTGTCGCCGTCGAGCACGTAGGCGAGCTTGCCGCGCTTGACGAGCTCGGCCTCGGCGGCCACGGCCACGGTGGACTTGCCCGAGCCGGACAGCCCGGTGAGCCACAGGCAGACGCCCTTCTGGTTCAGCAGCTGCTGGCGCTCGGCGCGGCCGATGTGGCCGGCGTGCCAGGTGATGTTGGTGCTCTTCGAGTCGGCCACGGGGGTCTCCTGTCGAGGTTCGGGAAGCACGGCAGGGTAGCCGAATGCGTGGGTTCTGCAGGGCTGAAGGAAGGGCCGGAAAGGGTCCCTGCGCTAGCCGTGCGCGCTGCGCAGGCGTTGCACCTCTTCTGCCAGTCGGGCCGCCGCGTGCTCGACGTGCTCGCCGCGGGTGCCGCGACCGATCCCGAAGCGGATGGCGGTGCGGCTGCGGGCCTCGGAGAGGCCGAGAGCGGCCAGGACGTGGCTGGGCTCGGGGCGTGCGGAGCTGCAGGCCGAGCCCGTCGAGAGCGCGAGGTCCGGACACTGGGTCAAGAGCGCATCGGCCGGCGCGCCCTCGAACGAGAGGTTCAGGTTGCCGGGCAAACGATCCTCGCGGGGCCCGTTGCGCAGCACGCCGGGGATCGCCTCGCAGAGCCGGGCCTCGAGCCGATCGCAGAGCTCGCGGAGCCGCTTGGCCTCGCCTTGCAGATCGGCGAGGGCCAGCTCCACGGCCCGCGCGAAGCCTACGATGAGCGGGACGGGCAAGGTGCCCGAGCGCATGCCGCGTTCGTGCCCGCCGCCGTGCAGCTGCGCCGCCACGCGCAGACGCGCGCCGCTGCGGCGACGTCGGCGCACGTACAGGAGGCCCACGCCCTTCGGCCCGTACACCTTGTGGGCGCTGCACGAGAGCAGATCGACTCCCTGGGCCTCGACGTCGAGGGGGATGCGGCCGAGCGCCTGGGCGGCGTCGGTGTGGAAGAGCACGTCGCGCTCCTGGCAGATGCGCCCGATCGCCTCGAGCGGCGCCAACGCGCCGATCTCGCTGTTCGCGGCCATCACCGAGACCAGGAGCGTGCGCTCCTCGATGGCGGCTGCCAGCGCATCGAGATCCACCTGACCCTCGGCGTCGACCCCGAGCCGCGTCACGCGCACGCCGCGCTTCTCGAGCGCGCTGCAGGTGTCGAGCACTGCCGGGTGCTCGGTCGCGACGGTGACGACGTGATCGCCCCGGCCAGCGCCCGCCTCGACCACGCCCTTGATCGCGAGGTTGTCGCTCTCGGTAGCGCCGCTCGTGAAGACCACTTCCCGGGGATCCGCCGCACCGAGCGCACCCGCGAGCGACTCGCGGGCCAGCTCGACGGCCGCTTCGGCACGCCAGCCGTGTCGGTGCGTGTGGCTCGCCGCGTTGCCGAAGTCGACCTCGAAGAACGGGCGCATGGCGTCGACCACGCGCGGGTCGACGGGCGTGGTGGCGTGATGATCGAGGTAGAGCGGGGCCTCGGACCTGGAGCGGGCGGCGCCCGGGGGCCGCTCTCCGCCGGGTCGTCCGCTCACGACGCTACGCCCCGAAGGACTGCCCGCAGCCGCAGGTGTTCTTGGCGTTCGGGTTCTCGATCTTGAAGCCCGACTCCATCAGCGTGTCGACGTAGTCGAGCGACGAGCCCACGAGGTAGAGGGCGCTGCGCTCGTCCACGATCACGCGCACGCCGCCGACCTCGATCTCGGTGTCGTTCTCGCCGAGGTTGTCGTCGAAGGCCAGCTGGTACTGGAGGCCGGAGCAGCCCCCTCCGATCACCTTCATGCGCAGGCCATGACTCTCGGCCTTGCCCTCCTTGTCGAGCAGGGCATGGATCTGGGTCGAGGCGGCTTCGGTGACTTCGATCATCGGCATCGGGGTTCCTCGTCGGCCCAACGGGGGGCTCGGTTCATCGAATCTAGCGAATCTGGAATCATCGGTCCTGATTCGCTGCGGCGGGCGCGAGCCACAGGAAGATCTCGACGTTCCCCTTGGGGCCCGCCAGCCGGCTGTCTGCCCGCGCCTGCTCGGTGTGGCCGAGCTCGAGGGCCACCGCGGCCACCGCGTCCGCGGCCTCTCTCCGATCGGCCGGATCGCGCACCACCCCGCCCTTCCCGACCCGCTCGGGGCCGAGCTCGAACTGGGGCTTCACCATCACCAGCCAGGTGGCGGTGGGCGCGACCCGGGCCAGCGCCGGCAGGATCAGCCGGCTCGAGATGAACGAGACGTCCACGGTGACGAGATCGAAGGGCCCGGGGAGCGCCTCCGGATCCAGATGCCGCGCGTTCACCCGCTCCCGGACGACCACGCGCGGGTCGGAGCGGAGCCGCGCGTCGAGCTGTCCGTAGCCCACGTCCACGGCCACCACCTCGGCCGCGCCCGCCTGGAGCAGGCAGTCGGAAAAGCCACCGGTCGAGGCGCCCACGTCGAGGCATCGCAGCCCGCCCGGGTCGATGCCGAGATCCGCGAGCGCCCCGGCGAGCTTCTCGCCGCCGCGCGAGACGAAGCGGCGGTCCTCGCCGCGCACCCGCACGGCCGCTTCGGAGCGCACGCGGGTACCGGGCTTGTCCACGGGCGCGTCGTCCACCAGCACGCGCCCGGCGCGGATCAGCGCCTGGGCGCGGGTGCGGCTCTCGGCCAGACCGTCCGAGACGAGACGCTCGTCGAGGCGCGTCGCGGGAGCGCGCGCCACCCGAAGCTCAGCTGCGGCCGAGGAGCTCGCGCGCCGCGGCGGCGATCCCCGTGGCATCGAGCCCGACCCGCGCACGCTGGGTCGCCGGGTCGCCGTGCTCCACCAGCTCGTCGGGGAACGCGAGGTTTCGCGTGGCGCGCTCCACGCCACCAAGGGCCAGCAGCTCGAGCACCGCGGAGCCGAAGCCGCCCATGCCGGCGCCCTCCTCCACCGTGACCACCGCACGGGCCTTGCGGGCCTGCGCCAGGATCCGCTCCTCGTCGAGGGGCTTGGCAAAGCGCCCGTTCAGCACGGAGGCGGAGATGCCGTCGGCGGCGAGCTCGTCGGCCGCCTCCATCGCCTCGTGCACCAGGGTGCCGTAGGCGACGATGGCCACGTCCTCGCCGTCGCGGAGCAGCTCGGCCTCGCCCACGTGCACCGCCTTGATGTCGGGGTCCATGGGCACGCCGAAGCCGCCGCCGCGCGGGTAGCGGATGGCGGCCGGGCCGTCGTACTCGACGGCGGTGCGCACCATGTGCTGCAGCTCATTCTCGTCCTTCGGCGCCATCAGGATGATGTTCGGGAGCGTCCGCAGGTAGGCGATGTCGTACATGCCCTGGTGGGTGGCGCCGTCGGCCCCCACCAGCCCCGCGCGGTCCATCGCGAAGGTCACGTCGAGGTTCTGGACGCACACGTCGTGAACGACCTGGTCGTAGGCCCGCTGCAGGAAGGTCGAGTAGATCGCGGCCACCGGCTTCATGCCCTCGGCGGCGAGGCCCGCCGCGAAGGTCACCGCGTGCTGCTCGGCGATCCCCACGTCGTAGAAGCGCTTGGGGAACTCCTTCTCGAAGAGGTCGAGGCTGGTGCCGTCCTTCATCGCCGCGGTGATGCCGACGATGCGCGGATCCTCCTTGGCCAGCCGGATCAGCGTCTTCGCGAAGACCTTCTGGTACTTCGGCGGGCCGGGCTTCGAGGGCACGAACTCGCCCGAGGCCACGTCGAACTTGCCGACGCCGTGGTACTTGAAGGGGTCGCGCTCGGCGGGCTCGTAGCCGTGCCCCTTGGCGGTGATGGCGTGAACGAGGATCGGGCCGTCGCCCGCGTCCAGCATGGCGCGCACGTTCTCGAAGGTCTCGAGCACGACGTCCATGCGGTGGCCCTGGATCGGCCCCACGTACTTGAAGCCCAGCGCCTCGAAGAGCAGGCCGGGCGAGAAGAAGACCTTGAGCGACTCCTCGGCCTTCTGCGCCCAGTGCAGCATGTCGCCGGGCATCGAGGTGAGGAACTCCTTCGCCCAGCCCTTCATGCGCCGCACCATCGGCGCCGAGAGCTTGCGCGAGAGGTACGACGACATCGCGCCCACGTTCGGGGAGATCGACATCTCGTTGTCGTTCAGCACCACGACCAGGTTCTTCTGGTGGAGATGGCCGGCGTGGTTCAGGGCCTCGAAGGCCATGCCCGCGGTCATGCCGCCGTCGCCGATCAGGGCCACGGCGTTGTGGTCGATGCGCTGGTGCTCGAAGGCACGGGCCATGCCGAGGGCGGCGGAGATCGAGGTGCCCGCGTGTCCGGCGCCGAAGTGGTCGGCCTCGGACTCCTCGCGCCGCAGGAACTTGCCGATGCCGCCCTCCTTCCCGATCTCGGAGAATCCCGAGCGGCGGCCGGTCAGCATCTTGTGCGCGTAGCCCTGGTGGCCCACGTCGAGCACGAGGCGGTCGGCGGGCGTGTCGAAGCAGTAGTGGATGCCCGTGATGAGCTCGACGGCGCCGAGGCTCGAGGCGAGGTGTCCGCCGGTCTGGGACACGCAGCGCACGATCTCCGATCGAAGCTCCTTCGCGACCTCGCCCACCTGCTCACGCGAGAGCGCGCGCAGGTCCTCGGGACCCTCGATCGCGTCCAGCAGGAGGGTTCTCCGCTCGTCCGTCATGCCTGTCTCCGTACAGCAAATCGTGCCAGGTCCCGCAGGGGCTCCGCGCGCTCGTCGAGCGCGGCGATCTCGTTCAGCGCGTCCGTCAGGAGCGCCTCGGCGCGCTTCGCGGCGCTCTCGACGCCGAGCACTCCGACCAGCGAGCACGGCTCCTCGTCGTCGCGGTCGATCAGGTCGTCGGCGATCTGGAACGCCACGCCCACGCCCTCGCCGAAACGCTGCAGGCGCGCCACGTCTTCCGGCCGGGCGCCCGGCGCGAAGCGGGCACCCCCTGAGATCGAGGCCGCGATCAAGGCCGCGCTCTTCCGCGCGTGGATCGACTCGATGCGCGACGCAGCATCCTCGCCGGCGGGGTGCGGCGGCACGCCGGCCGCGACGCGAGCGGCGACCGCGAGATCGTCGACCTGCCCGCCCACCAGCTGCCGCGAGCCGCAGGCGCGCGAGAGGTCGCCAACGGCCTCCACCACCACCGAGGGATCCGCGTGGGGAGCCGCGCTGGCGAGCACCTCGAAGGCCAGGGCCTGCAGGGCATCACCGGCCAGCACCGCCGT
>JASJCN010000247.1 GCA_030065975.1 Myxococcota bacterium
CGCTCGACGCGCTACGTGGCCTGGGACTGCGGCTCGTGATGCTGACAGGGGACGACGCGGAGACGGCGGCGGCCGTGGCGGCCCGGCTCGGGATCGAGGACGTGCGGGCCGGCCTGCGCCCCGAGGACAAGGCCACGGTGATCGCCGCGCTCGAACGCGAGGGCGCGAGGCCGAGGAGCCGCTCCTCGTCGACCCCGAGCGCCGGGCAGCGGGCGACCACCTGCGGATGCCCCGCGGTGAGCGTGCCGGTCTTGTCGAGCGCGAGCGTGTCCACGTCGCGCAGGGACTCGATCGCCTCGGCATCACGGAACAGCACGCCCATGCCCGCCCCCTTGCCCATGGCGACCACGATCGACATGGGCGTCGCGAGGCCGAGCGCGCAGGGGCAGGCGATGATCAGCACCGAGACGGCCACGACCCAGGCGTGGGCGAGGCGCGGGTCGGGCCCGAGCGTCGCCCAGGCGCCGAAGGCGACGGCAGCCGCGAGCATGACACCCGGGACGAAGAGGCCCGCGACGCGATCCGCCAGCGCCTGGATCGGCGCGCGGCTCCGCTGGGCCTCGGCCACCCGCTGCACGATCCGGGACAGGAGGGTCTCCGACCCCACGCGCTCGGCCTGCATCACGAGGGCGCCGTTCTCGTTGCGGGTCCCGCCGGTGAGCGGGCTTCCGGCCTGCTTCGCGATCGGGGTGGGCTCGCCCGTCAGCATCGACTCGTCGACACGGCTGCTTCCCTCGACGACGCGGCCGTCCACCGGGATCGCCTCGCCCGGGCGCACCCGCAGCCGATCGCCCGCCGCCACCTCGGCGAGCGGGACGTCGGCCTCGGAGCCGTCGGCCTCGATCCGCCGGGCCACGGCCGGCGCGAGCTCGAGCAGGGCTCGCAGCGCGCCGCCGGTTCGCGCCCGGGCGCCGAGCTCGAGAACCTGCCCCACCAGCACGAGCGTCACGATCATCGCCGCGGCCTCGAAGTAGACCGCCACGTGCCCCCCGGCCTCGCGGAACGCCGCGGGGAAGACGCCCGGGGCCGCCGTCGCGACCACGCTATAGCCGTAGGCCGCTCCCGTGCCGAGGGCGATCAACGTGAACATGTTGAGGTAGCCGCTGCGAAGGGAGCGGAATCCGCGCGCGAAGAACGGAGCCCCGGCCCAGAGCACGACGGGGGAAGCGGCCGCGAGCTGCAGGACCCGGCTCGCGGCGGGATCGAGCCGCGCGGCCAGCGGGCCCATCGCCAGGGCCATGACGGCGAGGGAGAGCGGCGCAGCGACGAAGAGCCGGCGCCGCATGTCGAGCCACTCGGGATCCGGTCCGGAGGCCACGGGGATGCCGCTCGGCTCGAGGGCCATTCCGCAGATCGGACAATCCCCGGGCTCGGGCTCGACCACCTCGGGATCCATGGGGCAGACCCAGGGCCCGACCTCGTCGGCTCGCGGGCCGGGAGCGCGGCCCTCCAGATAGGCGTCGGGATCGGCCAGGAAGCGCTCGCGACAGGCCTCCCGACAGAACCGGTAGAGCGTTCCCGCGTGCTCGACGGAGTGGGCCGCGTCGTCCCCGACCTCCATGCCGCACACGGGATCGCGCATCGCGGGCCTCAGCGGCTCCCGATGTGCGCGAAGCGCGAGAACACCTCGATCAGCTCCGCGAGCTTCTCGTCCCGATCGCGCGCCTTCCCGCTGCGAATCGCCTGGGTGACGCACGTCTCGACGTGGCCCTCCAGGAGGATCTTGCCCACGCGATCCAGGGCTGCGCGCACGGCGGCGATCTGCATCAGCACGTCCACGCAGTAGCGGTCCTCGTCGACCATGCGCTCCACGGCCGCGACCTGGCCGGCGATCTTCCGCATCCGGCCGGTGACGGCCTCCCGGGTCTCCTGCTTCATGCGGAGAACCTATACCCCCTAGGGGTATATGTCCAGGCATGGCAATACCGGCTGGCCCCCTTCCCTCGCCGGACCGGGCGGCTCGCCGCTAGCTGGCGAGCTTGGAGGCGTGCTTCAGGTTGCGGGCGTCCTCGGCCAGGATCACGTGCTCGGCGATGTTCGTGGCGTGATCGGCGACCCGCTCGAGGTTCTTCGCGATCAGGATGTAGTCGAGCTCCTGGGACGTGAACTCGGGACGGCTGATGATCTCGGCGATGGCCGATTCGACCACGATGTCCTGATCGTCGTCGACGTCGTCGTCCGCCCGCAGCACCCGCTCGGCCCGCGCGGTGTCGCGATCGCTGAAGGCGTCGAGCGCGTGCCGCAGCAGGCTGCTCGCCTCCTCGGCCAGCTCGCGCAGCTTGGGCGGGAACTCCACCTCGGTACGCGTGGCCAGGCGGTCGGCGCTCTTCGCGATGTTGCGCGCCAGGTCGCCGACCCGCTCGAGATCGGTGGCGATCATCTTGATCGCCAGCACGTTCCGCAGGTCGTCTGCGACCGGTGCCTGCAGCGCCAGCGCGCGCAGGACGGCTTCGTCCACGGCGATGTCGAGGCGGTCGATCTCGAGATCGTCCTGGCGGACCTGGCGCGCGAGCGCTCCGTCTCGCGTCCAGACCGACGAGACGGCCTTGCCCAGGATCGCCTCGCTGAGGCTGCCCATGCGCAGAACCGTCTTTCGCAGCTCCATCAGGACGGGGTCCAGGATCCGGGTCATGCCAAACCCTCCTCGTGCTTCCGAGCCCGATCGACTCGCCTCGGCGAGCGCCGGGTCGTTGCCGACGGGTGGGGGGCTCGGGTCGCCAAGGCCGACATCAACCGAAGCGGCCCGTGATGTAGTCTTGCGTCCGTTCCTGGCGGGGACTGGTGAAGATCTGGCCCGTCTCCCCTTCCTCCACCAGGACGCCGAGGTGGAAGAACGCGGTCCGCTGAGAGACCCGCGCGGCCTGCTGCATCGAGTGGGTCACGATCACGATCGTGTAGTTCTCGCGCAGCTCCGCCATCAGCTCCTCGATTCGAGCCGTGGCGATGGGGTCGAGCGCGGAGCACGGCTCGTCCATCAGGATCACCTCGGGATCCACCGCGATGGCTCGCGCGATGCACAAGCGTTGCTGCTGACCGCCCGACAGGCCCGTCCCGGGCTCGTGCATGCGATCCTCGACCTCCGCCAACAGGCCCGCACGATCGAGGCTTCGCGTGACGATCGCGTCGAGCTCCGAGCGCGTCGCGGCGAGCCCGTGGATGCGCGGCCCGTAGGCGACGTTCTCGTAGACGGATTTGGGAAAGGGATTGGGCTTCTGGAACACCATCCCGACCCGGGCCCGGAGCAGGACGGGGTCCATGCTGCGCTCGTAGATGTCGTGTCCGTCGAGGGTGATCTTGCCCTCGACCCGGCAGCCCTCGATCACGTCGTTCATGCGATTCAGGCAGCGCAGGTACGTGGACTTGCCGCAGCCCGAGGGCCCGATCAGCGACGTGACCTGGTTCTTGGGGATGTCCAGGTTGACGTCGAAGAGGGCCTGCTTGTCGCCGTAGTAGACGTTCACGCCGCGCGTGGTGACCTTCGTGGTGTACTCCGGCGGCCCCTGCCGATGGGTAGGAGCCGGAGATTCGGCCCCGCGGGCCTCGAACGCAGCCTCTTCCGCCGCCGACGAATCGCTTCGGGACGCCTGGATCGGGCTCACGGGACTCATGGTTGCGTCGGCCATGCCTCGTCTTTCCCTCTGGGCCGAGGTCTCGGCTGATGGTTGGCCTACCAGCGCTGCTCGAAGCGGCTGCGCAGCAGGACCGCGGCCAGGTTCATGGCCACCAGGAAGGTTAGCAGTACGACGATCGCCGCGGACGTCTTGGCCACGAAGGCCCGCTCCGGGCTGTCGGCCCACAGGAAGACCTGCACCGGGAGCAGGGTCGAGGGGCTCGTGAAGCCGGTGGGGACGTCCACGATGAAGGCGACCATCCCGATCATCAGGAGCGGCGCCGTCTCGCCGAGCGCTCGCGACATGCCGATGATGGTGCCCGTCAGGATCCCTGGCAGAGCCAGGGGCAGCACGTGGTGGAGCACGACCTGGTGCTTGGAGGCGCCGACGCCCAGCGCCGCCTCGCGAATCGATGGCGGCACCGCCGCGATGGACGAGCGGGAGGCGATGATGATGGTGGGGAGGGTCATCAGTGAGAGCACGAGGCCGCCGACCACGGGCGCGGAGCGGGGCAGCCCGAAGAAGTTCAGGAACACGGCCAGACCGAGCAGACCGAAGACGATCGACGGCACGGCCGCGAGGTTGTTGATGTTGACCTCGATGAAGTCCGTCCAGCGCCCCTTGGGTGCGAACTCCTCCAGGTACACCGCCGCGGCCACGCCGACGGGGAACGAGAGAAGGAGCGTGATGGCGAGCGTGAGAAGCGAACCGACTGCCGCTCCTCCGATCCCCGCCAGCTCGGGCTCCCGACTGTCGCCGGCCTGGAAGAAGCGCGTGTGGAAGCGGTTCTCGACCCGACCCTCGGCTTCGAGCGAGTCGAGCCAGCCCGCCTGGCGCGAGCTGAGGCGGCCGGTCGCGCCGTCCTCGCTCGGATCGAGCTGCCCCTTGAAGTAGAGGTCGGCGTCGTCCGAGAGGAGCACCTCGATGCCGACCCGCTCCCCGATCCGCCCTGGCGACTCGAGTACGAGCCTTCGGATCTCGAGATCGGCACCCGCGCTCACGATGCGCGTGAGCTCGCGCCGCTCCCGGCGCGACGTCGCCTCCGGGAACTGCTCTCGCAGCGAGGTCTTGAGAAGACCCAGGAAGTCGGCCTGGGCGAGCCGATCGGGGTTTCGCGAGCCTTCGGGGTCGATCACCTCGGGATCGAGAGCGACGTCGAGGAGCACGGTGTGCTGGAAGAACCCGGGCCAACCGCGCCACAGGATGCTCCCGAGCAGGAGCACCAGGGTCACCATGGCCAGCGCAACGGCCGTCATCCCATAGGCACGGAAGCGGCGCTCGGCACGATGCCGTTTCCGCAGGTTTCGCGCTGCACGCTCCGAGAGGTGGAGATTCCCTTCGCTCACTCGTACTGCTCCCGGTAGCGCCGCACGATCGTGAGCGCGATGACGTTGAGCATCAGCGTCACGATGAAGAGCACGAGACCGAGCGCGAACGCCGCCAGGGTCTTGGCGCTGTCGAACTCCTGGTCGCCGACCAGGAGCGTCACGATCTGGACGGTGACGGTGGTGACCGCCTCGAGAGGGTTGGCCGTGAGATTGGCGGCCAGTCCCGCCGCCATGACGACGATCATCGTCTCGCCGATGGCGCGCGAGACGGCGAGCAGGAGCGACCCGACGATTCCGGGCAGCGCGGCCGGGAGGACGACCTTGCGGATCGTCTCCGACCGTGTGGCTCCGAGGCCGAGGGAGCCGTCGCGCAGGGAGCGGGGCACCGCGGTGATGACGTCGTCCGAGAGCGACGAGACGAAGGGGATGATCATCACCCCCATGATGGTGCCCGCGGCGAGGGCGCTCTCCGAAGCGACGTCGAGGCCGAGCGATTCGCCGAAGCTTCGGATCATCGGGGCCACGGTCAGCGCGGCGAAGAACCCGTAGACGACCGTGGGGATTCCGGCCAGCACCTCGAGCATCGGCTTGATCACGGCGCGCACGCCCGGCGCGGAGTACTCGGCCAGATAGATGGCCGAGAAGATCCCGACGGGAGCCGCGACCGCCATGGCGATCACCGTCACGAGCAGGGTGCCGGCGAAGACCGGGACGGCGCCGAAGGCACCGGACGAGGCGACCTGGTCGGCACGCAGAGCGAGCTGCGGGCTCCATTCGAGGCCGAAGAGGAACTCGCGGAACGACACCAACGAGAAGAAGCGGCCGGCCTCGAACACCAGCGAGAGCACGATCCCCGCCGTGGTCAGGATCGCGACCAGCGAAGCGGCGATCAGCACGCTGGTGGCCACGCGTTCCACGCGGTTGCGGGCGCGCAGCTCCACGCGGACCTGTGAGCGGGCGGCCACGAGCCCCGCGGCCGAGAGCCCGAGAGCCAGCACGCAGAGGCCGGCGAAGCCCGTCCGGTTGAGCGATCGATACTGCTCGCTGGCCGTGAGGACCTCGTCGCTCGGCGGCCGGCTCGGGATGTCCCCGAGTGCCACGCTCCGGGCGTCGCTCAAGAAGACCGCGAGCCTCTCCGGCGGCAGCTCGAGCGTGGCCTGGGAGAGGGAGCCGAGAACGAACGCGTCCTCGATTCGCGGTGCGAAGACCAGCCACATCACCAGCAACGCGAGTGCGGGCAAGGCTCCCCACATCGCGACGTAGACACCGTGGTAGGTCGGCCGCGAATGGAGCGAGCGCGGGGAGCCACCCGCCGCCGCGAGCGCTCGCGACGAGCCGAGCTGGTACCCGAGGGCCGCGAGAGCCAGCAGTGTCAGGGAGAGCGCCAGGGTCATGACTGGAGGGGCCGCCGGGGGTGGGGATCTCGAGCTCGGTGGCGAAAGCTTCGCAGAGTCCGTCGGGATCCGCCGGATCCCCCTGCGGCCGAGGGGCGAAGAGGCCCCTCGGCCAGGGGGCTCAGAGGCTGAGCGGCGCGAGTCCGGCGGAGTCCTCGCGAACCTTCTCGCGCTGGGCCTCGGGAAGCGGGATCAGGCCCTTGTCGGCGAGGTAGCCGTCGTCGCCGGCGGCCTTCTCGCTCGTGAACTCCGCGACGAACTCCTGAACGCCGGGCACGACGCCCACGTGAGCCTTCTTCACGTAGAAGTAGAGAGAACGCGACACGGAGTAGTCACCCGCGGCGATGGCCTCGAAGGTGGGCGAGACCCCGCCCACCTTGGCGCCCTGCACCTTGTCGGCGTTCTGATCGAGGAAGGAGAAGCCGAAGATGCCGAACGCGTCGGGATTGGCCTCGAGCTTCTGCACGATCAGGTTGTCGTTCTCTCCGGCCTCGACGTAGGCGCCGTCCTCGCGGATCGAGTGAGCCACGGCCTTGAAGGCCTTCTTGTCCTGCTTGCGCAGGTCGGCCAGCATCGGAATCGCCTTGGCTCCGCCCTCCATGGCCAGCTCGACGAAGGCGTCGCGCGTGCCCGAGGTGGGCGGCGGTCCGAGCACCTCGATCTTGCGGGCCGGCAGCGAGGCGTCGATGTCGGCCCACGTCGTGTACGGGTTGGGGACGAGCTTCCCGTCGACGGGGATCTCCTTGGCCAGGGCGCGGAACACCTGCTCGAGGGTCAGGTCCACCGGCGCCGCCTTGCGAGAGCTCGCCAGCACGATGCCGTCGAAGCCGATCTTCACCTCGACGATCTCGTCCACGCCGTTGGAGGCGCACAGGTCCACCTCCGAGCTCTTGATGCGCCGGGACGAGTTCGTGATGTCGGGATGGGAGAGACCGACACCGGCGCAGAAGAGCTTGAGGCCCCCGCCGGAGCCCGTGCTCTCGACCACCGGCGTCTTGAAGGTGCCGAGTCGGCCGAACTGCTCCGCGGTCGCCGTGGCAAAGGGGAAGACCGTCGAGGATCCGACGATCCGGATCTGGTCCCGGGCCGAGGCCGGCGAGGCCAGCAGCCCGAAGAGACAGGCGGGAATCAACAGTTGACGAAGCATCTGGGGGACCTCCAAGCCGCACCGAGGCGGCCGGATGTGAACTCTTCGATGGGAATCCGTGAGCGTCCGACGAGCGTGCGCCGCAACGTACAGATGTCTGGGACGTCCTTCGTGACCAGACGGCGACGAATCGATGAAGCAGGCGCCCGGGGCCCACCCCCGACTCGCCAGGAGCAGACCCCGCCCGGCGGGCCGGTGACGGCGGCGAAGGGCCCCATCGACCGCTCCTCCCCCATCCCCCGGCGCGCCACGGAGTCGACGCGGCCCGCACACTAAGTCCACCAGATGGCGGATCGGGTCCTTTTATGTGACGGAATCGTGTAGATGCGGGAGTCTTTCATGCACAAACTGCGTTCTGTTCCCATTGGTCCGAGGCCGGGCCTCCCCGGGGGCGCTCGGCGGGGCGAGCCGCACCCAGCCGCCCAGCGAGCCGCCGAGCGAGCCGCCGAGCGAGCCGGATAGGATCCCCCCGTGCCCCTCGACCCTGGCTCCCTGCTCCTCCTCCTCGGCCTGGGAGTGGTCGCCTGGTACGTGAGCACCCTCGGCGCCGGCGGCGGCGCGATCCTGTTCCTGCC
>JASJCN010000248.1 GCA_030065975.1 Myxococcota bacterium
CCGGGGTAGCTCAGTGGCAGAGCCACGGCTTCGTAACCCGAAGACGCCGGTTCGATTCCGGCCCTCGGCCCCAGACATCGCGCGGTAGCTCAGGCAGTAGAGCGCCGGAGTGAAATCCCGGAGGCGCTGGTGCGATCCCAGCCTGCGCGGCCAGTTCGAACATCATCACGCGGAAGGGCGGCAGAGAGGCAATGCGCCGGGTTGCACCCCCAGGGCCGCCGAGGCGCGCAGGTTCGAATCCTGCCCCTTCCGCCAACGAAGGAAAGGAAGCATGCGGAGCGACCGGGATCGGGCAGGTCTCATACGCCGCGCCCTGCGGGTTCGACTCCCGCCTCCGCAACCCACCAGGTCCACGTCGTCCAGAAGTCAGGATCCCGGGCTCTCACCCCGGAGACGCGGGTGCGACTCCCGCCGTGGATGCCAGCTCGAGGCGGATGGCTCAGGAGCAGAGCGCCGGTCTGATATGCCGGAGGTCGGGGGTGCAATTCCCTCTCCGCCCACCAACGAAAGGCGTGTAGCTCAGCGAGCAGAGCAGCCGCTTCACAAGCGGAAGGTCGGGGGAGCGAAGCCCTCCACGCCTACCAGGCCGCCGTAGCTCAGTCGGAAGAGCGCCGCGCTTCGAACGCGGCGGGCGGGGGTTCGATCCCCTCCGGCGGCTCCAGACATCGCGCACATAGCTCAGACGGCAGAGCGTCGCGCCGCCAACGCGGAGGTCGCGGGTTCGAAGCCCGCTGTGCGCACCAGACAAGGACACGAAACGAGCGCCTCGGTCGCCAAGTGGGAAGGCACGGGATTGCAACTCCCGCACGCGCAGGTTCGATTCCTGCCCGAGGCTCCACCAACGGGAGAAGAACGAGGGGATCGCTAGATCGCTATGGAGGCGACGCCGGCTGTAACCCGGTTGGCCCGACGGGCCCCGCGAGGTTCGATTCCTCGGCGATCCACCAGACATCCTTGGGGGCAGGCGCAAGCGGATGCGCAGCCGGTTCTGAGCCGGAAGGTTCGGGGTTCGAGTCCCCGGCCCCCATCCAGACATGACGAGACACGGAACGGCCTCACAGGGCGCCCGCCGGGCGGCTCGCGGACTCCAACCCCGCCATGGAGGGTTCGACTCCTTCGCGCCTTGCCACCGTTCCCCCTGACTCGTGGTGGTCGTAGCTCAACGGGCGAGGGCGCCGCGTCGTGACCGCGGAGGATCGGGTTCGAGTCCCGACGATCACCCCAGATTTCGGAGGCGTAGCTCAACGGGCAGAGCATCCGGTTCTTACCCGGAACGATGTGGGTTCGACTCCCATCGCCTCGACCATTCACACGGCGTTCGCGCCGCACGAGGAGAATCACAACGCGTCCTACGAAGGTGGATCGTCGCCAGCGGAGCCGGTTCGGAGTGCCGGCCTGGCGCGCGGGAGCTGCGAATCGCTCCGGCGCGTACCCGTGACGACCGCGTCGTTCGACTCCCGTCTAGGTAGCTCAGAGGGTTAGAGCAACGGATTGAGGATCCGTCGGTCGCCGGTTCGATCCCGGTCCGAGACACACGGCAGCCCGCGAGGGCGGGGTTCGAGTCCCCACTGTCCTTTCAAGACAGATCCCGACAGAACGAGAGGCTCCCCTGTGGAGCCGCGGCGCTCGCGAGGAGGGAGGCTTCGGCCTGCCTCCGAGCGCGCGACGGGGTGACACAGCACGGAGGACGCTACGCGCCCGGGCCGCTGCACGCGCCTGGTCGCTCGCTTCGAAGGAGCCGCCCCGCCGTTCCGGCCGCCGCCTCGCGCGACGCGCCTGGCGGCGGTGCCCACCCCGACATCGGTTCATCCGGCGCGCGCATGCCCAGGGCCCGCGGCCTCGGTGCGGGGAGCCTCTCACCACGATTCCCACGGATCGCAGCCACGGGCCGCGATCCGCTCCCGAGATGCGAGACGGTCTCGCACTCGTCACCGCGACCCGAAGGAGGTCGACCCATGAAGCTCATGAACCTGCTCTTCCCGCTGCGCAAGGTGGAGATCGCCGACCACGAGCGTGGTCTGCTGTTCCACCGCGACAACTTCGTGCGCGTGCTCGAGCCGGGCACCCACCGCCTGTGGGACCCGCGCGGCCGCATGCACGTGGACCGCTACGACCTCTCGGAGCCGGCCTTCGAGCACCCGATCCTGGACTTCCTCGTGAAGACGCAGGCGGTGCTGCGCGAGCGCCTGCTCGTGGTCGAGCTCGGCGACCACGAGGTCGGTCTGCTCACCGTCGACGGCAAGCTCGAGGACCTCGTGCTGCCGGCGACGCGCAAGGCCTACTGGAAGGACGTGTACGACGTGCAGGTCCGCGTCCAGGAGACCCTGAGCGACTTCGAGGTGCCGCAGGAGCTCGTGAGCCAGCTCGGCCACGCGCGCGGCATCGATCGTCAGACGCTGCTCGCGGCCCTGCTGTACGCGGAGGTCGCGGACAACCACGTGGGTCTGCTGTTCGTGAACGGCAAGCTGGAGCGCACGCTCGCCCCGGGCGCGCACGCGTTCTGGACCTTCGATCGCACGCTCCAGGTTCGCTACGTCGACCTGCGTCTGCAGACGCTCGAGGTCACGGGTCAGGAGATCCTGTCGAAGGACAAGGTGAGCCTGCGCCTGAACCTGTCGGCGACGTACCGCGTGGCCGACGCGGAGAAGGCCGTGACGGCCCTCTCGGACTTCGGCGACTTCCTGTACAAGGAGCTGCAGTTCGGCCTGCGTGAGGCCGTGGGTACCAAGACCCTGGACGAGGTGCTCGCCAGCAAGGACGAGCTCGGCGTCGCGATCTCGGCGCAGGTCGAGTCGCGCGTGGCCGAGTACGGCCTCGTGATCCAGAGCATCGGCGTGAAGGACATCATCCTCCCGGGCGAGATGAAGTCGCTCCTGAACCAGGTCGTGGAGGCGGAGAAGCAGGCCCAGGCCAACCTGATCCGCCGCCGCGAGGAGACGGCGGCGACCCGTTCGCTGCACAACACGGCCAAGATGCTCGAGCGCAGCCCGACCCTGCTCCGCCTGAAGGAGCTGGAGGCGCTCGAGAAGGTCACGGAGCGCATCGACACCCTCACGGTGTACGGCGGCCTCGACGGCGTCCTGCACCAGCTCGTCAAGCTCCAGGACCGCGACTAGACCAGCACAGCCATTCGTGCGGTCGGCCCGGCGTCCCGAGGTGACTCGGGGCGTCGGGCCATGGTCCCGTTACCTCGGGGGGCGGACTCGCCGGCCGGTCCGGTGCGGGCGGCCTCGTCTCCGAGTCGGGGGCCTGGCGACCTTCCGGTGCGGCGGGGTTGGAGAATGGCCCCACGGTGGCAGCAAGCCGTCCACGCATCGACACGCGATCGATGCGAAGATGGGACTCCCACGCAGAGCCCATGCACCACCCCAGCATTCTTGCGGCATCATGAAGGTGAGGAGGCGCCGATGCCGAAGGACATCATCATCCTGGTGGACGGCACCGGAAACGAGCCCGGAGACGAGGGCAAGCCGGACGAGGACGTGACGAACGTCTTCTTGATGGCGGATCGAATCCTGCAGTCCATCCCGGGCCAGCAGGAGGTCTCCTACCTGAAGGGCATCGCCACGAGCCGGCTGTACTTCGTGGACAAGATCTCCTTCGCCATGGGACTCGGCTGGAACCGGCGCAAGCGAAAGGCCCGCCGCATCGTCCGCAAGGCCTACCAACGGGGCGACCGCGTGTTCTTGATCGGCTTCAGCCGGGGAGCGGCGATCGTGCGGGACCTCTCCAACGATCTCGAGGATGCTGGAATCCCGACCTTTGCGCTCGTGCTCTGGGACACGGTCGCCGCCTTCGGACTCCCGACCGAGGTTTTCGGCATCTCCCAGCAGGTGAACGTCGGCAAGAACCTCGCGATCCCTTCTTCCGTCCGGCACGTCCACCACCTGCTCGCGCTCGACGAGGTTCGAGAACCGTTCACGCCGAGCTTGTGCCGGGAACGCGAGGGCCTCGAGCTCGACGAGCTCTGGTTCCCCGGCGACCACCTGGATGTGGGTGGGGGGCGCCACGAACGGGCGCTCGCCGACCTCTCGTTGAAGTGGGCCATCGATCGGTTGAGCCGGTACGACCTGAAGTTCAGAGCGGCCGCGATCGATGCGGTCGACGATGCGCCGCTCTCGGGAGCCGATGTCCACCGCGCCGAGAAGCCGACGCGCGAGAAGATCCGCTCCGTGACTCGCGTGGGACCCGACGGGCGCGCCGTGCGGGCCCGGCTTCACCCTCTCGTCCCACGGCTCCTCGAAGCGCAGCCTCCCTACGCACCCCAGAACCTCGAGATTCCGCTCACGGAGCACTACGACCTCGACACCTGACGAGCGCGGATGGACGCGAAGGGAACGCAGCAACCCGGCTTCTGGATGCAGGACCCGGCTCCGCGAGGAGCTGAGACATCGATGACGGAGAGAGTGCCATGACGATCGAGTTGCGGCTTCCCGGCGTGCGGCAGGAGGCGGAGCCCCAGGCCGAATCCGACTTCGACGATCTGGTGCGACGGACGATCCTCTCGAGCCATACGGTCTCTCCCACCCGCGGGGCTCTCGACTCGGCGGTCGCCGAGGCGAACCCCGACGACGTGCTGGAGCTCCACTGGGAAGGTGACATCGTCGAGCTCGTGCGGGTGGGCGACGTCGAGTCCCGGTACCCCCAGGCGCGCCGGAGCGACGACGGGCGTCTCGAGATCCCCACGACCCGGGCCTTATCCACGGCGCGCGGATCTCGGTTCCTGAACCTGAAGTCCATCTTCCACATCCGCCTGGACCTCAAGGAGGCCCTGATCGAGGAGGCCACGGGTGCGGTCGTCCGGTACACCGTGCCCAAGGCCATCGCGGCGCTCGAAGAGAGATTCCAGGCGAAGCCGGGCCTGTTCCGCGTGAAGGCCGACGGGGACCTCGAGGACGAGCCCGTCACGGGGCTCCGTGCCCAGGACGGACCGATCCTGGTCATGCTGCACGGCACCTTCAGCAGCCACGAGGGCAGCTTCAGCGACCTCTTCGGAGCCGCAGGAAAGGCGGCGACCCAGGAGTGGCGGGACCTTCACGCGGCCTATCCGAATCGGGTTCTCAGCCTCCAGCACCGCACGGTGTCCGTGAGTCCGGCCTCCAACCTGCGAGACATGGTTCGCCGCCTGCCGAAGGGCGCCACGGTCGACCTGCTGAGCTACTCCCGCGGCGGGATCATCGGGGACCTCCTCAGCCGCCACCCGTGGAGCGAGGGCGATCTCGACGCCTTCTTCGAGTTCCCTCCCTACAAGGAGATCCGCCGCGATCTCACCCGGCTCTCGTCCCTGCTGGCCCAGAAGGAGCTCCGGGTGCGACGCTTCGTTCGGGTCGCGTCACCCGCGGCGGGAACGCTGCTGGCATCGGAACGACTCGACACCTACCTCAACGTGATCCTGAGCCTGCTGGCCAAGCTGGGCGGCCCCGGGGGCGAGTTCGTCAAGCTGCTGGCGACGCAGATCGTCTCGACCCGCACGAAGGCCGACCTGCTTCCCGGACTCGAGTCGATGATGCCGCACAAGGATCGCGGCTTCGTCCCCTTCCTGAACCAGCTCCCGGAGGATGAAGGGCGCGACGAAGCCCTGGCCGTCATCGCGGGGGACGTAAGGGGCGGAGGCCTGTTCGACCGCATCAAGGACTTCTTCTCCCACCTCTACTACCGCGAACCCAACGATTTCGTCGTGGACAGCCGCTCGATGTTCCGCGGCGTTCCGCGAACGAAGTCCGTGGGGTTCTATTTCCGCTCTCCGAACGCCACCCACTTCTCCTACTTCGGCCAGGCCGAGACGCGGTCGCGCATGGCCGAGTGGTTGATCGACCAGAGCGAAGATCGGTACGTCGACCTGGTCCACGGCCAGGACTACGGCGGCATCCGCGGCGCCCCTCGTGCCGTCCGCAAGCTCAAGGCCGTCGAAGACATCCGCGCCGATGCCCGACCTGGCGAAGCCCTCGTCTATCTCCTCCCCGGCATCATGGGCACCCACCTCGCGATCAAGGAGGGCGCCGACGTCGATCGCTATTGGATCAACGTCGCGAGACTCCTCTTCGGCGGCATGCGCAAGCTGCACATGGACCAGCAGGGTGTCGTCCCGGATGGTCTGCTGGAGAGCTACTACGGCGATCTCTACGACCGCCTGGGCCGTGAGAACACGGTCATCCACTTCGGGTTCGACTGGCGAAAGCCGATCGCCGAATCGGCCCGGTTGCTTCGCGACTCGATTCAGCTCGATCTCGACGATCAGGCCCATCCGAATCGGCCGGTTCGCATCATCGCGCACTCCATGGGCGGCCTGGTCGCCCGCACCTTCGTGGCGGAGAACCCGCGGCTCTGGAAGCGCATGACGGAGCGCGGCGGTCGCCTGATCATGATGGGCACCCCGAACTTCGGCTCCTACGCGCCGGCGCAGGTGTTCACCCAGAACCACCGGCTGCTGAAGCTCGTGGCGGGCGTCACGATCGGGGATCTCGACGAGCTGACGGAGCTCGTTCGCACCTTTCCCGGCCTCGTCGAGATGCTCCCCAAGCGCGGAGACCGTGACCTGCTCACGCCCGCGGCGTGGGAGGGTTTCGGGTCGCTCCGGCCCGGTGACGCCATCCTCGACGGGGCGCGCAAGTTCCGGGAGCGCCTGGATACCACGGCGATCGACCCGGACCACATGGTCTATGTCGCGGGGCACTCCGAGGAGACCCCGGCCAGCATGGAGCGAAGCGGATCGGAGGTCCGCTTCCGCTACACGGGCCGAGGTGACGGCACGGTGCCGTGGGACCTCGGCATCCTCCCCGGCGTCCAGACCTACTACGTCGATGCGGGCCACGACAAGATCCCGGGCCACACCAAGTCCTTCGACGGCTTCGCCGATCTGCTCTCCGATGGAGAGACCTCCAAGCTCGAGACCCAGCCGCCGACGGTGAGTCGCGGGGGCAAGGAGGAACTCTTCGAGTCCCGGCGCAGCCTCGACCAGGAGGAGATCCGCTACTTCCCCAACGAGGAGGATCTCGTCGACGCCATCTGCGATCTGCCGGAGGAGTTCGACGACGAGCCCGAATTCCCCCTCGATCTCCGCGTCGTCAATGGCAACGTGAAGGAGGCGCGCCATCGCGTGCTCGTGGGCCACTACACGGGCGATCCGATCGTCCATGCCGAGGGAGTCATCGACCGACGACTCGGGGGCCGCATGTCGCGGGATCTCCAGCTCGATCGCTACCCGGGCCCCTTGGAGAGCGCACGGGTGTACGGAGCTCACGACGGGTTTCCGGGTGCACTGGTCGTGGGCCTCGGGCATCCCGGGCACCTGCGCCGCACCTCCCTCGAGCGTTCGCTGACCGCAGCCTTCCTCGAGCTCGCCGTGTCCGATCTCCCGGCCGAGGACGAGCCCGTCCGCGTCATCGAGGTCAGCAGCCTGCTGATCGGAACCTACGGCGGCTCACGCGTCAGCATCGAGGACTCCGTGTCCGCGCTCGTCGAGGCGGCGCTGGAAGCGAACGCGCGGCTGGAGAATCAGCACCTCGCCGATCGCGTTCAGATCGGACGCATCGAGATCGTCGAGCTCTACCGTGACATCGCGACCGACGCGGGCCATGCCATTCGCCGAGTCGCGGAGAGGAAGCGGGGCTGGGTCCGGGCCGCTCCCACGATCGAGGTGAAGGAAGGTGCGCGCCGAAGCCGCCCGCACTCTCCCTACAACACGGGATGGAGTCGCAGACTCCGGATCGCAACCACCGACACGGGTCTCGAGTTCGAAGCGACCACCGATCTGGCCCGGTTGCTACCGCTCCCGAGATCGATCCAGTGGTCGCACGTCGACGGAATGCTCGAGAAGGCGATGAGCGGGGACACGGAGGCCCCCTCGACCCTGTTCCAGTACCTGATGCCGATCGACCTCGTCGAAGCGGCAGGGGATTCGCCGGACACGATCGTCGAGCTCGACTCCCAGTCGGCCCGGATCCCGTGGGAGCTTCTCGATCCTCCGTCCGAGCGCGGGTTCGTGGTCACGAGGGTTCGGAGCATGCCGACGCGAACGCCCAGCGGCGCCAGCGAACCGCCCTCGGAC
>JASJCN010000249.1 GCA_030065975.1 Myxococcota bacterium
TCGTTCGCTGGTGGGCCGGGGAGCAGCTGCATCAGGCCGTCTTCGGTGCGGACGGCCAACTCAGCGGCCTGCGCATCGAGGCCGCCCTCGGCGGCACGAGCCTGCAGGCCGAGTGGGGCGACTACCGCGACGTCGAGGGGGTCCCCTTCGCCCATCGCGTGCGCATCGAGGTGCCGCCGGCGGGCGTCGCCGCAGAGGTCGAGTTCCTCCAGGTGGAGCTCAATCCCAAGCTCGATCCCGCGCTCTTCCGCTTGGCGAATCGCCGTCTATCCTCGCCGGCGGGGGGAGACTGATGCAGGGGGACCGATCCCGGCCCGACCGGCCCGACCGGCCCGACCGGGCCGGCAGGCCCGGCAGGCCGGGCGAACGCCGGCTCCGCGCCGCCGGCAAGGGCGGGCTCTTCGGGCTCGCGGCGGCCCTCGCCGTGTGGGGGCTCGCCTGCTCCAACAACCCCTACCCGGACGCCGACGAGACCCGCGCGGTCTACTACACGTCGATCAGCGAGGCGCCGCGAACGCTCGATCCCGCCAAGGCCTACAACGTCACGGCCCACGCGATCACCGGGAACGTCTACGACAAGCTGCTCGAGTACCACTACCTGAAGCGGCCCTACGAGCTGATCCCGAGCCTCGCGAAGGAGTTGCCCGTCGCCGAGGAGCTTCCCGACGGGCGGGTCCGCTACCGCTTCGTGCTGCGCGAGGGCCTCGTCTTCGCAGAGGACCCCTGCTTCGAGCTCGGTGGGGAAGGGCGCAAGACCCGCGAGATCCTGGCCTCCGACGTCGCCTTCCAGCTCTCGCGGGTGGCCGACCCGGCGACCAACAGCCCGGTCGTCGATCCGTTCTCGAACATCCAGGGGTTCCGCGAGTTCGGGAAGCGCCTGAGCGAGGCGCGAGAGGCGGACGCCGCCTTCGCCGAGAAGCCCCTGCGCGAGCAGTACGAAGCCGCCGGCGGCATCGAGGGCGTCGCGACCCCGGACGATCTCACCCTCGAGGTGACCCTCGCCGCGGCCTACCCGCAGATCCTCTACTGGTTCGCCATGGGGTTCACGACGCCGGTGCCGTGGGAGGCGGTCGAGTACTACGACGGCGTTTCGAACGAGCGCTTCGACGACCATCCCGTCGGTTCCGGCCCCTTCCGGATCAGCCGCTACGACAAGCAGTCGCGGATCGTGCTCGAGCGCAATCCGCGCTGGTACGGCGCGGAGCATCCCGAATGGCGGGCACCGGGCGCCGTCTACCCGAGCGAAGGCGAGCCCGGCGACGCCGAGAAGGGGCTCCTGGATGCCGCGGGGCGCCCGCTCCCCTTCATCGACCGCATCGAGTTCCGCCGCGAGAAGGAGAGCATCCCGCTCTTCAACAAGTTCCTGCAGGGCTACTACGACTCGTCGGGGATCATCAAGGAGAGCTTCGACAAGGTGATCCGCGACGACCGCCTCTCTCCGGAGATGGCGGCGATGGGCGTCCGGCTCGACAAGAGCATCTCGCCCGGCGTCTACTACCTGGGCTTCAACATGGAGGACCCGGTGCTCGGAGCCGAGGGCGGCGATCGTTCGCGGAAGCTGCGCCAGGCCATCAGCCTGGCGGTCGATGCCCAGGGCTGGATCGATCTCTTCCTGAACGGCCGCGGCGTGCTGGCGCAGACCCCGGTGCCGCCCGGACTCTTCGGCTACGACCCCGACTACCAGAACCCCGCGCGGGTGCTCGATCGCGACCGCGCCCGGGAGCTTCTGGTAGACGCCGGCTACCCCGGCGGGATCGACCCCGAGACGGATCGTCCCCTCCGCATCACATTCGACACGCCGTCGACCAGCTCGGCCCAGCTGCTGCGCGACCAGTTCATCGCCGACGGTCTGCGCGAGATCGGCCTCGACGTGCAGATCGCGGCGACCACCTACAACCAGTTCCAGAAGAAGGTGAAGGACGGCTCCTACCAGCTCTTCTTCTGGGGGTGGTCGGCCGACTACCCGGATCCCGAGAACTTCTACTTCCTGCTGACCTGCGACATGCGCCAATCGCAGGGAGGCGGCCCCAACACCGCGAACTTCTGCGATCCGGAGTTCGAGGCGCTCTTCGAACGCATGCGCGTGCGCGGCAACGACGAGGAACGCATGGAGGTGATCCGGGAGATGCGCGCCCTGCTCGAGCGCGAGCGGCCCTGGGTCGAGCTGCTCCACCCCGAGAGCTACGCGCTGCTCCACGGCTGGCTCGATCACGTGAAGACCTTCGGCATGTCGTTCCCCATGCACAAGTACCGGGCGATCGACACGGAGGCGCGGGCGCTGGCGCGGGACGAGTGGAACCGTCCCGTCACCTGGCCCGCCTACGCCCTCGCCGCCGTCGGCGTGGCGATCGTGCTGCCCGGGATCTTCACCTTCTTCCGGGAGCGGCAGTAGTGCTCGCCCGCAGGGAGCGGCCCTAGTGCTCGCCTACATGCTGCGCCGGCTGGCCTACGGCGGCCTGGTCGTCCTCGGGGTGCTCTTCTTCCTCTTCGTGCTCTTCTTCGCCGTCGCCACCCCCGACGACATCGCCCGCCGCGCCCTCGGCGAGAAGGCGCGGCCCGAGGTGCTCGAGCAGTGGAAGGCGAACCACGGCTACGACCGCCCGCTCTGGCCCTGGCAGTCGTTCGACGACAACCTGCTCTTCGATCACTACCGGCGCATGTTGACCTTCGACTTCGGCAACTCCGACGCCGACGACGTCCCGATCTCGCGCCGCCTGCGCGAGGGCGCTGGCGCTAGCCTGAGCCTCACCATTCCGATCTTCGTGCTCGGAGGCGTGCTCGGAGTCCTGCTGTCGCTCTTCGTGGCCTTCTTTCGCGAGACCTACATCGACTCCATGGGGGTGTTCCTGGCCGTCCTGGCCATGAGCGTCTCGATCCTGCTCTACATCGTGGGGGCGCAGTACCTGATCGCGAAGCTCTTGCGCTGGTTCCCGATCTCGGGCTTCGACCCGGACCCCGCGGTGATCCTGCGCTTCCTGGCCCTGCCGGTGCTCGTCGGGATCGTCTCCGGGGTGGGCGGCGATCTGCGCTTCTATCGCACGGTCTTCGTCGAGGAATCGTCTCGTGACTACGTGCGCACGGCCCGGGCCAAGGGCGCCGGCGAGCTGCGGGTGATGGTGGCGCACGTTCTGCGCAACGGCCTGATCCCGATCCTGACCCGCGTGGTGGTGGCGATCCCGTTCCTCTTCACCGGGTCGCTGCTGCTCGAGTCCTTCTTCGGCATCCCGGGGCTGGGCTCGCTCACGGTGGACGCGATCAACGGCAACGACTTCGCCACGCTGCGCGTGATGGTCTTCATCGGAGCGCTGGCCTTCGTGGTCGGCCAGGTGCTGACCGATCTCTCCTACTCCCTGGCCGATCCCCGGGTGCGCCTCGAGTGATGTCCGCCCACGTGCTCTCCAACGTCGTCGTCGGGCTCCTCTTCGTCCTCGGCATCGCGACCGGCGTCTTCGTTCGGCGCAACCGGCTGTGGCGCGAGGCGCTCTTCGAGCTGTGGCGGCGGCGCCGGGTCTCGATCCTGGTGATCGGCGTCTACGTGCTCGTGGCCCTGCTGGACTCCATCGCGTGGGTCGGCGGCGGAGACGTCGAGGGCGTCGCCGCGCACGAGGCCCGCAGCGTGATCGATCGGATCTTCGAGGGCACGCGCGAAGCGAGCTACTCGGCTCCGCTCGCGGCCACGTCGTTCTACGGCAAGGAGCCCCTGAAGGCGCCCTCGCGGCACCTGCTGGGTACGGACATCCTGGGCCGCGACGTCTTCCACCGGACGCTCAAGGGGGCCCGGGTGGCGCTCCTGATCGGCGGCGTGACGAGCGCCATCGCGATCCCGCTGGCGCTGCTCCTCGGCGTCTCGGCGGGCTACTTCGGCGGTCGGCTCGACGACGTGGTGTTCTTCGTGATGTCGACCCTGGCCTCCATGCCCGGCCTGCTGCTGCTGATCGCGCTGATCCTGGCGCTGGGCAAGGGCACGTGGCAGATCTGTCTGGCTCTCGGGGTGACTTCCTGGGTGGGCTTGTGTCGGGTGACCCGCGGCGAGGCCTTCAAGCTCCGCGAGCTCGACTACGTGCAGGCCGCCCGGGCGCTCGGGGTCTCGGAGCTGCGCATCGTGTGGCGCCACGTGCTGCCGAACCTGATGCACCTCGTGATCATCACCTTCGTGCTGATGTTCTCGGGGCTCGTGCTCTCCGAGGCGATCCTCGCCTATCTCGGGATCGGCCTCGACGGCAGCTGGGGCCAGATGATCGATCAGGCGCGGGACGAGCTCTCCCGCGATCCGGTGATCTGGTGGAACATCACCGCCGCCGGCACGGCGCTCTTCGCCCTGCTCCTCGCCGTGAACTTCGTGGGCGACGCCCTGCGAGACATCCTCGACCCGCGCACGCTCCGGGAGGACCTGTGAGAGTCCTCGAGGTCTCGGACCTGGTGACCGGCTTCCCGGCGGGCCGGGAGCGCATCCACGTGATCGACGGCGTGAGCCTCTACCTCGAGGCCGGGGAGACGCTGGCACTCGTGGGCGAGTCGGGCTGCGGCAAGTCGATGACGGCGCTCTCCATCCTGCGCCTCGTGCCCCGGCCCGGGCGCGTGGAGGCAGGGAAGGTGCTGCTCGAGGGGCGCGACCTGCTCTCCCTGGCGGTCCCCGACATGCGCAACGTTCGCGGCGCCGAGATCTCGATGATCTTCCAGGAGCCGATGACGAGCCTGAATCCCGTAGCGCGGGTGGGCAAGCAGGTGGTCGAGGCGATCCGCCTGCACGAGAAGGTGGGTGTGCCCGCCGCGCGCGAGCGCACCCTCGAGCTGTTCCGCCGGGCGGGCATCCCCGACGCGGAGGCGCGGCTCGACGCCTATCCCCACCAGCTCTCGGGTGGGCTGAAGCAGCGCGTGATGATCGCGATGGCGCTCGCGACCCGACCCAAGGTATTGATCGCCGACGAGCCGACGACCGCCCTCGACGTCACGATCCAGGCGCAGATCCTCGAGCTCCTGCGCGAGCTCAAGCGCGACTTCGGCACCGCGATCCTGCTCATCACCCACGACATCGGCGTGGTGAACGAGCTCGCCGATCGGGTCGCCGTGATGTACGGCGGCCGGGTGGTGGAGGAGGGCGACCGTTCCCAGGTGCTGGGCGAGCCGGCGCACCCCTACACGCAGGGGTTGCTGCGCTCGATGCCCGGCTTCGCGACCGCCCACGAGCGCCTGGCGGAGATCCCCGGAGTGGTTCCGCCGCCGGCGGAGTGGCCGGCGGGCTGCCGCTTCGACACGCGCTGCGAGCGCGTCCTCGGGCACTGCCGCAGCGAGGCCCCTGCGGCGACACCCGTCGGCGAAGGCCACCGCGTCTTCTGCCACGCGGTCGCCTCCGAGATCGGGGAGGCGCCGTGAGCGAGGCGCTCCTCGAGGTCAGCGGCCTGCGCACCTGGTTCCCGATCCGCAAGGGAGTGTTCCGGAGCGTGGTCGGCCACGTTCGCGCCGTGGACGGCGTCGACCTCACGGTCCGCGCCGGCGAGACCCTGGCGCTGGTCGGCGAGTCGGGCTGCGGCAAGACGACGGTCGGCCGGACGATCCTCGGGCTCGAGCCCGCCCGCGAGGGCGCGGTGCGCTTCGAGGGCGTCGACCTCGCGGCGCTGGCCCCGGCCGAGCTGCGGCCCTACCGCAAGGAGGTCCAGATCGTCTTCCAGGATCCGATGGCCTCGCTCGATCCGCGCATGCGCGTGCGCGAGATCGTGGCCGAGGGCATGCGCTCCTTCGGGCTCGGCAAGAACGAAGCCGAACGCACCGAGCGCGTCGCCGAGCAGCTTCGCCGTGTGCGTCTCGATCCCGACGCCATGGACCGCTACCCCCACGAGTTCTCGGGCGGCCAGCGACAGCGCATCGGCATCGCGCGCGCCCTCGCCGTGGAGCCGCGGCTCCTGATCTGCGACGAGGCGGTCTCGGCCCTCGACGTGTCGATCCAGGCGCAGATCCTGAACCTGCTGTCGGAGCTCCAGGAGGAGCTCGGCCTCGCGTACCTCTTCATCACCCACGACCTCTCGGTCGTGCGCTACCTCGCCCACGAGGTGGCGGTGATGTACCTGGGCCAGATCGTCGAGCATGGGCCCACGGAGCAGATCTTCGAGGACCCCCGGCATCCCTACACGCGGGGGCTGCTCGCGGCCGTTCCCTCGGTGGACCCGGCACGGCGCAGCGCCGAGCCCGTGGTGCTGGGCGACGTGCCCTCGCCGGCGAGTCCGCCCGACGGCTGCCGCTTCCACACCCGCTGCCCCGAGGTCTTCGACCGGTGCAGCCGGGAGATGCCCGAGGTCGCCGTGCGTGGAGATCGCGGCTGTCGCTGCTTCCTGCCGCGGGCCACCGAAGCGTGAGCGCGGGCCCGCGCTCCGATTGACACCACCGGGCTCGCGGGTCAAGCTGCCCGGACTTCTGCGAGGGATCCATGCGACTCGAGTACACCTTCGACATCAGCGAAGTCAGCACCCCGAGGCTCTCGGTCGAGGCGGTGGAAGGCATCGGCAAGCTCTTCACCCTGGCGACGCTCGTGCTCAACGTCATCGACGTGAAGGACAAGGTCGAGCTCGTCTTCCACGGGCTGAATCCCGACGATCCGAGCCGCAAGATCGAGGCGTTCAAGCGCATCCTCGAGAGCGCCAGCACCGGCGTCACGATCCACTGGGAGGAGGGCCAGGGAGGCGGCGTTCCCGGCTCGTCCTCCTACTTCCAGTGGATGATGCTGACCAAGGCTTAGAGGCCTTCAGAGGATCCCGTCCACGCGCTCGCCTTCGGGCTCGAGCGCGCAGTCCGCTCCGCTCCAGCGGTGCTCCCTCGCGAGGCTGCGGCGGACCACCTCGCGGAGCGCGACCTCGGTGCCGCCGGCGAAGGGATGTCTCGCCGCATAGCGGGCGAACGCCGCGCGGCGCAGCGACGACGGCAGGACGTCGGGGAGCGAGGCGTTGAGCTGGGCCAGCGCCTCCATGCGATCGTCTTCGTCGAGGCGTCGCCGGAAGCGGACGCCCTCGAGATCGATCAGTCGCGCGTGCCCCTGCCCGTCGAGGAAGACGTGGGTCGACTTGAGGTCGCCGTGGTGCGCGCCTCGTCGGTGCAGCCGATCCAGCAGGTCGAGCAGGGGCTCCACCACGCTCGCCGGATCCCGCTCGCAGCACGCGAGGGCGTCGGGATCGTCGATGCTCTCGAGCAGCAGCCAGGACGCGACGGGCAGGCCCAGCCGCCGCTCCTCGGCGAAGGCGAGGGGCCGCGCAGCGCCGATGCCGCGCGCCAGCAGGCCGTGGCCCGCCTGGAACGCGCGTCGCGCCGCCGAGCCGCGCACGAGGTCCGCGACGATCCGCGCGGGCCCGCGCGGCAGCACCTCCTTCACCACGACGTGGCGACCGCCGACGGCCACGCGGGTCAGGCACGAGCGTTCGTCGCTCTTCACCAGACGCTCGTCGGGGTCGAGCACGGCTTCGTCGTGGGCGGCGAGGGCCTGCCCCACCGCGTCGTCGTCGATCTCCGGGACGCGTAGGCCCCGTCGTCCGGGCAAGGCGAGCGCCTCGTTCACGCGTCCGGGCTGGAGCGCTCGTCGCGTCCGACGTTCGCCGTGCTCGAAGGCGCGTCGCTCGGCTTCCCTCCCGACGAGGCGCAGCTCCTCGCGAGCGGCGAGATCGAAGGGACGCGAGTGTCCGAGAGCCTCGGCCCGGAGGCGCACGCGGTCGGCGAGGCTGGCGCGCCCCCAGAGCGAGAAGTCGAGGTCTCCGAGGTCGCGGAAGCGCTGCCGGCGCGAGAGGCGTCCGGCGTGCTGGAGGTCGAGAACGTCGCAGCCTTCCGGCCCCACCAGCACGTTCCCGGCATGGAGGTCTCCGTGGCCGATGCCGGCCGCGTGCAGGGCGGCAACGCGCCGGCCCAATGCGACGAGCACGTCGCGCGCCTTGCCGGGCCCGCGGCTGGCCCCGGGGTCGGGCTCGTCGAGCCAGTGATCGAGCGAGCGGCCCTCCACGAAGGGCAGGGCGAGCAGCCGGTCGCCGTCGGCGAGCCGGGCCTCGGCCA
>JASJCN010000250.1 GCA_030065975.1 Myxococcota bacterium
GCTGCTCGCCGCCGTGACCTGCGCGCTGCTGCTCGTGGGTGTCGGAGCCTCTGCGCGCGAGCTCACGCTCGAGGTGCAGACCGATGCCATCTACGACGACAACATCTTCTCGACCTCGGGCGACAAGACGGACGACTTCTACTTCCGGCTCGCGCCGCGGATCGGCGTTGAGGAGTCTCGTGGCAAGCTCCAGTGGCTCCTCCAGTACACGCCCAGCTACAACGTCTACGCCACCGAGCGCGATCTCGACGGCTTCGACCACGATGTGAGGGCGCAGGTGAGCTACCGCCTGGGCCCGCGCACCCAGCTCACCTTCAGCGACCGCTTCCGCCGGGCGGGCTTCGAGACCCGGTTCAACGAGACCACCGACGTCGCCGAGGGCGACGACCCGATCGTGACGCTGGCCAACCAGCGGGCGCGGTTGATCACGAACTTCGCGCAGGTCGGGCTCACGCACCGGCTCTCGCCGCGGCAGAGCGTCTCGATCCTCGGCTTCCATCAGATCTTCGATCGCCAGAGCGACTCGGCGGACACCGAGGGCTACGGCGTCAGCGCGCAGTACTTCTACACCTTCAACGAGCGCCTCCAGATGGGGCCGCAGCTGATCTGGAACCGACGCATCCAGAAGCCCGTGACGGGTCGGGACATCGAGACCGACTTCCTGAATCTCTCGGGGCGCGCCGTCTTCGAGATCTCGCCGGGCTTCACGCTCAACTTCTCGGCGGGTCCGGCGCTGGTCTTCTCGGACGAGACCGAGCTCGTGGACTCTGCGGAGCGGGCCCGGTACCCCGGGCCGACCGAGAACACCTTCTTCGACGCCAGGACCTGTCCCACGCTGGACGATGGCAGCCCCTTCCTCGGTGTCGCTTGTGAGCAGCTCGTCATCCTCGAGAACGCGAGTTTCGGGCCGGGTAGCCCTTCGGGGAGCTTGACACCGGCCCTCGACGCCAGGCAGGAGGAGGTGACCGTTCCCTTCGTCGACCCGCCCTCGTCGGGGGGCAGCGAGCTCACCTTCTTCGCCGACATCACGCTGCGCAAGCGCTGGCAGAACTGGATCTTCCAGCTCGGCTACCGCCGCAGCGACGACAGCAGCGCCTCGAACTTCGGCGTGACCGCGGTGACCGATCGGGTCTTCGCGACGCTCGAGTGGCAGGCCACGCGGAAGCTCGAGCTCGGCCTGGCCGCGAGCTGGTTGGGGCGGGAGCAGAACCAGGAGCTCGTCTCGACGGTGACCGGACTGCAGAACTCGACTCTGGTTCTCGACGGCATTCTGACCACGGCCACCGTCGCGAACGTCGCGGAGGCCATCTCGCTACGGGGAATCCGCTTCGACAGCGATTTCCAATCGGACACCTACAGCATCCAGATGCGCGCTCGCTACCGGCTGCGAGAACGAGTCGCCCTGCGAGCGGTCGCGTCCTTCCGACAGCAGGAGCAGTCGGGGGCCTTCGTCTCCGACTCCACCATCGAGCAATTCATCGTCCGTCTCGGCTTCGACTACTCGTTCGAGCCCTGGCGCTTCTAGGGCGCCGCAGGAGAGCCACATGAATACGGAACAGAGCTTCCAGATCGGTTCGCTGATCGACATGCTTCGCCGCCGCCTCGGGCTGATCGCGGTCGTCGCGGGGGCCGTCACGCTCGCCGCGATCCTGGTCGCGGCGATCCTGCCGAACCAATACAAGTCGACGGCGATCCTCCTGATCGAACCGCAGACGATCTCGCGGGACCTGGTCGCCTCCAATCTCCAGTCCTCCGACCTGAACGACCGTCTGCATCTGATCCAGATGCAGATCCTGAGTCGACCCCGCCTCTCGTCGGTGATCGAAGAGTTCGACGTCTACCCGGAGGAGTCCGAGGAGCGCACTCGCGAAGAAGTCATCGAGATGATGCGCGACCAGATCTTCGTCCAGCCGCTTCTCTCGGAGCTCGAGCAGAGGGCGGGGATCCGCAGTCGCGACGTCCAGATCAACACCTTCCAGCTCTCGTTCCGGCATCGAGACAAGGACATGGCCGCGAGCGTTGCGAACAAGCTCGCCCGATCCTTCGTGGAGGAGAACATCAAGGAGAGGACGCGCGCATCCGGCGACACGTCGGAGTTCATTCGCGCGGACGTGCAGCGCCTGAAGACCACGATCGCCGGGGTCGAATCGAGGATCGCCGAGATCAAGAGCGCGAACAACGGGAGTCTGCCCGAGGACCTGCCTGCGAACCAACGGCTGCACGAGCGCGTGATCGGGCAGGTCCGCGACGCGCAGCGGGATCTCGCTCTCGCCGAGAGCGACGAGGCCTTCTACCGCCAGCAGGTCGTCAACGGCGGCGGCGACTTCCTCCGCTATCAGGGCGGCATCGTGACGCCGGAGCGCCGGCTCGACGCGCTGCGCCTGCAGCTCGGCGAGTGGAAGGCGCGCGGCTTCACCGAGAAGCACCCGGACATCATCAACGCGCGGGCCGAGATCGTCGAGCTCGAGGCGACGATCGAAGAGAAGGCGCTCAACGCCGAGGACGACACCGAGCTCAGCGTCGCCCAGCAGACCGCGAAGGCGGAGATGCAGCGGGCGGCCCTGCGGGCGGAATCCTCGCGGCGGGAGATCTCCCGGCTCGACGAGAACCTCGGCGAGATCGAGGAGCGGCTCACGGCGACGCCCCGCGTGCAGGAGCAGCTCGGCGCGCTCGAGCGCGAGTGGGAATCGCTGACGCTGAACTACCGCGACATGAGCACGAAGCTCGCGCAGGCCGAGATCGCGTCCGACATGGAGCGGCGGCAGAAGGGCGAGAAGTTCCGGGTCCTCGAAGAGGCGGTCCCGGATCCGGGCCTGTCGTCGCCGAACCGGCCGGCGATCGTCGCGCTCGGCGGCGTGCTCGGGCTCGCGCTGGGCCTCGGTCTCGCGGTGCTGCTCGGCGCGGCCGATCGCTCCTTCCACCGCCCGCGCGAGCTGCAGGATCGGCTCGGCATCCCGGTCCTGGCCACGGTGCCGAACGTGCTGCTCGCGTCCGATCACGCGGCGACGCGCCGCAAGCGCCTGCTCGGAGCCTTCGGGGCGGCCGCGGTGACCGGCATCGTCCTGGTCGGCGCCGTGGCCGGCAACTGGGCCGTCAACGGCGTGCCGGGCGTGGTCAAGGAGCTGGTCGGGGCGGGCGAAGCAGGGGGCGGTGCAGACACCCCGGACGGCCAGTAGGCCACCCACGGGGTGACGGACCCAGCAGGAACGGAAGCGCCATGTACCACGAGCACTACGGACTCGTTCGGAGTCCCTTCGAGATGACGCCGGATCCCGCGTTCCTCTACCTCGGGGACGCCCATCGGGAGGGACTGGCCACGCTCGTCTATGGCGTCCGCGCGCGCAAGGGCTTCACCCTGCTCACGGGAGAGGTCGGGACCGGCAAGACGACGCTGCTGCACGCGCTGCTCGCGCAGCTCGATCGCGACACGCTCTCCGCGTTCATCTTCAACCCGCGCCTCCAGCCGCTCGACTTCTTCCGGATGATGTTCGACGAGTTCGGCATCGAGACGCCCTGCAACACGAAGGCGGAGTACCTGCTCGCGCTGAACCACTTCCTGATCGAGCGCCTCGAGCAGGACCAGTCGACCCTGCTGATCGTCGACGAGGCCCAGAATCTCTCGCCCGAGATGCTCGAGGAGATCCGGCTGCTCTCGAACCTCGAGACGCCCACCTCCAAGCTGATCCAGATCATGCTGGTCGGGCAGCCCGAGCTCTGGGAGATGCTCGCGCGGCCCGAGCTCCGACAGCTCCGACAGCGCATCGTGCTGCGCCACGAGCTCCGGCCCTTCGACGAGCAGGAGTGCGCGGACTACGTGGTCGAGCGTCTCCGGCTCGCCGGGTACACGGGCAAGGAGATCTTCAAGAAGGCCGCGCTCAAGGAGCTGCACCGGGTGACCGGCGGCACACCGCGGCTGATCAACATCGTGTGTGATGGCGCCCTGCTGCTGGGCTTCGGCCGCGATCAACATACGCTCGGCGCCGACGCGATTCGCGAAGTGGCGGCCGATCTCGAGCTGGCTCCGGCCGATGCGCCGGCACCGCGAATCCAGGAATCCACCCAGGCGAAGAAGACCAAGCGGACCGGACTGTTCGGATGGCTGCGTGCTCGCCATGAAGGGGGAGTGTGATGGGAAAGGTCTATGATGCGCTCCGCAAGGCGGAGGAACAGCGCGCCCGACGCGTGAACGAGGTCACGGCCGGCGGTGCCGCTCCGGTCATGCCGGACCCGGCTCCCGCGCCGCCCGTGGCGACGCACGCGGAGCCGGCCCTGCCGTCGCCGGGGCAGGTCCCGGCCCCTGCGCCTGCCCCGCGCCCGCAGCCCGTCGCGAAGCCGGGCCTGCTCGCGCGCCTGCTGCGGCGCCAGACGACGCCCCCGGTGGATTCGGCGGTCGACTTCAACAAGCGCCGCATCGCGCTCCTCCAGCCCGAGTCCTACGTGGCGGAGCAGTTCCGGACCCTGCGCGCGCGCATCGACTCGATCGCGGCCACGAACCCGATCCGCACGCTCGGCGTCACGAGCTCGCGGGCCGGGGAGGGCAAGACCCTCTCCTCGATCTCTCTTGCGATCGTGAGCTCGATGAACGTCGGAAGGCGTGTGCTGCTCGTGGACTGCGACCTCCGCCTGCCCACGGTCGACAAGACGCTCGGACTGCGCCCCGACGCCGGGCTGGCCGAGGTTCTCGCCGGCGACGCCAGCGCCGAGGACGCCATCCAGCGCCTCGAGGGCACCGAGCTCGACGTGCTGCCCGTGCGCGGCATTCCCTCGAACCCCGCCGAACTGCTCGCCTCGGAGCGCATGGCCAAGCTCCTCGAGGAGCTCGCGGGCCGCTACGACCGCGTGATCCTCGATCTGCCCTGCACGCTGGGTCTGCCCGATGCGAAGACCGTGTCGGAGCTCTGCGATGGGGTCGTCTTCGTCGTTCGCGCAGAGACCACGAACGAGGACGAGGTGGCTGCGGCCATCGAGGTCCTCGATCGGCGACGCATTCTCGGCGTGGTGCTGAACGGCGCCGAGCACAACGAACCCTACGGGCCCTACGCGCAGATCGCCCGCTAGCCCGCGGGCCGCCTCGCCCCTCTCCGCACGGAATCCCCACGTGGACATCCTGCCCATCGCCATTGCCGCCGGAGCGGCGGCCGCCGTCTCGGCGATCTCGGCGCCCATGGTGTCGCGGCTCGCCGTCGCGTTCGGCGTCGTGGACCGTCCGAGCGACAGGAAGGTCAACAAGCGGCCCGACATCCCGCTGCTGGGCGGGGTCGCGGTCGCGGCGGGCATGTTCGTCGGGCTGGCCGTTCTGCTCCTCGTCCATCCGGAGCCCGACGTGGTCGCGCCGCGCATCGAGGGCCTCCTCGTGGGCAGTCTGCTGCTGCTCGGCCTCGGGGTCGTCGACGACCGCTACGGCCTCGGGGCCTGGATCAAGCTCGGCGTGCAGATCGTGGCCGCCGCGGTGGCCTTCTTTGCCGGCTACCAGATCGACCACTTCACGGAGCCCGTGACGCGGACCGTGCTGGAGCTCGGCCCCCTTGCGGCCTGGCTCGCGACCACGGTCTGGATCGTGGTCGTGACGAACTCGATCAACCTCATCGACGGCCTCGACGGGCTCTGCACCGGGGTCTCGACGATCATCGCGGCGACCCTGGCGATCATCGCGTTCCAGGGCAACGCGGTCGCCGGCACGGTGCTGGGCGTCGTGCTCGTGGGCGCGCTGCTGGGGTTCCTTCCCTACAACTTCCCGCCCGCGCGGATGTTCCTGGGCGACACGGGAGCCCTCTTCATCGGCTACCTGCTCTCGATCCTCGCGCTCGAGGGCTACGCCCGGATCACGCTGGTGACCTTCCTGGTCCCGCTGCTGGCCCTGGCGGTTCCCCTCCTGGACACGATCCTCTCGATCTTCCGGCGCGTCCGCCGGCGGGCCCACATCATGCAAGCCGACAAGATGCACCTGCACCATCGCCTGCTGAACGAGCACGACGGCTCACAGCGGCAGGCCGTGCTGTCGATCTACTTCCTGACCGCCTGCTTCTGCCTGATCGCCGTGTCCTTCGCGCGGCTCGAGGGCTACGCGGTGGTCGTCTTCCTGGCCTTGATTCTTCTGCTCACACTTCGGATCGTGAGGAATCTCGGCATTCTCGACAGCCCGGCCCAGGACCGGGAAGGGACTGCAAAGGAGACCTGAGGCTCGCCTCGGCGTCGTTCCGAAAGGGGATTCCATGAGTAACGGCCGTGCCCTGATCACGGGCGTGACCGGACAGGACGGTTCGTACCTGGCGGAGCTCCTGCTGGAGAAGGGCTACGAAGTCCACGGCGTCGTGCGCCGTTCCAGCAGCGAGAACTACGAACGGATCGCCCACCTGGAGGGCAAGCTCCAGCTGCACCAGGCCGACCTGCTCGACCAGATCTCGCTGGTCTCGCTCATGCAGGAGGTGCAGCCCGCCGAGGTCTACAACCTCGCGGCGCAGTCCTTCGTTCCCACCTCGTGGACGCAGCCGACCCTGACCGGCGAGTTCACGGCCCTGGGTGTGACGCGGGTGCTCGAGGCGGTCCGCACGATCGACCCGGCCACCCGCTTCTACCAGGCCTCGAGCTCCGAGATGTACGGCAAGGTGCTCGAGACGCCCCAGAGCGAGACGACGCCCTTCTACCCGCGCAGCCCCTACGGCGTGGCGAAGGTCTACGGCCACTACATCACGGTGAACTACCGCGAGAGCTACGACCTCTTCGCGGTCTCGGGCATCCTGTTCAACCACGAGTCCCCGCGCCGCGGTCGTGAGTTCGTGACGCGCAAGATCAGCGAGACGGTTGCGAAGATCAAGCTGGGCCTCGCCGACGAGCTCAAGCTCGGGAACCTCGACGCGAAGCGCGACTGGGGATACGCGAAGGAGTACGTCGAGGCGATGTGGATGATGCTGCAGCAGGACGAGCCGGTGGACTACGTCATCGGCACCGGTGAGCAGCACACGCCGCAGGAGTTCGTCGACGTGGCGTTCGCGCACGTGGGTCTGGACCCGAAGGACTTCGTCGGCGTGGACCCGCGCTTCCTGCGCCCCGCCGAGGTGGAGACCCTGCTCGCCGATCCGAAGAAGGCCGAGACCGAGCTCGGATGGCGCGCGCAGATTCCCTTCGCCGAGCTCGTGCAGCTCATGGTCGACTCGGACATCGAGGCGCTCGAGAAGTCGAGCGGCACGCGACGGGGCGGTCCGGGCACTCGATGAGCAGCGACTCCAGGGGGGTGGGTCGATGAAGGTTCTCGTGACCGGCGCCGCCGGCTTCATCGGGTTCCACGTCGCAGGGCAGCTGCTCGCGCGCGGGGACCAGGTGGTCGGCCTCGACGACCTGAACGACTACTACGAGGTGTCGCTCAAGGAGGCCCGGCTCGCGCAGCTGCAGGGACGCCCGGGCTTCGAGTTCGCGCGGCTCTCGGTGCAGGATCGCGCCGGCATGGAGGCGCTCTTCGCGTCCGGCGGGTTCGATCGCGTGGTGCACCTCGCCGCCCAGGCGGGCGTCCGGTACTCGCTCGAGAACCCGCACGCCTACGTCGACAGCAATCTCGTCGGCTTCATGAACATCCTCGAGGGCTGTCGCCACCACGGGGTCGAGCACCTGGTCTACGCGTCGTCGAGCTCCGTCTACGGCGCGAACACGGAGATGCCCTTCTCGATCCACCACAACGTGGATCATCCGCTCTCCCTCTACGCGGCCACCAAGAAGTCGAACGAGCTCATGGCGCACGCCTACTCCTCGCTCTACGACCTGCCCGTGACCGGGCTGCGCTTCTTCACGGTCTACGGCCCGTGGGGCCGCCCGGACATGGCGCTCTTCCTGTTCACGCGGAACATCCTCGAAGGCAAGCCGATCGACGTGTTCAATCACGGGCACCACCGGCGTGACTTCACCTTCATCGACGACATCGTCGAGGGCATCGTCCGGGTGCTCGACCGCACGGCGCCGCCGAACGAGGACTGGAGCGGCGACGCGCCCGATCCCGGCACGAGCCGCGCTCCCTACCGCTTGTACAACATCGGCAACAGCAACCCCGTGGAGCTGCTCCGCTACATCGAGGTCCTCGAGCAGGAGCTGGG
>JASJCN010000251.1 GCA_030065975.1 Myxococcota bacterium
GCGTCCGGACGGGCGCGCTCCCGCTCGTAGGAACGCGCCTGCAGGGCGAGAAGCTCGGCACGCTCGTCCTCGTCGCGGGTGCGCCGCGCCGCGTCGGCCCACGCCGTCCGCGCGCGGGCCTCGACTCCGAGCTCGGCCTGGGCATCTCCGCGCACGCGCCCCATCGCTCCTCGCAGGGGCGAGTGGGCGTGCTCCCGCACGAACGCGTCGCTCGTGGCCACGACGGCTTCGGGGTCGCCCGCCGCGGCCTGGGCGCGGGCCAGGAGCAGCAGACGGTAGTCCTCGACCAGCTCGACGGCGCCGAGGCCCTCGAGGGTCGAGATCGCCACGGCCGGCTCGCCCGCCGCCAGCTGCTCGCGCGCCCGCGACAGCGCACCGGCCGCGCCCGTCTCCGGCGCCGGCTCGGCCACCGGGCTCGCCGGGGCCACCGAAGCGAACCATCCGAGCGTTCCCGCGGCGCCCAGACACAGAGCGAGCGCCACGCAGACCCCGACGAGGCCGTGGGCCCGGCCCCTGCTTTCGTCCCCCATCCCGATCAGTGTGCGAAACGCGGCGGTCGCGCGCACGTCCCGGGAGCCGGATCCGACGACATCGCGCCGGTTTCGGGCGCGACGTGCATGCCCGGACGAGACGGGTAGATTCGCCGCCGGATTGAGCGCGCTCATCGACCACTCGCCCCCCCGGCGGATCCGGCCCGGCCTCGTGCTGGCGGCCGTGATCGCCGCATTGCTCGTGGCGGGTGCCCCCGCGGCGGCCGATGCGCCGCGCGGTCTCTGGGTGCTGTGCGAAGGATCCCAGCGCGTGCTCGAACGCCGGGAGCACCTCGCCACGCTGTTCGCCGACGCCGAGGCGATGGGCGTGAGCGACCTCTTCGTCCAGGTGTATCGCGGTGGCCGCGCCTGGTACGACTCCAGCCTGGCCGACCCCGATCCCTACTTGAACACGTGGCGGATGGGCGAGCGGGACGCCCTGCAGGTGCTGATCGCGGAGGCTCACGCCCGGGGCCTGCGCGTGCATGCCTGGGTGAACGTGCTGTCCCTCGCCAAGAACCCGGAGGCACCCATCCTCCGGGACCTCGGCCCCGACGCCGTGTCGGTGGACGCCAAGGGGCGCTCGATCCTCTCCTATCCGGAGTTCGACCTCCCGGAGCCCGACCGGAGCTACTACCGCATGGGGACGCCCGCGGTGTGGCTGGACCCGGCCGTGCCCGGCGTTCGCGAGCGCCTCGTCGCGACCTTCGCCGAGCTCCTCGAGCGCTACCCCGAGCTCGACGGCCTGCACCTCGACTACATCCGCTACGCCGACGTCCTGCCCTACATCCCGGGCACGCGCTTCGGCGTCGGGTTGAGCTTCGGCTTCGGCCTGCCCTCGCGCACGCGCTTCCAGAGCGAGACCGGATTGTCGGCACCCTTCGGGAGCTCCCAGCGCAACGGCAGCCGCTTCGACGACTGGCGGCGGGAGAAGCTCGCCGAGCTGGTCGAGGCGATCGGCAACCGCGCACGCGAGGTGCGACCGGGGATCGCGATGTCCGCGGCGGTGATCGCGGACCGCGAGCGCGCCTACCTCGTCGACTACCAGAACTGGGCGGGCTGGCTCGACCGCGGCCTGCTCGACTTCGCCGTCCCCATGCTCTACACGCGCGATCCCCAGCTGCTCGAGCAGGGCGTCCAGGCGATGGCCGGCCTTGCCCGCACCCGGAGCCTCTGGATCGGCCTCGGCAGCTGGCTCTTCGCGAAGGAGCCGGCGGGCGCCCTCGCCCAGGTGAAGAGCGTGGCGGGGCAGCCGAATCTCGGCTCCGCCCTCTTCTCCTGGGACTCGATCCGCGAGACCCCGGCTCTGCTCGAGGCGCTGACCAACGGTCTTCCGCCTCCGGTCGCGGCCGGCCCTTCCCGTGATCGACCTCGCTGACTACGACTTCGCCCTGCCCGAAACGGCGATCGCCCAGGCCCCGGCCGCCCGTCGCGAGGACGCCCGCCTGCTGGTGCTCGATCGCAAGGCGGGAACGCGCTCCCATCGCCACGTGTCCGACCTGCCCGCCCTGCTGCGCCCGGGAGACCTCGTCGTCGGCAACGCCACGCGCGTGCGCCACGCGCGACTCCGAGGGCACAAGGCGAGCGGAGGCCGGGCGGAGGCCTTGCTGCTCGGCCCGGCGCCCCCGGGCTCCGCTTCCGACGATCGCGTGGTCCTGCGCGCGCTGGTGCGATGCCGCGGCCGGCTGCGGCCCGGCCTGCGCCTGGGCTTTCCCGGAACCCGAGCGGGCCAACCGGAGCTCGACGCGGAGATCACGGGTCTCCTCGACGACGGAGAGGTCGCTCTCGCGTTTCCCACCGGCTGCGACCCGTACGCCCATGGCGAGATGCCGCTGCCGCCCTACATCCGCCGCGAAGCCCCCGAGGCCTTCGACGAGGACCGCTACCAGACGGTGTTCGCGCGCAGCGAGGGCTCCGTCGCCGCACCCACCGCCGGGCTGCATCTCACCCACGACCTCCTCGATCGGATCCGCGCCGCGGGTGCACGCTGGGCCGAGGTCGTGCTCCACATCGGGGTCGGCACCTTCCGGCCGATCCGTCCCGAGGATCTCGCCGCCCACGCGCTCCACGAAGAGGCGTTCGAGGTCCCCGAGGCGACTGCCCGGGCCATCGCCGAGACGCGCGCTGCGGGAGGCCGGGTAGTGGCTGTCGGGACCACCGTGACGCGCACCCTCGAGCACGCCGCTCGCCAGGAGGGCGGACTCCGGGCCGGGGTCGGCCGGACGCGGCTCCTCCTCGCACCGGGAGACGACTTCCGGGTCGTCGATGCCCTGCTCACCAACTTCCACCTGCCCCGTTCCTCCCTGCTGCTGCTGGTGTGCGCCTTCGCCGGGCGCGAGACGGTGCTCTCCGCCTACGCCGAGGCGATCGAGCAGGGCTATCGCTTCTACTCCTACGGCGATGCGATGCTCCTGGCATGAAGGCGACGGGCTTCGGCTTCGAGATCCGGGATCGCGACGAGGAGGCGCGCAGCGGCCGGCTCGCGACGCCGCACGGCGTGGTCGAGACGCCGGCGTTCATGCCGGTCGCGACCTACGGCGCCGTGCGCGGCGTCGCGGCGGGCGACCTCCGCGCCCTGGGGGCGCAGATGCTGCTCTCGAACACCTATCACCTCCACGAGCGGCCCGGCGAGGACGTGGTGGACGGGCTCGGCGGCCTGCACGGCTTCACCGGCTGGCAGGGGCCCTGGCTCACCGACAGCGGCGGCTTCCAGATCACCTCCCTGGCCGACCGCGTACGCATCGACGAGGAAGGCGTGACCTTCGCCTCCCCCCTCGACGGCCGACGCCGCACGCTCACCCCCGAAGGCGTGGTCGCGATCCAGGAGGCGCTGGGCTCCGACATCGCCATGGTGCTCGACGAGTGCCAGCCTCCCGACGCGAAGGCGCCGGCCGCCTCGGCCATGGAGCGCAGCCTGCGCTGGGCCGAGCGGGCGGCCGGGGCGCGCCGCCGGAAGGACCAGGCCGTCTTCGGGATCGTGCAGGGCGGCGTCGACGCGGCGCTCCGTCGGCGCAGCGCCCAGGCGACGGCCGGGCTCGGCTTCGACGGCTACGCCCACGGAGGGCTCGGCCTCGGCGAGTCCGAGGGGAGCCGGGCCGACGCGATTCGCGAGGCGAACACGGCCCTCCCCGCCGAGGCCCCGCGATACCTGATGGGGCTCGGCCGACCCGTGGACCTGGTCGACGGCGTGGCCTGCGGCATCGACCTGTTCGACTGCGTGGTGCCGACCCGACACGCGCGCCACGGGATCCTGTTCACGTCCCGGGGCGAGCTGCGCATCCGACACGCGCGCTTCCAGCGTGACGACGCGCCCCCGGATCCGGACTGCGACTGCCCCACCTGCCAGCAGCACAGCCGCGGCTACCTGCGTCACCTGCTGCAGACCGGCGAGACCCTGGGCGCGCGACTCGCCTCGATTCACAACCTGCGCTTCTACCTGCGGCTCCTCGAGCGCGTGCGAGCCGCCCTCGCCGAGGGGACGGGTCGCTTCGCGGACCTCCGATCGGAGCTTCACCGGGTGGCGAACACCACGGCCGACTAGCCCAGGGCCCGGGCTCCGTTCTCGCCGATCTGCACCTCAAGGCTCCTTCCCTTGGCGCCGATGGGGGAACGACCCTCGGAGCGCATCCATGGACCGGCCTTCGCCGCCCGATTCCGCAGCACGATCTTCCCGTTCCTCGACGCGGGCCCTGGGCATGGCGCTGTTGGCGACCCTGTCGCCCGCGCTCCTGGGCCTGATCGGGGTCTCCTTCGGCCTGCCCTTGTGGCTGGCCTTCGTTGCGGTCGTGGGAGCCGCCGCCGCGGCCGCCTTCACGCTCGGCGCGAACGCCGGAAGCTCCGCCGCGGACCGTCTCGTCGCGCGGCTGCTCGCCCTGGCGGACGGCACCGAGGCGCCGGAGCTGCACGAGGGCGACCTCGAGGCGCTCGGCGATCCCGACGGCCGACTCGAGCGGCTCGCGCTCTTCCGCGTGCGGCTCGACGAGCTGCGCGCCGACGTCCGCAGCAAGCTGAAGGACGCACCGACGACGGTCACGGCAGCCCTCGCCGAGATCGAGCGCGGGCACGACCTCACGGAGGAGGCCGTCGAGGAGACGGCCTCGCTGCTCGCGAACATCAACACCTCGATCAAGGGCATCAACGCCGAGGTCGACAGCCTCTCGCGCTCCACCGAGGAGGCCTCGTCCTCGATCCTCGAGATGGGGAGCGCGATCGAGGAGGTGGCACGCAGCGCCGGCTCGCTCCACGACACGGTGGACGCCTCGACCTCCTCGCTCCACGAGATGTCGGCCAGCATCCGCCAGGTCGCCGACAGCACCGATGCCGTGCAGTCGATGGCCGAGGAGTCGGCCGCGGCCATGGTGCAGATGGACCGGGCGATCCAGGAGGTGAGCCAGCACGTGGGCGAGGCCTCGGAGCTCACCGAGAAGCTCAGCAGCGGCGCCGACCAGGGGACCCACGCGGTGGGCGCGACGATCCAGGGCATCGAGCGCTCCTTCGAGCAGGTTCGCGAGGCCCGCACCGTCCTCGAGCGGCTGGCCACCCGGATCAACGAGATCGGCGAGATCGTGAACGTGATCGGCGGCATCAACGACGAGACCAACCTGCTCTCGCTGAACGCGGCGATCATCGCGGCCCAGGCCGGCGAGCAGGGCAAGGCCTTCGCCGTGGTCGCGAATCACGTGAAGACCCTCGCTCAGCGCACCTCGACCAGCACCAAGGAGATCGAGGGCCTGATCGCCGCCGTGCAGGACGAGTCGAGCAATGCCGTCTCGGCCATGGGCGCCGGCATGGAGGCGGTCGAGATGGGGATGACCCGCTCCCGGGTGGCCGGGGACGAGCTCGACAAGATCCGCAACCTCGCCTCCGAGGCCAGCAACCGGGTCGCCGAGATCGCGCGCGCCACCGGCGAGCAGACCCGCAATTCGAAGCACGTGGCCGAGGCCGCCCAGAACACGTCCTCGATGGTGCAGCAGATCACCACGGCGGTGACCGAGCAGTCGCGCGCGGGCGAGGAGATGCTGCGTAACGCCGAGACCGCCCTCGACATGTGCCGCAGCGTCCACCGCTCGACCGAGGAGCAGCGCGAGTCGGGGCGCTTCATCACCGCCAGCATCAGCGCGATCTCGGAGATGATCCGCTCGATCCACTCGAACACCGAGTCCCACGGCACCGCGAGCGTCGCCGTCTCCGAAGCGGTCGAGCGCATCCTCGAGACGGCCAGCCGTTCCGGGGACGAGATCCCCAAGGTCGTCGAGGCCATCGCCACGCTGCGCGCCGAGGCCACGCGCCTCCTGCAGGAAGACCTGCTGGCCTCCGGCGCCGAACCGTCTCGTGCCGAACCCGTCGGTGCCGAAACGCCCGGCGAAGACTCCGCGTCGGCCTAGCCGCTACTCGGGGTCCGACGCGTTCGCGAAGGCGTCGCTCGCCACGCCGAGACCCGCGAGCTCGGGAAGCCGCGGACCCAGCTCGCCCGCCACGATGGCGAGGTCGCGTCCGAGGAAGTCCCAGACGTGGTCGCGCACCAGCGCCCGAACCGGGTCCAGGCACAGCGGGCCTGCTGCGCGAACGATCGTGCCGAGCACGAACACCTGGGGCGCCAGCACGAAGGTCAGATGCACGATCGCCCGGGCCAGGTAGCCGTTGAAGCGTTCGAGCTCGGCGAGCGCAAAGGCGTCCCCCTCACGGGCCGCCTCGACCACGTGCTCGGGCCGCGGCGGGCTCGATCCCGCGCGCTCGGCCACGCCGCTCCCGGCCGGCGTCACCTCGGCGAGACGCCGCGCCCAGGCCGCGCCCCCGATGTACGCCTCGAGGCACCCGCGCAGCCCGCAAGGGCACGGGGCGCCGTCCCACTCGATCGGCATGTGGCCGACCTCGCCCGCGCTCGACGCCACGCCGCGGTGGAGGCGTCCGCCGAGCACCATCCCGCCACCGACCCCGGTCGACATGGTGAGGAAGACGACGTGCTGGTAGCCCCGCGCGGCCCCGAAGCGCCACTCGGCGAGGGTGGCGGCATTGGCGTCGTTGTCGATCGCCACGGGGACGCCGAGGGCCTCCTGGAGCGCGTCCCGGACCGGGGCGCGGTGCCAGCCGGGAAGGTTCGGCGGATTCAGCACGCGCCCGCCCTCCCGATCCAGCGGCCCGGGCAGGGACACGCCGACGCCATCGACCTCGGAGAGGGTCCGCCCCTCCGCCTCGATCAGCTCTCGAAGCTCCCCCGCGATGCGCGACAGATCCTTCAGGCTGTCGCCCGACGGCTCGGTGGGCCGCACCCGGCTGGCGAGCACGTGTCCGTGCTCGTCACCCAGGGACGTCGCGATCTTGGTCCCCCCCACGTCGATTCCCAGCAGCAGCAGCGCGCTCTCCCTTCCTGGCGTCCTCGGCGCCCCTCTGGTGGGCGCCATTCTGTGATGGTCATTCCCCTCGACGCGGGTTCGACCGCCGATGGGGCCCACGATGCCGGATTCTCAAGTTCCGCGCCCCACCCGGCGATACGGGAAACGACCGGCGCCCGACCGCCTACGGCCGGAGCTGCCGGTCCTTGGAGGGACCCATGACCACCCACCGCTTCCGTCTGGGGATGGTGGCGCTGCTCGCGCTGCTCGCAACGGCCCCGATCGGCGGCTGCTCGACGTTCGAGGGCCTGGCGCAGATGGACCGCACCGACGACTTCGACACGGCGCGGCTCCACTTCACCCAGTACGTCCGCTACGGCCGGATCGCCAAGGCCGCGCAGTTCGTCACGGACGAGCAGCTGGAGGAGTTCCTCGCGCTCGAGCCCCAGGTCGCGGACTTCCGGCTCACCGACTACGAGGTCGTGACCGTCGACCTCGACGAAGAGGCGCGCACCGCCACCGTGGACGTCCGTTGGAGCGGCTACATCCTCTCGGAGATGGTCGAGCGCAACGTCGACGTGACCCAGAACTGGGCCCACGACGACGAGACCGGCGAGTGGAAGGTGACCCTCGAGATCGCCGCCATCCGCCGCGGCCTCACCGGGAACCGCTAGATGGCTTCGAACCGCTCCCTGGTGCTGGTCGTCGACGACACCGCCCTGTTTCGCGAGCTCGAGACGCTGTGCATCCGCCCCCTGGCGGACGTGATCACGGCGAGCCACGCGGCGGAGGCCCTGGAGATGGTCCGCACCCACGAGCCCGACCTGGTAGTGCTGGATCTCTCGCTCCCCGATCTCGACGGCGCACTGGTGTGCCGGGAGATCACCGGGGCGGAGCGCAGTGCCCGCATCCCCGTGATCGCGATCGGGTCGGGAAGCTCGCGCGACCACGCCCGGGCCATCGAGGCAGGCGCGGCCGACGTGCTGGCCAAGCCCCTCTCCCGGGACGTCCTGGTCCGCTCGGTGCGACGCTTCACCGCGAGCTCCACCCCGCTGGGTCTTCCCCGGGTCGGGCTCGAGACCCCCGTCCGCATCGCGGGTGCCGGCCAGTCGCGACTGGCCCTGGCCCGCAACGTCTCGCGCGGCGGGATCTTCGTCGAGAGCTCCTGGGAGCCGCCCGACGCCGACCTGCACCTCTCCTTCGT
>JASJCN010000252.1 GCA_030065975.1 Myxococcota bacterium
CTCCAGGCGTCTGCACCGGAGCAGTGCGGCGCGACATCTTCGAGCGCCGCAGTGCCCGGAGCGGGGCGTTCCACGTCTTCGACCAGCTCGCGAACGACGCGTTCGACGTGCTGGAAGCCGAGGTAGGTTTCGTGAACCGAGGCCGCCTGCGGGTGCGGTTCCCCGACTCGTCCACGCGCTTCACGAGCGATGGTGTGATCCATGTCGCTCCAGGCGACGAGCAGGACCGGGACGTCCTCTTCACGAACTATGGGCTCTTCGTGCTCCACCAGCTCGGTGGCGGTCGGCTCCCGATCGTCGACTGCTCGGGCCATGGGTGGAACCTGCTGAGCAATCCGGAGTGCGCCTGGCTGTTCGGCTGGGCAGATTTCCTGCAGGCTGCCATGCAAGGCGACCGGATCCTGGAGGACTCCGCTTTCCCAGGCGGCCCTCCGCTTTTCCAGATCGACATCGAGCCGCCGCTCCCGCCCGTCGACGGGCGCGGACAGGACGGGGCGGTCGCGGCGAGCCTGTGGGACCTCCTCGACGCCGAGCCAGAGCCCTCAGACGGGGTGCAGTTCCCTCTCGCCGACATCTTCGGCGTAGTCGCTGCGCACCTTCCGACGGACGTTTGCGACTTTCGCAAGACCTTCCGGAACATCCACGACCGGGAAGGACTCGCGGATCCAGTCTATGTTGCGCACGGGATCGACGACTGCGGTGGGATCGACTACGCGGCCCTCGGCGACTCCTACTCCTCCGGCGAAGGCGTCCCGCCGTACTCCGTCGAAACGGATCAAGACGGCACGAGCGGAGAGTTCCGCAACCTGTGTCATCGCTCTCCCTTCGCGTATTCCGCCTTCGCTCGTGTCCCGGGCGCGGAGAAGAGCATCGAGGATCTGAGCCAGGAGAGCGAAGACTTCTCCCGCGAGTTCATCGCATGCAGCGGAGCCGTCGTGGACAACGTGCGGACTGGTGGCGCACCGCCTGCGAACGCCGTCAAGCAGGTCGAGGGAGGGGGCACTTTCGTCTCGGAGGTGGCGCAGCTGGACCAGGTACTGGCTGGCGATCCGACGATGTCGACCGTTGGTCCACAGACGGATCTGGTGACGATCACGATCGGCGGCAACGATGCGGCCTTCCTCGTGATCGCTGCGACGTGCGTGGCCGCGCCAGACTGTCAAGAGTTTCCTGTGCGGCTCTTCCAAGGAGATCTGCGCCCGCTGAAGGAGCTCTTCCCGATTCTGGTGTCCGAGCGAGTGAAGCCCGCAGTTCGCGCGGTCTACTCCCAGATTCGGACGAGGGCGCCGAACGCGACGATCGTTGCGCTTGGTTATCCGCCGCTATTCGGCGGCCATCGCGTGTGCGCCGACGCGGTCCCATTCGGAAACGTCGGTATCTCCGTACAAGAGCAGGAGTTCATTCGCTCGATCACCGGCATCCTCAACGGCGCCCTCGAAGAGGCCGCAGCGGAGGCGGGCATCCATTTCGCGCCCTACGAGTCGACGACCGGAGTGTCGTCGGACCTCTGGTTCTCGGGTCACGAGCTGTGTGGGATCTTCGAGCCTCCGTTCTTCAATGGGCTGCTCGCCAAGGGTGCCGCGAAGGCACATCCGAATGTCTTCGGGCATCGGGCCTGGGGGGAGTTCTTGAACGCCTTCCTCTCGGAGCGGTCGCTCGAGAGCTGGCCCCACGGCTTCTTCGAAACGGGGCTTCCGAGGAACCCGCCTCCGAGCGTCGCGGCACTCGTGAGCGCGGCACCGAGAGCACCCGAAGAGGAGTTGCCACCCATCTTCCTTCGCGAGCTCGCGGTGGTGGACGCGTCCTCCGTCCCCTGCGAATCCACCGAAGCGTTCGCCCCGGGCCAGTCGGTTCGCGTAAGCGGTGCGGGATTCTCGGCCGAGAGCGAGGTGATCCTCGGCTTCGTCTCGGGAAGTGACGGTTTCACGGCGGTTCTAGAGTCCGCGTCATCGTCGGCACTGGGAGAGCTCGTTTCCGTCGTGACGATTCCCGGCGACGCACCCGCCCCCTCAGCCGGGATGATCCTCGCTTCCGGCACGACGCCCGACGGGGACTTCCTCGTGCTGCTTGGCGAGACGAACCTGGGAGAGAGCTTCGCTGCAGATGGGGACGAGGATGGCGTGCCCGATCTTTGCGACAACTGCCCCGAAACGACTCCGGCCGGCCAGCTCGATAGCGACGCGGATGGCCAGGGTGACGTGTGCGACCCCTGTCCAGATGACTTCGCCGACGATGCCGACGGCGACGGGCTCTGCGCCGACGTCGACCCCTGCCCCGTCGATACGGAAAACGACGTGGACGGGGATGGGGTCTGCGCCGACGCGGACAACTGCCCCCTGGACCCGAACCCAGACCAGGAGGACGCGGATGGTGACGGCCGCGGCGACGCCTGCCAAGACACGCCTTGTTTCGCCCTCGACCTATCCGTCCGGCCGCTAGGCGGGGGCACCGTATCGGGGGCCGATGGAAACTGCAGGTTGGTCGACTACCAGGAGGGCTCGTCGCTCGATCTCGTAGCGACCCCGGTGCCGGGCTATCACTTCACGGGCTGGGTGGGCGACCGGACTAGCACCATGAACGCGCTCGAAACGGTCGTCGACTCTGATCTTGACCTCGTCGCGAACTTCTGCACTTCGTCCGACGACGCGGACGGTGACTTGGTGGCGGACGCATGTGACAACTGTGTGCTGGTGGCGAACCCCAGGCAGCGCGACGCCAATGCCGCAGAGGACGACGATGCAAGTGTCGCCGGCGTCCAACACTACGGCGACGCCTGCGACGCCGACTTGAACGAGGACGGCCTGGTGGCGCCCGACGACTTCTTCGGCCACCTGCGCCCGTGCCTTGGCGCGACCGCGCCGTTCGTCGGCACCTGTGGCGAGGCCGACTTCGACGGCGACGGCATCGTGGGCCCGTCCGACTTCTTCAGCGTGTTCCGGCCTTCGATCGGACAGCCCCCGGGGCCCGGGGCGACCGAGCCCGGACCCTGAACGGAGCACGAGCCGCCGCAGGTTTCGCCCTCCCCACGGCGGGCTAATTCCGCGGGGGTGGCGTGGCAAATCACGCCATCCCCCGGGGATCGGGATCAGCTCGGCCTTAGGCCGCCGCGATGGGGGCCAGGCGCTCGCCGTGGGTCACCCGCTCGTCCGCCTTGTGGACCATGGTGTAGGCGTAGTCGACGCCCATGCCGTAGGCCCCGGAGTGCTCGCGGACGATGTCCATCACGGCGTCGTAGGTGTCGCGCTTGGCCCAGTCGCGCTGCCACTCGAGGAGCACCTGCTGCCAGGTGACCGGCACGACGCCGGCCTGGATCATGCGCTGCATCGAGTAGTCGTGGGCCTCCTGGGTCGTGCCGCCGGAGGCGTCGGCGACCATGAAGATCTCGTAGTCGCCCTCGGCCATGGCCGAGAAGGCGAAGCTGTTGTTGCAGACCTCGGTCCACAGGCCGGAGACGACGACCTTCTTGCGGCCGGTCTCGGCGAGGGCGTCGCGGACCTTCTGGTCGTCCCAGGAGTTCATCGAGGTCCGCTCGAGCAGCGGGTGCTGCGGGAACACCTCGAGCAGCTCGGGGTAGGTGTGGCCCGAGAAGCTCTCCGTCTCGACGGTCGTGATCACCGTCGGAATCTCGAAGAGACGCGCCGACTTCGCGAGGGCGACCACGTTGTTCTTGAGCACCTGGCGATCGATCGACTGGACGCCGAAGGCCATCTGGGGCTGGTGGTCGATGAAGATGAGCTGGCAGTTGTCGGGGGTGAGAAGGTCGGGCTTGTTCATGCGGGGATCCTCTGCGCCGACGCCGGCGCGTTGCTCGGTTGGCTCTTCTGGCTGCGGGCGGCTCCCTCTCGGGAGCCCCCCGAGACGCGATGGAGGGCCGGCTCACGCAGCCTCGCTGCGATGAAGCGGCGGCCCTGGTCGAGGAGCCGGCGGACGGCCTCCTCCGAGACTCCGATCTCCCGGGCGACGCGGGTGCGGTCGTTGCCGAGGCCGTCGCAGGCCACCACCACCGCTCGCTGGCTCGGAGGCAGATCCGCGAGGGCGCGCTCATAGCGGGCCTCGGGGCTCGCGGACGCGCTCGAGAGCTCGCGCCCACGCCGGCTGCGCGGCGCGGGCAGCAGCGACCGGCCGAGCGCACGCGTGACGAGGCGTGCCTCGAGCCAGGCCGGGAGGCTGCGCTCGCGGTCCGGGCTCTCCGCGGAAGCGGCCTCCACCAGGTGGGCCTCGAGCTCGGCCCGGGCCACCGAGTCCGCGCCGAAGAGCAGCCGCGAGAGGGGCAGGAACCGGCACAGCATGCGTGCGCACAGCGCGGACACACAGGACACGCAGGCGGTCTGGAGATCGGCCAGCGTGACGTCAGGGGTGAGGCCGCAGGAGCCGCAGCCGTGCGGATCGAGCGCGGGAAGAGCCGGGTTCGATCCGGTCTCGAGGGCGATGCCGTTCATGGACCGAGGCTAGGAGCGGCCCGGGCCCTTCCTACGGTTCGCAGGACGGATTTTGCCCTCCACCCAAAGGAGGAGAGGCGCCTCGCCCACGCGGGCGAGCCCTCGGCTCAGACGCGGACGAGGCCCCGCCGGATGGCGGTGGTCACCGCCTCGGTCCGCCCCCGCACGCCGAGCTTCGTGAGGATGCTGTTCACGTGGCTCTTGACCGTCGCCTCGCTCACGAAGAGCGACTTCGCGATCGCGGTGTTGGACTTGCCCTCGGCCACCTGCCGCAGCACCTCGAGCTCGCGCGGCGTGAGCTTGGGCGCATCGACCTGGTCCACGAGGGTCGCAGCGATCGAAGGCGGCACCACGCGCTCCCCCTTGGCGACGCGGCGGATGGCGTCGACCAGCTCGGTACGCGGGGTGTCCTTCAGCAGGTAGCCCCGGGCGCCGGCCTTCAGGCTGCGCTGGATGTCGTCTCCGCCCCCGTAGGTCGTGAGGATCAGGATCCGCGCCTCGGGGTCGTGGGCCCGCAGCTGCTCGATCAGCTCGGCGTCGTGGATCCCGGGCATGTGCAGGTCGAGCACCAGCACGTCGGGCGAGGTGTCGCGGTAGCGCTCGAGCGCCTCGTCACCGTCGGCGGCCTCGGCCACGACGTCGATGTCGTCCTCGAGGTCGAGGATCACGCGGACGCCGTCCCGCAGGACCGTGTGGTCGTCCGCGAGCATGACCCGGATCGTCAATGCACAGCTCTCCTTCTCCGGCCCGACGCTACCGCGTCCGCCTCAAGGGCACGTCGCACGAGACGCGCGTCCCCTGCCGCTCGCCGCCGGTCTCCGTCCCGAGGTCCAGGATCTCGAGCTTCGCGTCGATCTGCGCCGCCCGCTCCTGCATGCCGATCAGCCCGAAGCCCGCTCCGTGCGAGGCCCGCGACGCCTCTCGCACGCCGACTCCGTCGTCGGAGACGACCAGCTGGGCCGCGTCGCCGGCCACGACGAGCCGCACCGACACCTCGCTCGGGCGGGCGTGCTGGAGCGCGTTGCCGATGCACTCCTGGGCGATGCGCAGGAGCTCGCCCTGCAGATCGAGGGGGATCGCGTCGACGTCCCCATGCGACTCGACGCGCACGCGGACGGGGCCGGCGTGACCGCGCTCGGCCTCGGCAGCGAGGTGCACAAGCCCGTCCAGCAGGTTGCGCCCGTCCATGGCCACGGGCCGCAGCGCCCACACGGAGCGCCGGGCCTCCACGAGCCCGTCCCGGGCCAGCTGCTGGATGCGATCGAGGCGCTCGTCCACGGCGGCGGGCAGCTCGGGCGCCACGGCGCGCGCGGCCTCGAGCTGCATCAGCGTCCCGGTGAAGGCCTGGGCCAGGGTGTCGTGGATCTCGCGGGCCATGCGGTTGCGCTCGCTCAGGATCGTCGTCTCCTGGACCTTGCGACTGGCGCGCTCGAGCACCACGGCGAGCGTGGCCTGGCGAACCAGCGCCTCGGCCAGCTCCGCCTCCTTGTCGGGATCCTCGCTGCACGAGAAGCGGATGGCGAACCAGCCGACGGCCACGTCGCCCGCCACCATCGGCGCGAAGATCACCTTCTTGATGCCGCGCGCGGCAAGGAACTCCTTCTCGGCGTCGGTCATCCAGCTCTCGCTGTCGCCCGCGCGCCAGATCGAGACCAGCCGGTTGACCTCCTCGTCGGTGGGGCGCCACGGCTTGCCCCCACGGTCGAGACCCGGCGCACGCGGATGGTCCGAATCGTCCGGGCCGTGGGTCCCGTCCGGGCCGTACTCGAGGACCATGCGAACCGTCCCGTCGCTCTCGTCGCGCAGCCAGATGGCGCCCTCCACGCCGCCCATGCGTTCGACCACCATCGGGAGGAGCGTGCGCAGGAACTGGTCGAGGGGCGTGCCGGAGGCCAGCTCCGCGAGCGACCAGCTGAGGGTGTCCGCATGGGCGGCGATCAGATCCTCGGCCTGCGTCCGCTCGCCCACCTCGCGCGACAGCTGCTCGTTGGCGGCCTCGAGCTCCTCGGCCCGCTCGGTCGCGAGGTCGCGCGCCGCCTGGGCGGCGTCCTGGGAGTCGCGCAACGACTGGAAGACCGGCGGGAGCGTGATCAGGCCGGCGAAGACCAGGAGCCACATGAAGAGCGAGAGCAGCTCTTCGCCCAGATGGCTTGCCAGCCCGCCCGGGTCGTCGGTGTAGGACGCCAGGGTGAGCGCGTGGCGCACCGCCATCAGGCCGATGCCGGCCGCGATCAAGCCCCAGGCCCGGCGCGAAGCCGTGATGCGGATCAGCCGCAAGACTGCGATGGCGCATCCGATCTCGAGCAGCACGGCCAGGCCGGCCACCACGTGGGTCAGGCCGATGGTCACGAGGCTCCTCCCTGGGCAGGGCCGAGTCTAGCCGCGGGGTCGCACCCGCTCCCTCCACCTTTCGGTGGAGGCGGCGCTCCCCCGGACGGCGCCCGCGAAATCCGATCCAAGGGCCCGTAGGCGGCCGCCGGCCCGTGGATAGCTTCGGTCCAGAACAGGGAACGCGACCGCAGCCACCGCCCTCGAGACCCGAAGGGACCGACATGATCGACTACCAGCCGCCCGCCGACTCCGCCCTGCCCCCTTCGGACCTGGAGCTCGACCCCTCCCGCCTGGCCCTCGTCGTCGTCGATCCCCAGATCGACTTCCTGCATCCGGACGGGGTGGCCTGGGGTGTGGTCGGCGAGAGCGTGATGGAGGTGGGAACGGTCGCCGCCCTGGAAGAGCTCTTCGCGGGTGCCAAGCGGGCCGGGATCCCCGTCGCCGTGAGCCCCCACTACTACTACCCCCAGGACCACCGCTGGCGCTTCGAAGGGGCCCTCGAGAAGGTGATGCACAACATCTCCATGTTCGAGCGCAAGGGCCCCCTCTCGCTCGCGGGGTTCGAGGGCTCGGGGGCGGACTGGATGCCGCAGTTCAAGCCCTTCATCGAGGACGGGAAGACCATCGTGTGCTCCCCGCACAAGATGTACGGGCCGCAGAGCAACGACCTCACCCTGCAGCTGCGCAAGATCGGCGTCAGCCAGGTCTTGCTCGCGGGCATGAGCGCCAACCTCTGCGTCGAGTCGCACCTGCGACAGCTGCTCGAAGAGGGCTTCGAGGTGGCCGTCGTCTCCGACGCCACCGCTGCCGCGAAGATCCCGGACGGCGACGGTTACTACGCAGCTCTCGTCAACTTCCGGATGTTGGCCAACGCCGTCGTCACCACCAAGGAGATCCTCGACCGGCTCGCCCGGTGAGAGGGAAGGGAAGCGATCCATGAGTCACCACGAGTGCAGCGAGCCCCAGTGCGTCGAGGCCGCCGGTTCGGTCGAGCTGCTCATCCACTCCAAGTCCAAGGACATCGGCGACTTCGAGGTCCGCCGACTGCTCCCCGCCCTGGAGCGCAAGCGCGTGGGGCCCTTCATCTTCTTCGACCACATGGGCCCGGCGACCTTCGCCCCGGGCCAGGGCATGGCCGTGCGACCGCACCCGCACATCGGGCTCGCCACCGTCACCTACCTCTTCGAAGGGATCATCCAGCACCGCGACAGCCTGGGCTTCGACCAGGCGATCACGCCCGGCGCCGTCAACTGGATGACCGCGGGCCGCGGCATCGTGCACTCCGAGCGCACGC
>JASJCN010000253.1 GCA_030065975.1 Myxococcota bacterium
GGACGCCGATCCGGCTCTTCCGCAGCTCGAGCCCGAGGACGCCGAGCCGCTTCCGCGGCTCGACGTGCTGGACGACGGGTCCGAGGCCCCGGCTCTCGAGATCCTCGACGAGCCGCTCGACGACGAGCTCAAGGACGACGCGGAGCCCGCTCCCCTGACGACGCTGATCGTCCCCGAGGCCGAAGCCGTCGCGGAAGGGCCGAGCGCACCCGCGGTGCAGGGCGTCGCCCAGCACGGAGGTCTCTCGTTCGAGCTCGGCCTGAGCGAGGGCGAGCTGCCCGAGGCGCTCGCCCGCGCCCTCGAGGAGGCCGAGGACGGGGAGCTCCGCATCCCCGTCGAGCTGCGCATCCGCCGGAGCGACTAGCCCTTCCCGGCCGCTCCCGATGCCTGGGAGCGGCCGCGCTCCTGGATCCCCTGCCGGCGCTCGGAGATCTGCTCCTTCGTGACCGAGGCGGCGTGGCGGCGGGCCGCTTCGGACTCGATGCGCATCCCCTCGCCGAAGCTCTCGGCGAAGCCCGCGTCGATCACGCCGAGATAGGCGCGCATCACCTCGGGCACGCAGCTCTGGATGTCCGCCGCGATCTCGCGGGCGCGGGGGAGCAGGGCTTCGGGGGCCACCACCTCGGCGAGCAGCCCCCACGCGAGGGCCTGCTCCGCCGGCAGGAAGTTCCCGGTCAGGGAGAGCAGCTTCGCGCGCTGGATCCCCACCAGGCGCGACAGCTTCTGGCTGAGGCCCCAGCCCGGCATGATGCCCACGCGGGCGTGGGTGTCCGCGAAGCGGGCCTCCGTCGAGCCGATCAGGATGTCGCAGGCGAGCGCGACCTCGAAGCCGCCCGTGATGGCGAAGCCGTTGATCGCCCCGATGATGGGTCGATCGAAGGCGTTCATGGCTCCGACGAGATCGGCTCCGCCCCCCACGGCGCGGCTCGTCTCGCCGCTGTCGCCGCTCAGCTCCTTCAGGTCGAGGCCCGCGCAGAAGGCGGGCCCCGCGCCGGTCAGGATCACCACCTCGGTGGCGGCGTCGCCGGCAAGGGACGTGAAGCGCTCTGTCAGCGCCGAGCGCAGCTCGGACGAGAGCGCGTTGCGGGCACCCGGCCGGTTCAACGTGAGGGTCACGAGGGCGCCGTCGCGCTCCTCGAGCAGTACGGGCTCGCTCATGCGGCTCTCCTTGACGAGGGCCGCGCAGGATACCGGCTTCCCGGCGAAGCTCTATGCGCCGGGGCGCCTAGGCAGCGCGGGCGGGCTGGCCGAAGACGGGCCCGGCGTCGTCTCCCAGCAGGATCAGCAGGGTCGCACCCCCGAGGATCGTGCCGAACGGCACCTGCAGAAGCGCGAGCGCGCCGAGCACGATGGCCCCGGTTCGCGCCCAGCGGCGGCGTCCGAGCAGGCCGAGGCCGACCACGAAGCCGGGCAGCGAGAGCGCCAGCATCCCGCCGCTCACCACCGTGGCGAGGATCCCGAAGAAGCCCACGGCTCCCGGGTCTCCGAAGGCGAGGCCCCAGGGAGCGATGGCGAGGAATGCCAGCCCCGCGGCCAGCACGCCGAGCCCCGACAGCAGAAGCCAGGCGAGGCCCAGCCCGTGGACGCGACGCTGGACGCGCTCCTTCCGCTCGACGCGGGCGACGATCTGCTCGAACTCGGCATCGCTGGTGGCGGGAGTGGGTGCGGGCATGGCTTCTCCGGACATGGCCTCTCAGAGGCGAGGGGAAGGTCGTAGGAGCGGCCCGGCGGGACCGGGCCGCCCTCCTCGGGTCGACGCGGGCCGGACCGGCTAGCTGGCCGGAACGGTGATCGTGGTCGGGTGCTCGCGCGACGCCACCGGCGCTTCCGCCGGAGTCTCGGCGGGCAGGGCGGCGGGGTTCAGCTGGCGCTTGAGCTCGTCGAGCTCCCGCTGCGCGGCGTCGCGGCTGGCCTCCTGGCGGATGGCCTTGATGCGCGTCTCGAGACCCATGTCCTCGCCGAGCTCGACGTCGAGACGTCCCTCGGTCTGCAGGCGGGCGACGTGCTCGCGCACCGACTCGAGCGCCCGCATGTCGGCATCGACGGAGATGCCCTCGAGCGCCTCGGAGACCCGGCGGCGGGCCTTGGCGTTGGCGAGGGTCACCAGGATGCGGCCCTTCTCGCGCTCGAGGGCGCGGATCTCCTCGCGGAAGCGCACCAGGTTGGCCTTGGCCTCCTCGGCCTCGACCTTGAGCCCGTCGTACTCCTTCTCGGCGCGCTCGATGTCGCCGAGCAGGAGCTGCTTGTGCGCGATCAGGGCGAGCCCGACCTGGTCGTCGCCGCCGCGAACGGCGCGCCGGATGTCCTCGAGGGTGCGGGCGAGCTCGGCGCGGCGGTCGGCCAGCTCGGCCTCGAGCTTGTTGCGCATGTAGAGGATGCCGGCGACGGCCCCCTTGAGCTCGCGGTACTGCTTGACCCGCTCGCTGATGGCGTTCTCGTAGACCGCGGCGGGGTTCTCCTCCTCGCGGCTCTTCACCCAGCCGGTGAAGAGGCCTCCGATCAGGCCGAAGAAACGGGCGATCACTCCAGGACGTCGACTCATGGTGCTCTCCTCGCAACGATCGGGCGTCGAACGGGAATACGCGCGACGGTCCGGTCGGGTTCACGGCGAGCTGCGCTCGCCTGTCTTCGCCGCTCGGCCCGGGAGGGCTCGGCGGCCGAGATGCGCCCCCGCGGGCGCACCCGTCAGTCCTTGCCCCAGTCCTCGCTGCGGAGGCCCAGCTCGCGGATCTTCTGCTGCAGGCTCTGGCGCACCATTCCGATGGCCTCGGCCGTGCGCGAGATGTTCCCCCGGTTGGCGCGCAGGGCGTGGAGCAGGTAGCTGCGCTCGAAGCGCTCGATCGCGTCGCGCTTCGAGTCCGAGAAGGGAAGGGTGAGGTCGGGCGTCGCGGGGCGTCCGCTCGGGCTTCCACCGAGCTCGGGCAGCGAGAGGTCCTTCGCCTCGATGCGCTCGGTGGGCGAGAGCACGGCCGCCTGCTCGATCACGTTGCGCAGCTCGCGCACGTTGCCCGGGAACGGGTAGGCGGCGAGGCGGGCGAGGGCGTCCTCGGAGAGGGTGCGGGGCGCGAGGTCGTGGCGCTCCGCGACCTCGTCGAGGAAGCGCGTGACCAGCGCCGGCAGGTCCTCCGTGCGCTCGCGCAGGGGCGGGAGCATCACCTCGACCACCTTGAGCCGGTAGTAGAGGTCCTCGCGGAAGCGCCCCTCGCGGACGTCGGCCTCGAGGTCGCGATGGGTCGCCGCGACCACGCGGACGTCGACCTCGATCGGCTCGGTGCCGCCGACGCGCTCGAAGGAGCGCTCCTGGAGCACGCGCAGCACCTTGGCCTGGGTCTCGGGCGCCATGTCGCCGATCTCGTCCAGGAAGATGGTGCCGCCATGGGCGGCCTCGAAGCGGCCCGCGCGCCGCGCGTCCGCCCCCGTGAAGGCGCCCTTCTCGTGGCCGAAGAGCTCGCTCTCCACCAGCTCCTTCGAGATCGCCGCGCAGTTGACCGCCACGAAGGGCGCCGACTTGCGCGCGCTCTCCTGGTGCAGCGCCTGGGCGACGAGCTCCTTGCCGGTGCCGCTCTCGCCGCGGATCAGCACCGTGAGATCGGTCTCGGCGACCTTGCGGGTCGTCTCGAAGACCTTCTGCATCGCCGCGCCCGAGCCGATCAGGTTGCCGAAGCCGAAGGCCCGCTCCACGCGCTCGCGCAGCTCCCGGTTCTCCCGGGCGAGGCGGGTCTTCTCGAGACAGCGCCGCGCGACCAGGCGGATCTCGTCGTTGTCGAAGGGCTTGGGGACGTAGTCCTCGGCGCCGGCCTTCATCGCCTCGACGGCGATCTTCTCGTTGCCGTGCGCCGTGATCATCACGACCGGCGTCTCGGGCTGGTGGGCCTTCACCGCCTTCAGCACGTCCATGCCACTCTTGCCACTGCCGAGGGCGAGATCGGTGAGCACGAAGTCGAAGCGCTCGCCCTCGACCCGGGCGATGGCGTCCTCGCCGTTCGCGGCCTCCTCGACCTCGTAGTGCTCCCGGCGCAGCAGGCCGGAGAGCGCGAGCCGGATGGCGCGCTCGTCCTCGACGATCAGGGTGCGGGGCTTCATCAGGCCTCTCCGCGGCTCGAGATCTGGCCGCTCCGGGGCAGGGTGATCACGAACTCGGTGCCGCGTCCGGGCTCCGAGGCCGCCTCGATCGAGCCGCCGTGGGCGTCGATCACCTTCTTCGAGATGGCGAGGCCGAGGCCGGTGCCGGTCTCCTTGGACGTGTAGAAGGGGCTGAAGACCCGGGCGAGGCGCTCGGGCTCGATGCCCGGCCCGTTGTCGCGCACGCGGACCCAGACCTCGGTGCCCGCCAGGTTCTGTCCGGCCTGCACCTGGATCCGGGGCGACTCGACGCCGGCCTCGTGGAGCGCGTCGAGGGCGTTCGAGAGCAGGTTCAGCATCACGCGGCGCAGCTGCTCCCCGTCGCCGAGCACGGCCTCGACCTGGTCGATGTCGGTCTCGATGCGCGCGCCGACCTGGCCCGCGCGCTCCTGCATCGTCTCGATCGCCGACTCGATCACGTCCTCGAGGGAGACCGAGTCGCTGTGGAACTCCTCTTCGCGGGCGAAGCGCAGCAGGTGCGCCACGCTCTTCTCCACGCGCTGCAGCTCGTCGAGCGCGACCTTCGCGTAGTCCACGTTCTCTCGCGCGCCCGGGTCCTCGCCCATCTGCTGCACCAGGCTCCGCGCGGCGGTGATGGGGTTGCGGATCTCGTGGGCCACGCCGGCGGCGAGCTCCTCGATGCGCCGGGAGTGCTCGCCCTCGAGCTTCTGGCGCTGCACGGGCACGGTGTGGCGCAGGCGGCGATGCACCTCGCGGTCGATCCAGCGACGCCGCAGGCTCGGCTCGAGCACCTTCTTCGCGAACTTGCCGGCGATCTCGAGGCCCCAGATGATGCCGACGATCCAGGCCGCGATGGGCAGCACGAGGGACAGGACGCCCACGACCACGCCCCACTCGACGACCTCACGAGCCACCCGGGCCTTCGCGCGGGCGATGCGGCGGGCCTCGCGGAGGACCTCCTCCTCGGTCTCGTGCCGGTCGTCGTCGAGGGCCGCTTCCTCGAGCTCCTCGTCGCGCTCTCGCCGGACCGGCTCCTCGACCGGCGGCGGGGCTTCCGACTCCGCTCGCTCCACACGCCCGGGGCCGCGCTCGAGGGCATCGAGCTCCTGCTGGGCGGCCACGGCCTCGGGCTCGGGTGCGCGCACCGGCCGCTCGTCACCGGATCGGCGGGCCGCGCGACGGGCGTTGCGCGCTTCGCGGCGCTGCTCCCGCTCCTGACGCCGCTGCTCGCGCGCCTGGCGCTTGCGCTCCCGGGTGTGGCTCGAGCGGTGATCGTCCATGGCCACTCTCTTCTGAGCCTGGGGCCGGCTCACTCGGGCTCCACAGGCCATTGCTTGGGGAAGGTGATCACGAACTCGGTGCCCGATCCCGGCGCCGAGTGGGCCTCGATCGCGCCGCCGTGGACGTCGACGAGCTTCTTCGAGATGGCGAGACCGAGACCGGTCCCCTGGCTCTTGCCGGTGTAGAACGGCTGGAAGATGCGGTCGAGCTGCTCCGGCGGCATGCCCGGGCCGTTGTCCTTGATGCGCACCCAGATCTCGGTGCCGGCGAGGTTCTCGCCGGCCTCGACCCAGACGGTGGGATTCGCGGTCCCCGCCTCGTCGAAGGCGTCGACCGCGTTGCCGACCAGGTTGATCAGCACCCGCCGCAGCTTGTCGGGGTCGCCGCGCATGGCACCGGCGTCGTCCACGTCGCACACGATGCGGATCCCCGCCTCGTCGACGCGGTCGCGGAAGGTCTCGAGCGCCGACGCCACCACGTCGCCCATGCGCACGTCGTGAAGATCGATCTCCTCCTCGCGCGCGAAGCGCAGCAGGTGGGCCACGCTCTTCTCGACCCGCTGGAGCTCCTCGAGGGCGACCTTGGCGTACTCGACGTTCTCGCCCGCGCCCGGGTCCTCGCCCATCTGCTGCACCAGGCTCTTTGCGGCGGTGATGGGGTTGCGGATCTCGTGAGCGATCGAGGCGGACAGCACCTCGAGCCGCTCCTGCTGGCGGCCGGCCAGGCTCTGCTTCTCGGCGGTCACGCCGGCCGAGACGCGCTGGCTCACCTCGCGGTCGATGATGCGCCTGCGCAGGTCGGGGGCGACGATGGCGAAGAAGTAGTGGATCGCGAGCCCCATGCCCCAGGCCATGGCGACGATGGTGGCGGTGCGGAAGCCGGCGATGAAGAGCAGGAAGGTGATCACCACGCCATAGGGGACGGCGTGGGCGAGGAAGCCCATCTTGCGGCCGGCGGCCGCGCGGGCCTCTCGATAGGCCTCCTCTTCCGGCGTCCGCTTGGGGCGACGGCCACGGCGCGAGCCCCTCCCGCCGCGCTCTTCGCGCGAGCGCTCGTCGAGGGCACCCGCCGGCGGGGCCGGAGGGGCAGGGGGCATGGGAGGAGGCGCCTCCATGGGAGCCATGGGCTCGGCGGTCCTCGATCGGCGCCGGCGCCGTCTGCGCCGACGCGAGTGGTACTCGGCGTCTGCCATGGGCCCTCGGCCTCCAGTATGCGTTCCACCGCGAGGTTCGACCACGATTCGCATGCCCCCGAGCAGTGCACGCGCCATGCCATGAGCGGATTCCTTAAAAATCAGGGACTTAGGTGGGTCCCCCCAGGTAGTGCCTGCAGTCTCCGGCCGACAGGTGCAGTCCCTGGACTGCACTCGCCCGCTCTCTCCGCTCGAGACGGCCTTGGGCCAACCGGGACGCGGCTTCGGGGTGGCGTGTGCGCTCGTCGCGTCCGCCGCGCTGCTGGCACCGAGGGCGGCGCTGCGGCGGCTGCGCGGGTGGGCTCGCGAACCCTGGGACTGGGAACCCTGGGACT
>JASJCN010000254.1 GCA_030065975.1 Myxococcota bacterium
TCGTCGACCACCCGGATGTCCCGCACGCGCGAGCTCTTCAGGTGGCGCTCGGCCCGGTCCCAGTACTCCGCACGGCGCACGATGAAGCTCTCGGCGTCGACGTAGAGCTCGAGCTTCGAGTAGCCGAGCTCGCGCGAGATCCGTTCGTCCACCGGCGTTCCCTCCACGCGCAGGCAAGGGTGCCCGTCCACCTCCTCCTCGCCCAGGGTGCGCCAGGTGTAGTCGTCGGCCGAGACGCGGGTCTCGTTCTTGATGTCCTCGTAGGTCAGGTCGGTGCCGAGGAAGTAGTCGCCGCGATCCGAGGCGGAGATGCGCCGGCTGCGTCGCAAGGCGGGCAGGTAGAGCCACTGGTCGTCGTCGCGATCGGCCTCGGGGTGGTCCCAGGTGAGGAATGCCGTCCCCGCCACGTTGCGCGGGCTCTCGTAGAAGATCGCCATGCGCTTCTCCGCGCCGAAGAAGCGGCGCAGGAAGACCGTCTCGCGTACGCGCTCGTGGCCGCGCTTGTCGCGCAGGCGCATGGTGACGTTGCGGCGCAGCACCTCGCCCTCGTCGCGGGCGTTCACCCGGTCGACGACCTCGCGGCCACTGGGAGCGGTCGGCTCCTGGGCAAGGGCTCCGTCTGCAAGAGGAAGAAGAGGAAGGGGCAGGGCGAGCGCGAACGCGAGCCCGAGGGCCAACGTCCGCCTGGGAATCCGTCTCTGGGTCTGGCTCATGCGGGGCGTCAGGGTACACGGCTGGAACGCACGGTGCCGGGCGCCTCCCCCCAGTCGAGGTCGCGAAGGTCCGCTCCCGATGCCACGTCCACGATGCGGCGCACCTCGTGACACTCGCTCACCCAGACCTGGAAGGCGTCGCGTTCGGGCTCGGGCAGGGCCCACCAGAGGCTCGTCACGAAGACCGCGTGGATCTCCGGGAGGAGGGCGAAGACGAGGTCGTCGAGCTCGCCGCGGTCGAGCGCCCGGCACAGCCCCTCGCGATCCGTGGCCCGCGAGTGCCCCGGATCGAGGTAGGCGTCGAGCACGCGCAGACGCTCGGCGAGCCGCTCGGGTGCCAAGGTGTCGGCCGTGGCGGCGTCGTCGAGGATCCAGCCCAGGGCGCCCGTGTCGGGCACGCGGATCTGCTTCCAGCCCCCGCGCAGGCCCAGCACGTCGACCTCGTCGCCGCCGCGGACGGACTGGCCGAGGCCGGCGCCGGCGGGCTGGTCGTGGAGCTCGGCACGCGGAAGGAGCACGCGCTCCCGGCGCAGCACGTCGGGCCCGGGCGGCGGCAGGCGCGGCGCCGGCGGCGGCGAGCGCGGGGCGGGCCGGCGCGCCTCCTCGCGGTCGCGCAGCCACGGGAAGATCGCCTGCAGGGGGCTCTTGCGGCGCATGTCGGCCCCCGGCCAACGCTCGGGCTCGGCCCGCGGCTCGGGCTCGCCGCGGCCGAAGCGGAAGTCGGGCTCGTTCGCGGGCCCCGCATCGAAGGCCGGGCGCTCGCGCAGGCGCTCCACGCCGCCCACCACGCAGCGGCACTCGGTGTGGGTCGCATCGGCCTGGAAGATGCTGCGGAGGTAGACGCTCTGGTTCGGCCCCATGCGCTCGGCCAGGGGCACCCGCTCGAGGAACAGGGCGTCGTCGGTGCCCGGCCGGTACGCGCCACAGCGAAGCCCCGGGATGCGCACCTCGGTCGCGCCCGTGCTGAGCTCGAGCTCGGCGATCATCAGGCCGCCGCCGCGGGGCGAGGGCTCGCAGCGGGTGACCCGCAGATCGAGCTTGCCCCGCAGGCTCGCCGGCATCGACTGCGCGTCGGCAGGCGCAGGGATGCCAAGAGGGATCCCAACAGGGATCCCAACCGCGAGCAGACACGGCAGTGCGGCCAGCGCCGCCCGCGCGAGGCGCGAGAGGATGGACCCGGAACGGGGCATGCCTCATTAGACCACGCTCGCCCGTTCTGGATTCACTCCGGGGGTGTTTCCCGGGCCGGAAATCGAACGGGGCGCCCCGGCAAGAGCCAGGACGCCCCGGAATCCGGGCCGTTCGCGCCTTCAGGCGCGGCGGCGGGCGAGCACCCCGAGCCCGGCCAGGCCGAGGAGGCCGAGCACGTGGGGCTCGGGCACGTCGACCGGCTTGTAGGCCTTGTCGTACCAGCCCGAGGTTCCGGAGAAGCCCGTGATCCGCCCGTCGGGGTCGTAGGAGATCCGGGTGTTCTTGGTCGGGTGGTACCAGTAGCCGATCTCCGGGCCCTGGAGGCCGGTACCGAACTGGATGCCGTCCCAATCGGGCGTGTTCAGGAAGGCGTTCTCGAGCGTCGCGACCAGGTCGATGGTGAGCGTGCGCTGCGAGCCCGCGTCGCTCACGGAGAGGGCGCCGTCGTGGGTCGCGAGGTACGCCGTGGTCTGGAAGGAGTTGGCGTTGTTCTGGCCGCTGTAGACGTAGGTGGTGACCCGGCCGAGCGCGCCGTCGAGATACAGGATCGCGTACTCGTCGACGTTGTTCTTCGGGTTCGGGCCGTTGCTCACCACGAGCCAGCCGCCATCGGGCAACATGCCGTTCTCGGCCTCGAAGACCGACGTCCAGGTGAAGGCGTGCGTGACGTCGTCGTAGCTCGCGTCGAGCTGGATCAGGCGACCGGCGGCGTGGTTGCCGCCCGGGTTCGAGACGGAGTAGCTGAAGGTGGTGGCGGCAGCCGGTCCGGCCAGCAGCAGGGCCATCGCAGCCGCCACGATGGTCTTGGAATACAGCATCATCGGGATCCCCAATTCGGTGATCCCTTCCCAGGTGCACCCTCTGTGAGCAAAGGCCGTGCCAGGCCCGATCCCGCCAGACCGACGCACGGATCTCGCGAGGCATTCCGGGCAGTTGGGGCCGCGCCCGCGCGCTCCTGAGGAAACCCTCCTGCGCATCGGGACAGAAGGGATTTGCCTCGCGGACCCGATGCGACCTCCGATGCGACCGGCAGGCCCGGGAGCGATCCCGACGGGCTAGCGTGGCGCCATGCAGTTCGGGGACGTCGGCGTAGAGGCGCTCGGGGATCCGGTGGCTCGTCTCACCATCCAGCGCGGGCCCAACAACTTCTTCGATCAGGCGCTGATCGCGTCGCTCGCCGAGGCCATGGAGCATCTCGACGCCGATTCCGGCACGCGCGCCGTCGTGCTCGGCTCCGAGGGCAAGCACTTCTGCGCCGGCGCCGACTTCCAGTCGTCGGCGCGCGGGACGGTGGGCTCGGGTGGCCGCCATCTCTACGACGAGGCGGTGCGCCTGTTCGAGACCCGGACCCCCGTGGTGGCCGCGATCCAGGGCGCCGCCATCGGAGGGGGCCTCGGCCTCGCCCTCTGGCCCGACTTCCGGGTGGCGAGCCCGGCCGCGCGCTTCAGCGCCAACTTCGCGCGCCTCGGGTTCCACCACGGGTTCGGGCTCAGCGAGACCCTGCCCGCGCTCGTGGGCCCACAGCGCGCCGCCGAGCTGCTCTACACGGGAAGGAGGGTTCCGGGAGACGAGGCCTTCGCCATCGGCCTGTGCGATCGCCTCGCGGATCCCGAGGAGCTGGAGGAGGAGGCCTTGGCGTTCGCCACCGAGATCGCCCGCTCGGCGCCCCTGGCCGTGGCGTCGATCCGCGAGACGCTGCGGGGCGATCTGGCCACCCGCATCCGGGCGGCTACCGATCGGGAGCGGGCCGAGCAGGAGCGGCTGCAGGCCACGGCCGACTTCGCGGAGGGGACCCGGGCGATGGCCGAGCGGCGGCTTCCGGACTTCGAGGGCCGCTAGCCACAGGCGCAGCGGGCTCATTTGGCATATCGTGTGCCAATTGTGTTGGCGCGGCCGACCTCGGGGGCCCGCGCCGGCGACATGGAAGCGGACAGGGAAGCGGTCAGGGAAGCGGACAGGGAGGCGAGATGGGCAAGGTGATCCGGATCGGGGTCTTGGTCCTGCTGGTGCTGGGGGGGCTCGCGTGGCTGCTCCAGGAGCGGCTCGTGCTGCGCGCGATGGGGCGCGTCGTCGAGCGGAACCTGCTCTCCTCGATGCTCGACGATCTTCCCGACGGGCTCCACGCAGCCCTCTGCGGCGCCGGCTCACCGCTCCCCGACCCGAACCGCTCGGGCCCCTGCACGGCCGTGATCGCCGGGGACCGGATCTTCGTGGTCGACGCGGGAACCGGGAGCTCGCGCAACCTGACCCAGCTGCGCGTTCCCCAGGGCGAGATCGAGGCGATCCTGCTCACCCACTTCCACTCGGATCACATCGATGGGCTCGGCGAGCTGATGATGCAGCGCTGGGTCAACGGCACCCACGAGGCGCCCGTTCCGGTGATGGGCCCGCGCGGAGTCGAGGCCGTGGTGGAGGGCTTCAACCAGGCCTATCAGCAGGATCACGTCTACCGCGTGGCCCATCACGGGGACGACATCGTGCCCGACACCGGTGGAGGCGGCCTGGCGCGCCCCTTCGACGTCCCGTCCGAAGGCCGTGACGTGGTGGTGCTGGATGGGGACGTGAAGATCACGGCCTTCTCCGTCGTCCACGCGCCCATCGAGCCCGCAGTGGGCTACCGCTTCGACTACGGCGGCCGCTCCCTCGTGATCAGCGGCGACACGATCCGCTCGACCAACCTCGAACGCGTGGCCGAGGGCACCGATCTGTTGATCCATGAAGCGCTGTCGCCCGAGCTCGTGGGCGTCCTCACCGCGGCGGCGCGCCGGGCCGAGCGGCCCAACCTCATCAAGATCACCGAGGACATTCTCGACTACCACACTTCGCCGGAGGATGCGGCACGCTCGGCCCAGGCCGCCGGCGCGAAGTACCTGCTCTTCCACCACATCGTGCCGCCGCTGCCGCTCGCTCCCCTGGAGCGCATCTTCGTGCGGGGTGTGGCGGACGCCTACGACGGGCCCTTCACCGTCGGCAGGGACGGTACGTTCGTGAGCCTTCCCGCCGGGTCCGGCGAGATCGACGTCCAGGAGCTCTTCTAGCCAGCGGAATCTTGCCCCCCGCAGGCCGCCTGCGGCACCTTGCCGGGTCGCCCGCGATCGCCCGCAGTCGCCCGCGTGCAGCCCCAGAACGGAGGCCTCATGGCCCAGTCCCGCATGAACCCCGAGCAGCTCGCCTTCCAGGAGCACTGCCGAAGCTGGCTCCGCGACAACGCGCCGCCGCCTCCGAGCGAGCGCCTTCCGCTCACGCCCCTCGAGGTGATGACCGAGGGCCAGCGCGACTATCTCGTCGAGTGGCAGGGGCGCTGTCACGAGGCGGGGCTGGTCGGCTGCGACCTGCCCACCGAGTACGGCGGCGGCGGGCACGAGGGCTTCCAGCGCATCGCGAACCAGGAGATGGCAAGGGCGCGGACGCCCTTCCTGATCAACATCGTCGGGCTCTCGATGGCGGTGCCCACCATCCTCGTGCACGGGACCGAGGAGCAGAAGAAGCGCTTCATCCCCGGCGCGCTCTCCGGCGAGGACATCTGGTGCCAGGGCTTCAGCGAGCCCGGCGCGGGCTCGGACATGGCGAACCAGCAGACCAGCGCCGTCCGCCGGGGCGACGACTGGGTGGTCAACGGCCACAAGGTCTGGACCAGCCTCGGCCACTTCGCCCGCTACATGATCCTGATCGCGCGGACGAGCAAGGACCACAAGTACGACGGGCTCACCTACTTCCTGTGCCCGATCGCCGGCCAGGCCGGCGTCACGGTGCGGCCCCTGGTGAAGATGACCGGCGAGAGCGGCTTCAACGAGGTGCTCTTCGAGGACGTGGTGCTTCCCGACTCGCTGCGCCTCGACGACGTGGGCAAGGGCTGGAAGGTCGCCATGACCACGCTCACCTACGAGCGCGGCGCCGCCGAGGGAGCGGGCGGAGGGGGCACCGCGGCCGACCCGACGGCGAAGCTCGTCGCCCTCGCGAAGAAGACGCTGCGGGGCGGGCGGCCGGCGTCCGAGGACCCCGTCGTGCGCGACGCGATCGTCGAGCGCGCGATCGTGGCCGAGGGGATCCGGCTGAACGCACGACGCGCCCGCGTCGAGGCGCTCACCGATCACCCCATGAGACTGCCGCTCCAGAGCAAGCTCTTGAGCAGCGAGTTCACCCAGCACGATGCCCGGCTCGGCGTCTCGATCGCCGGAGCCGCTTCGACGCTCTACAAGCTCGACCCGGCCGCACCGGACTCCGGACGCTGGCCGCTCTCGTACATGAACTCCTACGGCCACACCATCGCCGCGGGGACGAACGAGATCCAGCGCAACATCCTCGGCGAGCGCGTGCTCGGCCTGCCGAAGTCGAAGTAGGGGGCCCCGATGTCGAAGACCTCATCCGATCGACCGAGCCTGCCTGCCGACTTCGGCTTCGGCGAAGACGAGGCGCTGCTGCAGGAGCTGGCGAAGCGCTTCCTGGACGAGCAGCTCCCGGTCGAGCGACTGCGCAACCTGGTCGCCGCAGCACCCGAGCCCGTCTACGACGACGGGGAGCTCCCCTCCTGGGACGCCGGAATGTGGAAGCAGATCGTCGAGCTCGGCTGGTCCGGGCTCGCCGTCCCCGAGTCGGCCGGCGGCGCCGGCTTCTCTCTGGCCGGGATCGCCGGGCTCCTCCAGGAGGTCGGGCGCCATGCCCTGCCTTCGCCGCTGCCGTCGACGATCTGCACCAGCTTCGTGCTGCGTGAGCTCGAGGGCGACGTGGCCGCCGGCGCACTCTCCGCCATCGCCGACGGGCGCGCCGCGAGCCTCGCGATCACGGGGGCGGCGGGCGAGTTCGAGCCCGGTGTCTGCGACGCCCTGGCCCGGCCCGAGGGCGACGGATTCGTCCTCTCCGGCCGCGCCTGCTTCGTGCAGGACGCGATGAAGGCGGAGTCGCTGCTGATCAGCGCGCGCGCTGGCGAGGCGCTCGTGCTCGGCTTCTTGCCGGTGGATGCGCCGGGCCTGCGGATCGAGGCCG
>JASJCN010000255.1 GCA_030065975.1 Myxococcota bacterium
ACGTCGCTCTTCGTCCACTCGTCGAATCCGGGTCGGCTGGCGGGCTTCTCGGCGGCACTCATCCCCGTCACTCCTCGGTGTTCTGGGCTCTCAGCAGGGTTCGACAGAACATGTCCACCAGGCTCTCGAGCACGCGGTCGGCGTCGGCCTCGCCGGCTCGCTCCTCGCGAACCAGCAGCTGGGTCGCGGCCATGTCGATGGCGTGGTGGATCAGGAACGCGGTGGCCTCGGCGTCGAGGTCCTCGCGCATCAGGCCGCGGCGCTGGCCGAAGCGGAAGAAGTCGCCGAGCCGCGCGATCGAGCTCTGCTCGATGCGCTGGTAGCGGCGCCGCACCTCGTCGTCCTGGTTCGCGAGGCCCAGCACGACGAGATAGAGCGAGGGGCGCTTTCGTTCGCGCTCGTAGTTCGTGCGCAGCCAGCGGCGGATGGCCGCGCGCGGGTCGTCGCCGAGGAAGCGCTCCATGTCGAGGTCGCTGCGGCGACGCGCGGTGGCCCGATCGCCCCAGTCGTCGATCAGCGCCAGCAGCATGGCGCGCTTGTCGGGGAAGTGGTGGTAGAGGGTGCCCACGCTCGCGCCGGCCCGCGCCGCGATGTCGCCGACGCCCGTCCCGGCGTAGCCGTGGCGCCGGAAGAGCTCCTCGGCGGCGCGCAGCAGCCGCTCGCGGGTGGCGCGGCCGCGGGCCTGGCTGCGTCGGCTGCGCGGCGGACGGGAGCGCTCGGACGGGGTTCGCGGCACCTCGCGAAGCTACCCGATCGATTCCCGAGTACCAACTCGGGTTAGGGGCGTAAGTCTCCTATTCAGCGAGCTTTTTCTGCACCTTGGAAACCGAGTCGTGAGCTCGGTCCTTGGGGCCCTCGAGGGCCTCCTGGAGGCCGTCCAGGGCCTGATCGATCGACTCCTTGGCCTGCTGGGTGAGGCCGCCGCGCTGGTGCTCGTGGATCAGCGCCTGCTCCACCTGGCCCAGGATGGCCGCCACGCCGCCGCCGTCCTTGCGCTCGTCGAAGAGGTCGAGCCAGCGGTCGAAGCGCCGCCCGCCGTCGATCACCAGGCGGAAGAGCGCCCCGGGATCGTTGCGCTGGAAGATCAGCCCGATCACCCCGGCGCCGAGCGCGATCGGGATCAGGATCAGGTCGCGAAAGGCCTCGAGAGCGGCCTTGACCGAGAACACCAGCAGGTCGCGGAACAGCACCCAGCGGTCGCGGCGCGGGTCGGGAGCCTCGGGCGGGTCGGGCATGGCCCGTCGATTCTACCACCGGGCCGTTCCCGGAATCGCCGCCTGCGGCTCTCGGCGGCGTTCGCCGCTTACAGCGGCTCGGCGGCCTTCGCCGCCTACGGCATGTTCGGCGGCGTTCGCCGCCTACGGCATCTCGGCGGCGTTCGCCGCCTAGAGCATCTCGCTGGCGTCGCCTGGCCACCACTGGGCCCAGACCAGGCGCCACTCGCCGTCGGACTCCTTCTCGAGGTCGAGGTCCACGTGGTAGACGCTGGCGCGCAGCCCCATGGCCGAGCCGCGGCTCGCCAGCGCCGCGCCGAGGGAGACCTCGGCGCGGGAGTCGCTGCGCATCGAGATGTCCTGGATGTTCAGCACCGCCTGGCGGTTGCCCTGGCGCATGACCTGGAGCGTGAGGAACGCCATCAGGCTCTGGCGGTCGTGGCCCTGGGGGTCCTGGTAGCGCTCGGAGACGTGGTTCTTGAGCGTCTTGAGCTCGCCGGCCTCGGCCGCCTCCTCGACGGCGGTGAGGACCCGGCGCACCTGGGCCTCGGGGGACTCGGGGTCGCCCGCGCAGGCGAGAGCCAGCACCGCGAGCCAGAGCGTTCCGAGGGCGCCTCTTCGGGTCATGGCGTGCATCCTGCCTTCTTCGGCCGGCCGAGGCCCGGACAAAAATGCGTGTCTCCGGCTGCGAGGCGTCCCACACTACCCCCATGACCGACCTGGACCGCTACGCGTTCCTTCCCGGCGCGGCCTCGCCCATCCAGGTGGCCCGCACCGAGGGCAGCTTCCTCATCACCCCCGACGGCACCCGCATCCTCGATGCGTCGGGCGGCGCCATCGTCTCGAACGTCGGGCACGGGCGCCGCGAGGTCGCCGAGGCCGTGGGCCGGGCGCTGGCCGAGGTGGACTACGTGGTGCCGCCCTTCCACACGCCGAGCCGGCAGCGCCTGATCGAGCGGCTGCAGGACCGCTGGCTTCCCGGCGACGTGCGACGCTGCGTGTTCACCAGCGGCGGATCCGAGAGCGTCGACAGCGCGATCCGGGTGGCGCGGCAGCACTTCGTCTCGAAGGGCGAGCCCTCCCGCTACAAGGTGATCGGCCGGGGGCTCTCGTACCACGGGGTCACGCTCGGAAGCCTGGCCGTCGGCGGCCACACGAAGCGGCGCGCGGGGATGGAGCCGCTGCTCACCGAGCACCCGCGCATCCCTCCCTGCTACCCGCTGCGCTGCGCCATGTGCCAGGGGAGCTGCGACCTCTCCTGCGCCGACGTCCTGCGCGAGGTGATCGAGCGCGAGGGCGCCGAGACGGTGGCGGCCTTCATCGCAGAGCCCATCGGCGGGTCCACCGCCGGCGCGCTCACGCCGCCCGACGGCTACTGGCCGCGCATCGCCGAGATCTGCCGCGAGTACGGCATCCTGCTCATCGCCGACGAGGTGATGAGCGGCTTCGGTCGCACGGGCAAGCGCTTCGCGGTGGAGCATTGGGACGTGACGCCCGATCTGCTCGTCGGCGGCAAGGGCCTGGCCGGCGGCTACGCGCCCATGGGCGCGGTCTTCGCGCGCGAGGAGGTGGTCCAGCCCATCGCCGAGGCGCGGGACGAGATCATGTTCTTCACCTACGCGGCGCACCCGGCGTCCTGTGCAGCGGCGGAGGCGGTGCTCGACATCATGGAGCGCGAGAACCTGGTGGAGCGCGCGGCCGAGATGGGCGAGCTGCTCTCGCGGCGCCTCGCCTCGCTCGCGGAGCATCCCAACGTGGCCGAGGTGCGAGGCCGCGGGCTGCTCCAGGCCGTGGAGATCGTGGCCGATCGCGAGAGCCGGGCGCCCTTCCCCGCCGAGGCGAAGGTCACGGGACGGATCGTCGCCGCCGGCGTCGCGGACGGCGTGTTCTTCTACCCGGGCGGCTGCGGGCCGGCGCGCGACGTGGTGGTGCTGGGGCCCCCGTTCACGATCTCGCCCGACGAGATCGATCAGATCGCGAGCGTGCTCGAGAAGGCGATCGACGGCGTCGTGGCCCGGGTGTCCCCTTGATCCGCCTGCACCCGCTCACCTGCGGCTGGCTCACCGCCGAGATCGGGCTCTTCCTCGGACAGGGCGAGGGCAAGCTGCGCGTCCCGGTTCCGGCCTACCTGATCGAGCATCCCAAGGGGCTCGTGCTCTTCGACTCGGGCCTGCACCGCGACCTCGCCCACGAGCCCGAGAAGCGCATCGGTGCGACCGCACGCGTCTTCGAGTGCGAGATCACCCCGGAGGACGACGTGGCCGCGCGGCTCGAGGCGATCGACGTCGACCCGGCCCGGGTGGACCTTCTCGTGACGTCGCACCTGCACTTCGATCACGTGGGCGGGCACGCCCGGCTCCCCAACGCCGAGCTCGTGGTGCAGGGCGTCGAGTGGGAGATCGGGCTCGATGCCGAACGGGCTCGCGCCAACCACTTCAATCCCGACGACTACGACCTCGGTCACCCGGTGCGCACCGTCTCGGGAGAGCACGACGTGTTCGGGGACGGCAGCGTGGTCTGCCTCCCGACCCACGGGCACACGCCGGGCCACCAGTCGCTGCGCGTGCGCCTCGAGTCGGGTGACGTCGTGCTGGCCGCCGACGCCTGCTACCTGCGCCGCACCCTCGAGGAGGGGCTGATCCCGCCGATCGTGAGCGACGCCGACGCCATGCGGGCTTCGCTCGATCGCCTCCGCGCGCTTCGGGATGGGGGCGCGCGGATCTTCTACGGCCACGACCCCGAGTTCTGGCAGTCGCTTCCGCCCGGGCCGCTTTCCTGAAGGAGCCCCCATGTTGGACTGGATCCAGCTGCACTTCGCGCGCCGCCCGATGTGGATGAACGCGCTGATGCTCTTCTGCCTCTACATGGCGTTCATCTACAGCCCCTTCGATCTCTTCGTGAAGCCGGTGGCCGTCGACGAGGAGGTCTGGTTCGGCGTCCGCTTCCACGGGAGCGCGGCGAAGCTGCTGGCCGTCCCCCACTGGGCGATCTACGCCGCCGGCGCCTACGGCTTCTGGCAGCTGCGGAGCTGGATGTGGCCCTGGGCCTCGATCTACGCCGGACAGGTGGCGATCGCCTTCTTCGTGTGGCCCCTGCTCTACGTGGGAGGCTTCGGGGGCTTCGTCTCCGCGATCGTGGGCGGCGGGCTCTTCGCCCTCCTGACCCGCCGCCTCTGGAACACCCGGGAGTTCTTCCAGGGAGACCAGGCACCGCTCGCCGAGCGCTACGGCGGCGGGACGGCGGTGGTGACCGGCGCCTCGGCGGGGATCGGCGCGGCCTTTGCTCGCGCCCTCGCCGAGCACGGCCTCGACCTCCTGCTCGTGGCGCGCCGCAAGGAGCGCCTCGACGAGCTGGCCGGTGCGCTCGAGAAGCAGCATGGCGTCTCGGTGAGCGTGGCCGCGCTCGACCTCGCGGCGCCGGCGGGCCAGCAGGCCCTGATCGACGCCACCGAGGATCTCGACGTCTCGATGCTCGTGAACAACGCCGGGGTCGGCTACTCGGGTCGCTTCGACGGACAGGATCCCGAGCGGCTCTTTGCCCTCGTCCAGCTCAACTGCGCGGCGCCTCTGGCGCTCACCGCAGCGCTCCTGCCCCGACTGCGCGAGCGCGGCCGAGGCGCGGTGATCTTCACGGGCTCGGTGGCCGGCAAGCAGCCGCTTCCGCTGCACGCGGCCTACGCGGCGAGCAAGGCGTTCGACAACCTGCTCGGCGAAGCGCTCTGGGGCGAGCTGCAGGGCACGGGCGTGGACGTGCTGGTGCTCGAGCCCGGCACCACCGACACCGAGTTCCAGGACGTGGCGGGCGAGATCCCTCACTCGGGGCAGACGGCCGACGAGGTCGTCGAGACGGCGCTGCGCTCCCTGGGCCACCGTCCCTCGGTGGTCTCGGGCTGGTTCGCCTGGCTGCGCACCAACGCCGGTACGCGCCTCCTGCCGCGCAGCTGGCTCGTTCTCGTCGCCAAGCGCGTGATGGAGCGGCAGACGCCCGACCATCTGCGTTAGGCGCGCAGCGCCCGCCGGCTAGGCGCGCGAGCGCCCCCGCCCGCTAGAAGCCGAGCGCCGCCAGTGGCGCTGCGAGATCGACCCCGGTGCGCTCGAGCGCGGCCTCCCGCAGCAGGGCCGGCGTGACCGCGCTCCGCCGTCGGGCGAGCTCGGCGACCACGTCGTCGAGACTGTGAGCGTCGCCGCTCTCCTTGCGGATCCGGGCGTCGAACCCGCGGAGCACGCCCACGGCCCGAGCCGTGCTGTCGCCCGACGAATCGGCACCCGAGAGCTTCGCTCCGGCGCCGCGTTCCTCCAGCCTCGCGAGGGCGCGCTCGAAGCGGCGCTTCGAGATGGTGCGCGAGCGCACCATCAGCTCGAGCGAGTAGAGCTCGGCGAGGCCCTCCACGATCCAGTCGCCGTTCTCGCCGGAGCGCGCGCCCGTCGCCGCATGGAAGACCTCGTGCAGGAGCGGGCTCGTCCCGTCGCGCGAGATCAGCGGGCGCGACGCGTGCACGAAGGTGGAGCGCGGGGCCGAGAGCCCGCCCCGCCACATCGGATCTCCCGCCCCCACCACGAGCAGGCGCGGCATCGGGTCGCCGAGCACGTCGCGCAGCTCGGGGAGGGTCCAGCGCAGCATGGCCAGGAGATCCTGCCGGCGCACGCCCTGTCCGGCGGGCGCCGCGATGGCCACAGAGGTTCCGCTGACGCGCTCTCGCAGGATTCCGAGGCGCCCGACCGCCATCCAGCCGGTCGGACGGTCGAAGCGGCGGTGGGCGTGGGCCACCACATGGGTGCCGTCCTCGGCGCGACGGTACGGCACCGCGACCGACCAGCCCTCGGGCACCTTCAGCCGCAGGGTCGAGCGCGAACGCGCGCCCTTGCGGGCGCGCACCCGGGCGGGCGGGAAGAGGTCTCCGCCGCGGAAGATCGCGAAGGTCTCGGCGCAGCGCGCATCGTAGCCCGACTCGCCGCGCAGCGAGTCGATGGAGAAGCGGTAGCGGAAGCTCCCGCCGCGCGCCGGCGGCTCCCAGTACACCTCGTTGCCTTCGCGGACGATCTGCCCGTCGCCTTCGGGATCCTCGTGGCGCTCGGGGTCGAAGCGGAAGACGATGCGCTTGACGGCCGGGAGCTCCTGGTCGCCCGGGCCGACGCGGATCTCGACGCGCGCCTCGCGCTCGGTGGGAACCACCGTCGCGGTGAAGCGCACGGGGTAGGTGTCCTCGGCCGGCTGGGCGACGGCGCCGGTCGCGATCCCGAGTGCGAAGCACGAGTAGAGCAGCCGGAGGAGCCCGGCGAAGCGTCGTCTCATCGTGCGTGCTCGCTGGCGATGCGGCGCCCGAGGGCGATGCGCTCCTCGGCATCCGGGATGTCGCCTTCGGCCAGCAATTCGTCCACGGCTCGCAGCCGCGGCAGCAGCCCCGCGCGGTTGGCGAGCTGCACGGCGAGCCCGGGGCGGGCGTTCAGCTCGAGGATCACGGGCCCGCGGGCCGCGTCGACCACGACGTCGGCGCCGACGTAGCCGAGGCCCGTCTGGTCGGTGGCTCCGACGGCCACGCGCAGGATCGTCTCGAACTCGGGAAGCGCCACGTCGCGCAGGATCGCGTCGCTGTCGGGATGGCGCCGTACGGGGCGATCGCGGAAGGTGGCGTGGGTCGTGTGGCCGCTCGCGAGATCGATGCCCACCCCGATCGCTCCCTGGTGCAGGTTGGCGCGGCCTCCGGAGGCCGCCGTCGGAAGCCGGGTCATGGCCGTCACCGGGACGCCCCGGTACACCACGACGCGCACGTCGGGGACGCCGTCCGGCACCAGCTCGGCGAAGGTCGGGTGGGCGCGCAGGCGCTCCTCGATCAGGGCGGCGTCGGCGTGGCCGGCGAGGGAGTAGAGGCCGGACACGATGCTCGCGGCGTGGTAGGCGAGCGCCGCCTCCTCGAGGGGAGCCCCGCGGCGCAGCAGCTCGCCCTCGCGCCGCTCGAGCACGAGGATGCCGTTGCCCATGGCGCCGCGGGCGGGCTTCACCACGAAGGTCTCGTGCTCGCGCAGCCGCTCGGGGAGCGCCCGCGCCTCGCGGTGGGTGCGCGCCACGGCGAGCACCGCGGGCATCGCCACTCCCGCCGCCTGGCAGAGCTCGCGCGTCGCGAGCTTGTCGTCCACGTTGGGCAGGCCGCGCCGCGCGTTCCAGCGTTGGGTGTAGAGCAGGTTGCGCGCATTGATGCCGAGGACGCCCTGGCGCTTCAGGCGGCGAAGGTTCACGCCTCCTCCTCTCGAGCGGCAAGCGAGGAGCAACGGGGCCCCCGCAGGCGGTCAGTTGCAAGTTGCAAGGACCGTCCCCTTCCAAGGAGCCTCACGCCTCCTCCTCCCGCGCGAGGCTGCGGAAGCGCACCAGCTCGGACAGCCGGTAGCCGGTGTAGCCCCCGATCCAGATCAAGAGGCCGATGATGCCGATCACGAGCTCGGGGAAGGTGAACATCAGGTGCTCGGCCACCGGGCTCTTGAAGATCGGAAGCACCGCGCCCGCGATCACGAGCGTGCCGACGAGCCGCACCATGGCCTCTCGCAGCCCCTCCTCCTCGGCGACGACGTGGATGCGCTCGACCAGCATCGAGAGGATCACGACCGGGAGGATGGCTCCGGAGAGCATGCGTCCTGCGCCCTCTCCCGTGCTGACCAGCGCGACGCCCACCAGCACGAGCACGACCACCGAGAGCACGATCGACAGGCGCGGCACCATCAACAGCCGCAGCCGCTCGACGCCGGCGCGGATCAGGAGCGCAACACCCACCACGATCGCGAGCAGCAGGACGCCGCGCCCGAGGGGTTGCTCGCGCAGGGCCAGCGCGACGAGCGCGGGCAGGAAGGTGCCGTAGGTGTTGATGCCGATCCCGTTGCGGAAGATCGC
>JASJCN010000256.1 GCA_030065975.1 Myxococcota bacterium
TGCACCCGCGCCACCGGAGAGCTGACCATCAACGAGAGCGGCTCCGCCAATCTCGAGTACGGCGGCTTCTACTGCAACTGGATCCTGATCGGGAACGTCGTCACCCGGCTGCGGATGTCCGTCGACCGCATCGACCTGCGCGAGGGAAGCTTCGCCGGCTACTACGACCTCCGCTTCAACGGGACGGGCAACGCGGGCGGGTCCGGCTACTACCGGGCCACCCCGCTCCGACGCGAGGCCGACGAGTCGTAGACCTCGTCAGGGCAGCACGGCGATCGGCAGCTCGTTGCTGACGCGCCCGGCCGGGTTCTGCGCCTGGATCACGTGCAGGGCCACCGGAGGCGCGCCGGGCGGTGCGGCGTCCATGAAGATCTCCGCGAGCTCGGGCTCTCCGGGAGCCGCCGGCGGGAGCAGCGTGATGCTGCAGCCCCCGCAGACGCTGCCGTTCACCAGCAGCACGGCTCCGTCGGTCAGGTACTTCTGCGCCACCGTGAAGGTCTCGGCGGCACCGGCGTTGAGCACCGGGATCAGCGGGAAGCTGCCCGGCGGATCGGGCCACAGCAGGGGCTGGGGCGTGTCCGCCTCGACGGCGATCGGCGCGTGGGCCGTCAGCGTGATCACCTGCTGGGTGCTCTGGGCCAGCGATACGAGCTCGCTGCGGGTCAGGCCGAGGGTCGGGCCGTCCCACAGTCCCCGGGCCGGGTCGAAGCTCCAGGTCCCCGTCTGCCCGAGGCTCGCGAGCAGCTCGATCTTGCCCTGGACGGCCGCGTCCTCGAGGGCGTTCGCGGCGGCGGTGTCGTCGTCTGCGGTCGCCAGCTCGAGCTGCCGGCCGAGAAGCCCGGGGTAGCCGACGCTCATCTCGTTCACGAGGGCCCAGATGCCCTGGGCCGGAACGCCGTAGAGGTTGCTGAAGAAGGGGCTGAACGAGCCCATCAGGGTGCCGCGCTCGGTCATGCCGATGGCGGGGTCCCACACCTGCTCACCGCTCGGCGGGAGGATCGTCGCCTCGCAGGGGTCCAGCGGGCCCACGCCGTCGGCGCAGTCCTGGAGCAGCGCGAGACCCTCCTCGCTGTTCATCAGGCCGTTCGAGAAGATCAACGAGCGGTCCCACAGGCCGCGGATGCTCGGCGCATCGAAGCCGCCGACGCCGCTGTTCGTGTCCACCGTGAGCGGCAGGGCGTGGCAGCCGCCGGTGTTCGCGCAGGTGCCGGTGCTGCCCGGGTCGTCGAGGAAGGTGAAGAAGTCGCTCACCCCCTGCATGCCGAGGGGAGTGAGTGCGTCGTCGGGCCGCCGCTCCGGTGACGGCGGGAAGGAGACCGCGAGCAGGAAGGCCGCCATGTCGTCGCGCTCGGCATCTTCGAGCAGGCCCGGAAGGCCCGACGGCCCGTCGACGCACGCACTCGAGAAGTCCTGGGCGCACATCACGCCCCCGAGGCTCGCGTCGACCAGGTGCCGCATGCAGCCCTGCTGGCCGTCGACCTCGAGATCGCAGTCCGGCGCGCTGTCGCCCGGGACGAAAACGCCCTCGAAGGGGTCGGCCAGCGAGCCGTCCCAGTGCACCGGGAGCGTGTCGCGCAGCCCGCGCACCGGCATGGTGGTGCGCGGCTCGGGAGCGACACCGCCGGGGAAGGGGCCGTCGTCCGGACCCTCGATGGTGTTGATCGTCCAGATCAGCTGGTCGGTATTGCCGCCGGGATGGCACGACTCGCACGAGAACGTGCCGCTCGTCGAGGCGCGCGCGGTGCTGAAGGCGATGCGGCCGCGGCGCACGTCGTCCGGCGTCGGGTCGGGCCCCGCCGCGAGCGTGGCCACGACGCTCGGCTGGGCGGGGTCGCTCACGTCGACCACCGAGAGCGTCGAGTCGACGGTGTTCAGCACGAAGGCGTGGGTGCCCTGCCCGGCCGCGTCGGAGCGCAGGGCCACGCCCTGGGGAATCGCTCCGACGGCCACCGTCCCGAGCACGGCGCCGTCGGCATCGAGCGTCACCAGGCCGGCGAGCGGCGCGGTCACGCCGCCGTCCGATGCGCCCGGTGTGGCGCCGTCGGATCCCGAGGCCGTGGCCACGAGCAGCGCGCCGTCCTCGCTGACCGCCACGCCGTAGGGCGTCGCCACGGGCTCGCCGGCCGAGGCGTCGAGATCGATCTGCACCGGCGCCCCGCAGCCGCCGGGGCCACAGTCGATGCGGGCCAGCCGGTTCTCGAACATGCGGTTCTGGAGCTCGGCGAGGCCGTTCCGCGCGTTGCGGGCCTCGGTGTGGGTCACGTACACGCGGCCGCCCGAGCCGGTGGCCACGCCGTACAGCAGGGTGCCGACGCTCTCGACCACGTCGATCGGGGCGAGGGTCGCCGCGTCGAAGACGAAGAGATCGCGGTCGGGCTGATCGCGGTCGAGGATCACGCGGCCGCCGACGTTGGGGTTGCCCGCGAAGCTCCCGATGAATGCGTTGTCGAGGGTGAACTCGCAGCCCTCGTCGAAGGGGTCGCCCGGGCTCAGGCCGCGCGGATCGCCCGGCGCACAGGTGGGGAGCTCCGTCTGGTTGAAGCTCTCGAAGGACGCCACGTAGAGCCGGCCGTCGGCAACGGCGAGCGCGCGGGGGGCCTGGTTGGTGATCCGAAGCCGGGTGGGCGCGATCGAGGCGCGATCCTGCGCGTCGAAGTCGACGACGAGCACCTCGTTCGGGTCGTCGAGGGTCACGAAGGCGCGGTCGGGCCCGGCGAACGTCACGCCCACGGGCTCGTTCGTGAGGCTCACGCCGTCCGCGTCGAGCTCCTGCAGGGTCTGCACCACCGAGAGGGTCGCCGTGTCGACCACCGAGACGGAGTCCGAGATGTGGTTCGTGACCAGCAGCAGCTCGGTGGCGTCGACGTCATCACGGCCGGGCGGGCGGACGGCGAGGCCCACGGGATCGAGGCCCACCCGGATCTCGCCGGCCTTCACGGGCGCCGCCGGGTTGGACACGTCGAACGCCGTGACCACCCCGGCCGTCGTGTTCGCCACGTAGAGGCGTTGGCCGTCGCGGCCGAGCGCGATCGGGTTCGTCTGCGGGCTCGTGAAGAGCGGCGAGCCCGTGGGCGGCGACTTCGGGTCGCAGCTCGACGCGACGAGCAGGCTGGCGCTGGCGGTGGCCAGAAGGAGCATCCGGAGGCGCTGGGAGCGGGTCATGGCGTTCCCTCGGTGTGGGGTACGTGGGAAAATATCACACGTCGCGTGGCAGATGGGGACAGAAATCGGATCCGTTTCGCTCCTCTTCCCTTCCGAACCCATGACGGGCCACTCCGGCCCGCTCTGCCGGCGACGGCCCGCCGGATCGTCGCCGGAGCCGCGGCCTGCGAACCTTCCGCGATGATCACGCCCGCCTACGTCCAGCTGATGGCCGCCTACGGAGCCTGGCAGAACCAGAACCTCTTCGAGGCCGCCGAGACCCTCTCCGACGCCGAGCGTCGGGCCGATCGCGGCGCCTTCTTCGCCTCGATCCACGGGACGTTCAGCCACCTGCTCTGGGGCGACCAGGTCTGGCTGAGCCGCCTGGCCGGGACGCCGGCACCGGCCGCACCGGACATCCCGAGCTCGGTCGAGGCCTACCCCGAGTGGACGACGCTTCGCGCCGAGCGAGCGCAGACCGACGAGCAGGCGCTGGCCTGGGCCCGTCGCGTCACCGCGGCGGAGCTCGAGGGGGATCTGTCCTGGTTCTCGGGCGCGATCCAGGCCCAGGTCAGTCGTCCGCGCTGGACCCTCGTCGTGCAGCTCTTCAATCACGGCACCCACCACCGCGGGCAGGCGCATGCCCTGCTCACGGCGGCCGGCGTGCGCCCGGGCGACACGGACGTCCAGTACCTGGACAGCCCGCACTTCCGCTTCGGCTAGCGCTGTGCCCGTGCACGCTGGCCGGCAGCCTGGAATCCTCAACCTGCCGAACCGGGAGCCCTCCGCTGAGTGGATCGAACGACGCCGATGTGAATCAGCTCGCTCCGAGTCAGCGCCGCCTGCAGCGTGCACCCGACTGGACCGGCGACCGTCTCGATCGCTTCAGCCAGGTCGCTCTGCGCCATGGCTTGCCGGGGGCCCTGTTGGGCGCCCTTTGCCTCCTGCATCCGGAGAGCGGAACTCTGCTCCGGGAAGCCCTCACGGGCCTGTTCGCCGACCCCGCCCGCTACCTGCTGACGGGGACGCTCGTCCTCGTCCTTCTCCTGGCCCATGTTTGGCGTTTGGACCGGCGTCTCGACGCCGGCGCCGTCGGATGGGTGCTGTACCTGCTCGCGGTGTCCGTCTGGGAGGAGTGGCTGTTCCGCCTGGCGATCCCCCACCTCGGTGAGGCACGAGGCTTCGGACTCCGCGAGGTCGCGCTCGCGAGCAATATCCTGTTCGGACTGCTGCACTACTTCACGCTGCGGTGGAAGTGGCCGTGGTGCCTCGGTGCCGCGCTCGGGGGCATGGCCTTGAGCCGGCAGATGACCGAGCACTTCGACCTGGCGTGGGTCGTTGCGCTCCACTGGATCGCGACCTGCCTGAATACGCCCCGTCTTCCCGGGCGCCCGAGCCGGAGAGCTCGGAGCACGGCCTAGCGCTCGGAGGGCTCGTCTCCGCTCCGGACCGGGCCGATCAGATCCCAGAGATTGCCGTAGAGATCCTCGAAGACGGCGACCTCTCCGTAGGGGAACATCTGCGGCTCGCGCACGATGCGCACGCCGTGGGCGCGCAGGCGCGCGTGGTCGCGCGCGAAGTCGTCGGTGCCGAGGAAGAACGTCACGCGCCCACCGGTCTGGTTGCCGATGAAGGCCTCCTGCCCCGGGTTCGAGGGCCGGGCCAGCAGCACGTCCGTGCCGACCGTGTTGCCCTCGCCGCGCGGACGCACCCGCACCCAGCGCTTGCCCTGCTCGGGGATCGGCGTGTCCTCGACCAGCTCGAAGTCGAGCACCTCGGTGAACCAGGCGATCGCCTCGTCGTAGTCCCGCACCACGAGGGCCACGTGAAGCATCGACGGGGACATGGCCAGCAGGGTAGCCGGGCCCGTCGCGCGACCATCGCCTGCGGGGAACTCCCCTCGAAACTCACTGACCGTCAGATTTCGGGCTCAGGATCTACGGACTTCTACCGATGCTATGTGCGTGTCCATTCCCACTTTCCTCTTCGTGTCCGTCTTCATGCTAGTCACCACGCTAGGCGCGCGGCGCATCCTCGGCCTGTGGCGCCGCACGCGACAGCTCCCGGAGCTGTTGATCGCGATCGTCATGCTCGGGATCGGCGTCTTCGGCGTGGGCGTCAGCTACCTGGTCTCCGCGCTCGTCCCGGCGGGGCCCGTCCAGAGCGCCCTCGGGTTCCTGCCCATCGCCGGGGTGCACGTCGGCATGGCGGCGCTCTGGGCGTTCACCTGGAAGGTCTACCGGCCCGACAGCCCGGCAGCGCGGGGCACCGCCTTCGGCGCCTGGGCCGTGCTGGCTGGCCTCTTGCTCTACGCGCTCTCCACCGGCTCGGCGCGTGCGCTGCACGACTCCTCGATCCACTGGCTCAGTACCGGCGTCTACGCAGGCGGCATGGCGTGGAGCGCCATCGAGGCCTTCCGCTACTGGGGCGCGATGCGAAAGCGCATGCGGCTCGGCCTGGCCGACGCCGTCACGACCAACCGCTTCCTCCTCTGGGGCACGGCCACCGGCTGCGCCGCTCTGGGCACGAGCATCGGCGGCGTCGCCCAGCGGCTCCTGCCGGCCAGCGACGGTGCTCCCCAGGCCGCCATCATGCTGTGCTACGCGGGCTTCGGGCTCTTCTCGGCCGTCACCTTCTGGCTGGCCTTCCTGCCCCCGCGCGCGTACCAGGAGTGGATCCGGAGCCGCGCGGGCCTCGAGGTGAGCGCATGAGCGATGCCTTCGAACGCCTCTGCGAGAGCCTCGAGCGGGCCACCCCGCTCGATCGCCTGGCCGCCCGGGGGACCGTGCGCATCGGCCTGCGGCACGCGGGCCTCGACGCCCAGAGCGTGACGCCGAGCCAGCTGCGCGTGGTGATCGACAAGGTGCTGCCGACCGAGCTCGCTTCGCGCGGCGTGGAGTGGAACGACGACCTCGCAGACCGCCTGGCCACGAGCCAGGACGGCGTCGAGGAGCGCGACGTCGATTCTCCCGAAGCCGTGTTCGAGCGCCTGGGCTCCCTCGGCGCCTAGACCTCTTCGTGCCGGCGCCGCATGTCGGCGACGGAGCGATGGATCAACCGCTCGAGCGTCCCGAGGTCGACGCCGGTCGGCTTCGTCTCGAGGGCCATTGGGAGGCAGCATAGCGGCCCCCCCTCAACGAGAGCGGGGCCGGGCATGCGCCCGACCCCGCCACCGACGGCTCTCCCTGCGTGGGATCAGCAGGGCGGCCCCGGCACCGAGAAGCTCCGCGGGAGGCTCGGCGTCGTCAGGTTCTGGGCGTCCGTCGCCCGCACCTCGAGCTCGAACTGCAGCGTCGAGCAGCTCGGGGACAGGAAGGTGCTCGAGGGCAGCCAGAGGGACGGCTGGCTGTTGGCCTCGTCGCTCCCGCTGGTGTTGCGGATGCGCACCTCCATCACGCCGCCCTGATTGGACAGGATGTCCGCCGGCGGGATGCCGGAGACGAAGGTGTGGCTCGGGGCCCGCACGACCCACTCGTAGAGGATCGGGCTCTGATCGTCGGGATCGTTGCCGTAGGCCTGGAGCATCGAGAAGGAATGGAGGTCGATGCCCGGGCCGAGGGGCGAGACGATCGAGACGTCGGGCGGGCCGGACCCGGGCCCCGGCACGACCTGCACGCTGTGGATCACGCTGTCGGTCTCGCCGAAGGGGTCGGTGCCGGTGAGCTCCACCTGATGGACGCCGACGGTGTCGAACACCGTGGGCACCATGCAGCCCGAGAGCGAGGGGGCGGCGAAGGCCGAGCTCGTCCACTCGAGGGAGCCGCAGTCGAGAGGCGTGAAGAGCTCGGCGTCGAAGGACGTGCCTTCGAGCACGTAGCCGCTGCCGACGTTCACGGTCTCCACGGGCGTGAGGGTGGGACGCAGGATGGCCACCGAAGGGGCGCTGTTGCCCGTCTCGATCAGGATCGAGTCGGTGCTCTTGTGGCCGTTGTTGTCCTTCGCTTCGGCGAAGATCCAGCGCGGGCCGCTCCAGAACAGGCTGGTATCCAGGGTCGCCACCCCGTTCACCACGCTGCTGGTGCCGAGGTAGCCGTCCACGTCGGACGTCCAGCGCACCTCGCACAGGGTGCACTCGAGGCCGTCTTCGAGGTCGAAGAAGCTCGCCACCAGCTGCACCGGCACGATGTTGCCCGAGCCCACCACCGCGGTGTGCTGGGGGCTGGTGATGGCGACCTGGGGCGGCTCGTTGGCGTCGGTGGGATCGATGTTGCCGAGCTGCGCCTCGATGCGGTTGGTGGGCGAGAACCAGAAGTAGTCGCCTCCGCCGGCCGGGCCCGCCCAGAGCAGGCCGTGGAAGGTCGCCGTGCGGTGGGTCACCGAGGCCCAGCGCCACACGGCCGAGCCGCTGTCTCCGCCGTTGCTGCCGGCGTCGTCCACGCGATCCTGGCAGAACACGTGCTGGCCGCCCTGGGTCGTCACGTCGGCGCAGGTGCAGTCGACGTCTCCCCAGGTGTGACCGGTGGTGCGACCCACCTTGTGCAGGCTCTGGCCCACGACCGAGGTCGCCGTCTCGCCCTGGATCCGCACGTTCTGGCCCGCAGTCATGATCGTGCCCGGGTACGCCGTGATGCCCGCATCGAGTGCGATGAAGGCGGCGTCGGCGTTGCCGCAGAGCAGGCCGTTCGGGCACGGGCTGCCCGTGAAGAACATCGAGTCGGCGAGCTCGACGCCCACGCGGTTGCTGTTGTCGCCGGGCGCCGGCGCGTTGGGCTGGTGCTGGGCCGCGCCGTCGAAGGCTCCGGTCGTGGCCGTACAGTGCGAGTTGGTCAGGAAGCCGACGGTCCCGCCGAGCCGGGCCGGGACGCCGAGCGTGCAGAAGCCGGTGGTGCCGAGCGAGATCTGCGTGCCACCGCGAAGCGGCCGCACACGCTGGCGGAGAGCCAGGATGTCCTGCAGACCGAACTCGGCCGGCTTCTCGAACTGCTCGAAGGACACCGCCTCGGCCGGAATTCCGAGGGCCCTGAGCTCCCCTTCGAACTC
>JASJCN010000018.1 GCA_030065975.1 Myxococcota bacterium
GGACGTGTGTCCCTTCGAGGCCAAGGCCGAGGGCCGCACCTGGCCCGATCCACTGGGGCTGCGCGCGCGCCTGGACGCGCGGCCCGAGTGGCGGGCGCCGACCCTCGCCTGGCTGCTCGAGCTCGACGCGGAGGCGCACCGCACCGCCACCCGGCGGACCGCTCTGCGTCGGGAAGGGCACCGCGGCCTGATCCGCAACGCGCTCGTGGCGGCCGGCAACAGCCGATCGCCGGCACTGCGGAGCGCCATCGAGCGACACGCGGCGGGGGAGGACCCGGTGCTGGCCGAGCACGCACGCTGGGCCCTGGCCCGCCTCGACTCGGCGGACGGCGGGGTTTCGGGCTCCGCCTAGGTCGGCTTGCGCGCGAGCAACCGGGCCGTCTCCCAGGGGCGCCCGGCCTCCTCGACGCGGCCCTCGCGCAGCACCTCGGTCCGCAGGCCCGGGAAGAGTCCGCCGAGCTCCCCTTCATCGAGCAAAAACGCTGGATTTCCGGGCCCATGAGGGAGCTTTCCCTGAAGCCGGGTGAAGGTCTCGTAGAGCAGGATGCCCCCGGGCCGGAGGATCCGCTCGATCTCGGGCGAGAGGGGCCGGAACAGGAAGCGGAACACGAGGACTGCTGCGCAAGCTCCCGTCGCGATGGGGATTCGCGCCTCCGCTTCGAGGTCCGCGCGCACCCGATGGATGCCCTCGGGCAGCAGGCGGAGTGCGGCGTCGTTGCGGTCGAGCCCGATCACCTGGCTACCGAAGTCGCGGCAGGCGGCCGTGTTGCGGCCGCGGCCGCAGGCGAGGTCGAGGATGGGGCCGCGCGCGCCCGCCTCCCGGAGCGCGCCTTCGTGCTCGAGCAGGAACGCCGCGGGCTGCGTCAGGCCGTCCCTCCGGCCGGGTCGCTCACGCCATGCGCGTCGGCCACCTGGCGCAGCCGGGCCGGGAAGTCGCTCATCACGCCGTCGACGCCGAGCTCGAGCAGCCTGCGCATCTCGCTCTCGTCGTTGACCGTCCACACGTGGACCTCGACCTCGTGGGCATGGCAGTAGGCGAGCAGCTCCGGCGTGACGAGGGGGTTGGGGCCGAAGTGCGTGGGGATCTGCAGCGCCATGGGCTCGCGGGGCGGCGGCTCGCCTCGTCCGGCCGCCTTGATGAAGCCCACGATGTCTCCCAGGCTCGCGCCCATCGCCGTCTCGAGGCCGTCCTTCGCGAGCGCGGCGCGCAGGGCGGCCATCGTGTCGTCCTCGCCCGCCGCGAGCAGGCACTTCCCCGCGCGGTCGTGCTCACGGATCAGCTGCAGGGTGGCCTCGATCAGGAGCGGGTCGTTCTCCTTGATCTCGACGTTGAAGTGAATTCCCGGGAACTGCTCGAAGGCCTCGGCCAGGGTCGGGATCTGGAAGCCCGCGCCGCGATGGGGATGGGTCCGGCCTGCGTCGGGGCTGAAGCCGTGGCCCGCGTCGAGGCGGCGCAGGTCGTCGAGGGAGCGCTCCCAGATCGGACCCGAGGCATCCGTCGTGCGGGCGAGGTCGGCGTCGTGGTGGATCACGACGTGGCCGTCGGCCGAGCGGTGCACGTCGGTCTCGATCAAGGTCGCCCCCTGCTCGAGGGCGCGAGCGAAGGCGGGCAGCGTGTTCTCGGGCAGCTCGCCGCTGGCGCCGCGGTGTCCGAAGAGCCGCGGCCGGGGCAGGTCGAAGAACGGATGTCGCAAGGCAGGCCTCCGTGGGAGCCCTCCGCAGGGCCCCTTGTGCCGGGGAACGAAACGATATCATCCGCGCCCCCATGCATGAGCGCGGCCGATGGCGGTCCTGACCCACGACGAGATCCAGCGCGAGCTGCAGACGGGCCGGCTCGAGATCACGCCGCTCGCCGAGGACCAGATCGGCCCCGCCTCGGTCGACCTCACGCTCGGCGACGAGATCCGGGTGTTCTCCCCGGGAAGCACGCCGATCCCGGTGCGCGAGGACACCGAGCCCCACGACTACACGGCGCCCGCCCGCATCGACGGCGCGTTCCACCTCTTGCCCGGCGCGACCATCCACGGCGTGACGCGCGAGCACGTGCGCATGCCGCGCGACCTCTGCGGCTTCCTCGAGGGGCGCAGCCGCTTCGCGCGCCTCGGGCTCATGATCCACGTCACCTCGGCCTTCGTGCAGCCGGGGATGAGCGGGCGCCAGGTGCTCGAGATGAGCAACGTGGCGGGCCGCACCCTCGAGCTGCACGCGGGCGTTCGCGTGTGCCAGCTCGTGCTGCTCCGCGCCGAGGGGGAGGCCGAGTACCGGGGCCGCTTCGTGGAGCAGGATGGGCCCTGAGCCGGAGCCCGGGGAGCGTCCGTGAGAGCCGTGGTCCAGCGCGTGACCCACGCGGAGGTCTCGGTCGGCGGCGAGATCGTCGGACGCATGCAGGCGGGGCTGCTGGCCCTGGTCGGCGTGGCGAAGGACGACGGGCCCGCCGATGCCGAGGAGCTGGCGCGCAAGCTCGTGCACCTGCGCATCCTCGACGACGCCGAGGGGCGCATGAACCAGAGCCTGCTCGACCAGGGCGGGACGCTCGGGGTGGTGTCGCAGTTCACGCTCCTCGGCGACGTGCGCAAGGGACGCCGCCCCTCGTGGTCCGAGGCGGCGCCGCCGGAGCAGGCGGAGCCGCTCGTGGCCGCGGTGGTGGAGGCGGCGCGGGCGGCCGGGGTGGCCGTGGTCGAAGGGCGCTTCCGCGCCGAGATGCAGGTCCACCTGTGCAACGACGGGCCCGTCACCCTGCTGTTGGACACGCGCCGTCAGTTCTGACGGCCGCGCTGAGGGCGTTGCCGAGGGCCCCGGCCGCCGCCGCCTTCATCTACGGTCCCCGCGGGCTTGACCCCTGCGGATCCAAGTAAGACACTCCGCTGAGTGGGGAGAGGCGGCGCCCCCACGCCGCCCTCGAACGAAAACACGTGAGAGGGAGTGCAACCCAAGTGAACCGAAGCGTTCTTCGTCGTCTTTCGAATCGCCACCCGCGCCTGTCGGGCCTCGTCGCGGCCGGCTTGGTGGCCGGCCTGCTCGTCGCGGGAACGGCGGCTCCGGCCTCCGCGGGAACCGCCCGCGAGGTGGGCCGTGGCCTCGTCGTGGTCGGGACCAACCTGCTCTACATGCCCACCAAGCTCGTGTACGCCACGGGCGGGGCGCTCGTCTCGGGCGTCGCATGGCTCTTCTCGGGCGGCGACGCCGAGGTGGCCGGGCCCATCGCGGCCTCGTCGCTGCGCGGCGACTACGTCGTCACGCTCGACCACCTGGACCGCAAGGACCGGCTCGAGTTCATCGGTCGCACCGATGCCCAGCGCCAGGCCGAGGAGCGGGCTCGCTGGGGCGAGGAGCAGGTGTCCACGTGGGACGGATCGTCCCAGGAGGGCTTCTAGGCCCGCCAGCCCCCCGGATGGCTCGGGGGCGGCGTCACCCGTCGGGTCGCCGCTGATGCGCTCCCGTCCGGGCCCTCGGGCCCGGGACGGGGGCGGGCCAGCGGCCCGAACCCGTGAAACGCGGCCTCCCGGCCGACATCCGAGGTTTCATGCAGGAAGGGCTCAGCATCGCCACGTTCGGCGCCGCCTTCGGGGCGGGCCTGATCTCGGTGCTCTCGCCTTGCGTGATGCCGCTGATGCCGGCCTATCTTTCGCTGATCTCCGGCATCTCGGTCGACGAGATGCGGGACGACGTCTCGCCCGATCTGCGCCGCCGGATCCTGCTCGGCTGCACCGGCTTCGTGGCCGGCTTCTCCACGATCTTCATCCTGCTCGGGGCCTCGGCGACGGTGGTGGGCCACGTGCTGCAGACCTGGCGCGTGGAGATCGGTGGCTTCGAGGTCTCCGCGGTGCAGATCGCGGGGCTCGTGATCATCGCGATGGGCCTGCATCTGATGGGCTGGCTGCCGATCCCGGCCCTCTACCGGGACACCCGCTTCCAGGGGGCCGCCGAGCCGCGGGGCTTCCTCGGCACGTATCTCGTCGGCGCCGCCTTCGCCTTCGGCTGGTCGCCGTGCGTGGGGCCGATCCTGGGCGGCATCCTCACCATCGCCGCGAGCCGCGAGACGGTGGGCGCCGGCATGGCGCTGCTCGCCGTCTACTCCCTGGGCCTGGGCCTGCCGTTCTTCCTGGCCGGCTGGTCCATCGAGTTCTTCTTCCGGGCGCTCGGCCGCATGCGTCGCCACTTCCGCACCCTGGAGCTCGTCTCCGGCGGGCTGCTCGTCGCGCTCGGCGTGCTGGTGGTGAGCAACCGGCTGGCGCTGCTGAACGACTACTTCGGCTTCCTGAACACGGTCGTCGAGAAGGCCGAGTCGTGGCTCCTCTAGCGCGCCGCCGCGGGCAGCGGACGTTCGGGCCCTTCGGGCCCTTGGTTCTGGCCGGTCTCGCGCTGGTCCTCCTGCCGAGCCTCTCGTGCGGCACCGGTGAGCCGGGCGCCGAGAGCGTGCGCATCGCGCCGGACTTCACGTTGCCGGTGCTCGGCGGCGGCGAGATGGATCTCGCCTCGCTGCGGGGCAAGACCGTGGTGGTCGATTTCTGGGCCACCTGGTGTGCCCCCTGCGTGCATCAGATCCCGATCCTGAACGCCTTCCAGAGCGCCCACGAGGGCGAGGCGGTGGTCCTGGGCGTGTCGGTGGACACGGCGGGGGAGGACGTAGTGGGGGCCTTCGCGGACGAGCACGAGGTGTCCTACCCGGTCCTCCTCGGCGATGCCGACCTGGCCCGGCGCTACGGAGCCCTGGGCTTCCCGGCGCTCTTCGTGGTGCGCCCCGACGGCACGATCTCCTACTCCCACGTGGGGCTCGTCGATGCCGAGGCCCTCGAGGCCGCCGTGGCCGAGGCCCGCGAGGGGGCCTGAGGGCCGTCTCCCGGGGCCTCAAGGGCCCTCAAGAAAGGCTCGCGGACGGCCGATCCGGTCTCCGTGTCGAGCTCTGCCCGAATCGAGGACACCCAGTTCCGGGTCCAGCGAAGCTACGAGCGGACCCTGCGGCCCGGAGACGTCCTGTACGACGAGGGCGAGCGGGGCGATCGCCTCTACGTGATCCAGGCCGGGCAGATGGACATGAGCCGCGCCCACGCCGGCGGCCGCAAGCTCGTGGCCCGGCTCGGGCCGGGAGAGCTCTTCGGCGAGATGGGCGTCCTGCTCGGCCGTCCGCGCACCCAGCGCGCCGAGGCCGCAAGCGACGTCCGGCTGCTCGAGATCGACCCGGTGACCTTCGAGGGCATGTGCGTCGAGCAGCCCGAGATCGCGATCCGCGTGATCCAGCGGCTGGCGGCGCGAGCGATCGACCTGGAGCAGCGGCTCTCGGCCCTCGGGGCCGAAGACCTGCTGCGGCCCGTCGTCCGGGTCATCCTGCGCAGCGCCCAGCCGGGAGCCGGCGACGAGGGCGTGGCGGGCTACGACACGAGCCTCCGCGAGCTCGCCCAGAAGGCCGGGCTCTCCATGCTCGAGGCCTACCGGGCCCTGGGCCAGCTCCTCGACCGCCGCCTGGTCAAGCTGATCGACGACTCGATCCAGGTTCCGGACCTCGAGGCGCTCTCGTCGGCGCTCGATCCCGCGGACTGAGCCCACCCGGGCGTCGCCACCCCGTCGGGCGGCGCAGCCGCCACCCCGTCGCGCGGCGCAGCCGCCGGTCGCGGCGCCTTCGCGCCACGCAGCCGCCGGTGGCCGCCTGCAACCGCCGCTCCAGGCCCCCGATTTGTCCGCGATTTTCCCCGCGCGAATCCGCCGTCCAGTCTGGGCGAGCGAGCCGCCTTTCGGTAGCGTCCGCGCCCAGGAGCCGGCGGAGGGGCCGGTCGTGGGGGAATTTGCAGGCGCCGCTCTCGCAGATGCGGACCCTGATGATCCGACCTCGTCCCGAGGCGCACGGCGCACGGGCTGGGGGAGGGCGTCACCGGCACGCACGCCGGCCGGAAGAGCACCGGCCGGAGCGCCCCTGGCTGGCCGCCGTGCTGCTGCTCGCACTCGCCTGTGTCGGCGTACCCGCTCTCGCGCAGGAGCCCGGCGCCGAGGCCATCGCCGAAGCAGCGGCCGAGGCGGCCACCGAGCAGCTCGACATCCGCGCGGACTCCGTCGAGTTCGAGACCGACCGGGCCGTCTACGTGATGCGCGGCAACGTCCGCATCCAGAAGGGCGAGACGTCGATCCTGGCCGACTGGGTGGTGTTCAGCAATCGCACCCGCCAGGGCGTGGCGACGGGCAACGTCACCATCGAGGAGGGAGAGGACCGGCTCGCGGCCGAGTCGCTCCACTTCGAGCTCGACGAGCTCAGCGGCATCATCTACGAGGGCAAGCTCGGCGGACCCGACGCCGACTTCCAGATGGCGGGAAGCCGCATCAAGCGCGTGGAGACCCAGCGCTACCTCTTCGACGACGCGGTCTTCACCACGTGCAACTGCCCCGACGGCGAGCGCATCCCCTGGCAGCTGCGCTCGGAGACGGCGGACATCGACGTCGAGGGCTACGCCACCACCCGCAACACGAAGCTCGACATCCTCGAGGTTCCGGCCCTCTGGACCCCGTGGCTCCGCTACCCGCTCGGGCAGGACCGCCAGACGGGCTTCCTCTTCCCGACGATCCAGCCGCCCTCGAGCCGCACCGGCTTCATCGTCGGCCTGCCGTTCTTCTGGGCGGCCCACGAGCAGATCAACCTCACGGTGGAGCCCAAGTACCTGGGCACGCGCGGCTTCAAGCCCGAGGCCCTCGGCGAGTACGTCTTCGGGCTGCGCTCGGGCGGCTCGCTCTTCGGCAGCTTCATCAGCGACGACGAGATCGACGAGGACAACCCCTCGACGCCCTTCAGCAAGAACCGCTGGGGCATCGAGTGGATCCATGAGCAGCACCTGCCGGCCGGCTTCGTCTGGAAGGTCGACTCGCGCTTCGCCTCGGACAACAACTACCCCTTCGACTTCCGCGACTTCGAGCGCTTCCGGACCGACCGCTTCCTCGAGTCGACCACCTTCGTCGAGAACCGCTTCGGGCCCATGGACCGCTACGGCTTCACGGCGACGATCGACTACGCGGACGACCTCTCGGCTCCGGACGACCTGGATCGGGACGACGTGCTGGTCCACCGCATGCCCAACCTGATGCTCTCGAGCCGGCCGGTGCAGGTAGGCCCGCTCGAGAACGTCCTCGGTGCTCTGGACGTCCGCTACACGCACTTCTGGGCCATCGACGAGGCCCTCGACGCGCTGCCCGAGGCCGAGCAGCTCGGCCTCGACAACGACGCCTTCCTGGACGTCGGCATCGACGGCCTGCCCGACGGCCGCGAGCGCAACGCCGACGGCAACATCGTCGGGCTGGACGGGACCGTCGAGCTGCGCGACGGGACGATCGTGACCGCCGACGATCTGCTGGCCGGCTTCGACATGATGGACCCCGACGTCATGGGGCCGCTGCTCGACCCCGACGGCAGCCAGGACAACTTCCCGCTCGGGTTCGAAGGGGACGGGCAGTTCCAGGAGGGCGAGCCCCTCGCCGACCGCGGCCATCGCATCGTCCTCAATCCGCGAATCCTGCTGCCCTTCCGAGTGGCCGACGCCGTCGAGATCCTGCCCGAGTTCGGCTGGATGGCGTTCCTCTACTCGACGGACAACCAGAGCACCACGATCCGGAACCTCTTCCACGCCAACATCGACGTCCGCACGCAGCTGGCTCGCCGCCTCGACGTTCCGTGGTTCGGCGCGCTGCGCCACGTCGTCGAGCCCTACTTCAAGTACACGGTCCTGACCGAGGACTCGAGCAGCGACGACCCGCTCTTCATTCCGCGTCCCTTCGTGCAGAACCAGCGGCTGCGGCTCTTCGACCCCGTGAACATCGTGCGCGACCCGTCGGATCGGGCCGAGGGCGTCAACGGCATCACGCTCGGCGTGCGCAATGCCATCTACCTGCCGGGCGTGCTGGACGAGGAGGGCATCTCGGGCGGCAACCGCCTCCTCGCCGAGTTCGGAGCGGGCTTCTACAACGACTTCGAGGAGGACAGCCTCCGCGCGCTCTACTTCGAGGGCCAGCTGTTCCCCTTCTTCCTCACCAACGAGCGGTACAACTTCCGCACGCGCTTCCACCTGGGCTTCGATCTCGACGAGCTGCAGCTGAACGAGGCGCTCTTCGAGTTCGGCTGGGCCAGCCTCGACGGTCACGACTTCCGCATCACCTACCGCTTCGTCGAGAACGTGCCGCGCTTCTTCGAGAACTTCGGGTTCGACGACGAGCGCTTCGACGACTTCGAAGACGGCTTCCTGCGGGTCAACCAGTTCAGCCTGAACACCCGCATCGCCATCACCCGCCACATCGGCATCACCTACCGGATCGCCTACTCCTTCGAGCAATCCCTGGTGATCGCCAACCAGATCGGCGTCGAGTACCTCTCGCGCTGCTACTGTTGGGCGCTGGGCGTTGCCGTCTCCGACAACCGGGCGCGGGGCCTGACTCCCACCTTCCAATACCGCTTCTTCGGTCTCTCCAAGGACACGGTCCGGCCCTTCGTGGGCGAGCAGCGCCGCACCCGCCGCGCCGACAACCTCTTCGACTAGGGCGGAGGAAGCCCCGGCCATCCGGGATCCGCGCCCTCCGGCTTCGCGTGCTTGCCTTGCGGGGGCAGGTACCCTTTGATAACACGCGAAGCCTGAAGGGTTTTTCGCCTCGGGGCCGGCTCGCCGGCGTTCCGGGCGGCCCCGGCTTCGCCTCCCGCCACTCGCGCCTCCTGCCTTCCGGGGCATGGATTCCAGGGGATGGACCCGCACCGTGCTGCGTCCCTCAGCCGAAGAGTTCGTCAAGCTCTCCGCCGGATCGAACTGGATCCCGGTGGTCCGCGAGATCCTCGCGGATCTCGACACCCCGCTCTCGCTCTTTCGCCGCATGGACGACGAGCGGACGGCCTTCCTCTTCGAGTCCGTGGAAGGCGGCGAGAAGTGGGCCCGCTACAGCTTCATCGGCTCCGGGGCGCGGGCGATCTTCCGCGCCCACGGCTCGCGGGTCGAGTGGACGCGCAACGGGGAGACCGAGACCCTCGAGGCTCCCGGCGACCCCCTGGACCTGCTGCGCCAGCACATGGCGGGCTACGACGCGGCGACGCTGCCGGGCCTGCCTCGCTTCACCGGCGGGGCCGTCGGCATGGTGGGCTGGGACTGGGTGCGCTTCGTCGAGGACGTGCCCGACGAAAATCCCGACGAGCTCGGCCTGCCCGACCTCTGGTTCGTGTTTCCGGAGACCGTCGTGGTCTACGACAACATCCGGCACACCGCCCAGATCATCGTGCACGCCGAGGTCGGCCCGGACGACGACCCGGCCGAGCGCTACGCCGAGGCGATCCTGGCGCTCGATGCCGTGGTGGACCGGCTGCGGGCACCGCTGCCCGCCGAGCCCCGGCGCCCGAGCGTCCGCGCGCCCATGGACGTGCGGCGCAGCATGGAGAAGGACGACTACCTAGGCGCCGTGAAGAAGGCGATCGAGTACGTCGAGGCCGGCGACATCTTCCAGGTGGTGCTGTCCCAGCGCTACGAGGTGCCGCTCCAGGTCGAGCCCTTCCTGCTCTACCGCCACCTGCGCCACGTGAATCCGAGCCCCTATCTCTTCTTCATGCGCATGGAGGGGCCGGTGCTGATCGGCTCCTCGCCGGAGATCCTCGTGCGCCTCGAGGACGGGCAGATCGATCTGCGGCCCATTGCAGGCACGCGGCGGCGCGGGCGCGACCCCGAGGACGACCTCTTCATGGAGCGCGAGCTCCTGGCCGATCCCAAGGAGCGCGCCGAGCACGTCATGCTGGTCGACCTGGGCCGCAACGACGTGGGCCGGGTGGCCCGGATCGGAAGTGTGGAGGTCACGGACTACGCGCTCATCGAGCGCTACTCCCACGTCATGCACATCGTCTCCAACGTCCAGGGGCGCCTCGTCGAGGGCCGCGACTGGCTCGACCTGCTGCGGGCCTGCTTCCCGGCCGGGACGCTCTCGGGTGCTCCCAAGGTGCGGGCGATGGAGATCATCGACGAGCTCGAGACGGTGCGGCGAGGCTTCTTCGGCGGCTGCGTGGGCTACGTCGACTATTCCGGCAACATGGACTTCGCCATCACGATCCGGACCATGCTCGCAAAGGCGGATCGCGTCGTGCTCCAGGCCGGCGCGGGGATCGTGGCCGACTCGATCCCCGAGCTCGAGCACAAGGAGTGCGGAAACAAGGCGGGCGCACTGATCGAGGCCATCGACCGGGCGCGCGAGGGAGTGGACTGAGATGACCGCTCCGCGCGTGCTGATGATCGACAACTACGACTCGTTCACATACAACCTCGTCCAGTATCTCGGTGAGCTCGGCGCGGACGTCGACGTGGTGCGCAACGACGTGGTACCGCTGGCCGACCTGCTCTCGCGAAGGCCGGACGGCGTGGTGGTCTCGCCCGGGCCCGGTCGACCCGAGCACGCCGGCCTCTCGGTGGAGGCGGTCGGTGCCTTCGGGGAGCGGGGCACGCCGGTGCTCGGCGTCTGCCTCGGGCACCAGGCCATCGGGCACCTGTACGGGGGGCGCATCGTGCGCGCGCGCTCGATCATGCACGGCAAGACCTCGGCCATCCACCACCAGGGCGGCGGGGTCTTCGCGGGCCTTCCGGATCCCATGGAGGCCACCCGCTATCACAGCCTGGTGATCGAGCCGTCGAGCTGTCCCGACGTCCTCGAGGTGACCGCGCGGACCGACGACGGCGAGATCATGGGTGTTCGCCATCGTGAGCACCCCATCGAAGGCGTCCAGTTCCATCCCGAGTCGATCCTCACGGGAGAGGGGAAGTCGCTGCTCGCGAACTTCCTCTCGCGCTGCACCCGGGCCGCGGCATGAGCCTCGCCGAAGCCACGCGCATCGCGGTCTCCGGAGGCGAGGTCGAGGCGTCGCTCTGCGAGTCGGCGTTCGACGAGATCATGGCCGGCAAGGCCTCGCCCGTCGGGATCGCGGCACTCCTGGTCGCCCTGCGCACCAAGGGCGAGAGCGTCTCGGAGATGGCGGCCATCGCGCGCGCCCTGCGCCGCCATGCCGAGACGGCGCCGCTGCCGGATCCGGGCACCGTGGACACGTGCGGGACCGGGGGCGACGCCTCGGGCACCTTCAACATCTCGACTCTGGCGGCGCTGGTGGTGTCGGGCGCCGGGGTGCCCGTGGCCAAGCACGGCAATCGCGCGGCGAGCAGCCGCTCGGGGAGCGCCGACGTGCTCGAGGAGCTCGGCGTGCAGGTGGAGATCCCCGTGGCGCAGTCGGCCGCGATCCTCGCGCAGGAGGGCATCGCGTTCTTCTTCGCCCGGGTCGCGCACCCGGCCTTCCGGCACGTGGCGCCGGTGCGCTCGGAGCTCGGCTTCCGGACGGTGATGAACTGCATGGGTCCCCTGCTGAATCCCGTCGGAGCGCGCCGGCAGCTGATCGGCGTGTTCTCGGCGGATCTCGTGCAGCCCATGGCGGAGGTGCTGGCGGAGCTCGGGAGCGAGCGCGCGCTGGTCGTCCACGGAGACGACGGGCTCGACGAGGTGACCCTCACGACGACCACCCAGGCGGCCCTCCTCGAGGACGGCGCCGTGCGCCGCTTCGAGATCCGGCCCGAGGACCTCGCGCTCGAACGATGCCCCGCCGAGGCGCTCGCGGGGGGAGACCCCGCCGAGAACGCCGCGATCGCCCGCGCCATCCTGTCCGGCGAGACCGGGCCGCGAACGGACATCGTCCTCGCCAATGCCGGGGCCGCACTGGTTGCGGCCGGCGCGGCGCCCGATCTCGCGAGCGGCGTCGCCCGCGCGCGGGAGAGCCTTCAGTCGGGCGCGGCGGCTGACCGTCTCGAGGCGCTGGCCCGAGCGACGACGGCGGCGGCGTCGTGACGATCCTCGACGAGATCCTCTCGCGGAAGCGCGACGAGGTGGCCGCGGCACGGCGCGAGCGATCGCCCGAGTCGGTCCGGGCCCGCGCCGAAGCGGCCCCGCCGCCGCGCGGCTTCCGGGCCGCGCTCGTGGCGGGCACCGCTCCCCGCGTGATCGCCGAGGTGAAGCGGCGCTCTCCCAGCAAGGGGCTGATCCGCGCCGACTTCGACCCGATCGAGATCGCGCGGGCCTACACGCGGGGCGGGGCGGCCGCGCTCTCGGTGCTGACCGACGAGTTCTACTTCGGCGGGCATCTCGACTTCCTGCCGGCGATCCGCGAGGCGACGCCGCTCCCGCTGCTGCGCAAGGACTTCGTGGTGGATCCCTACCAGCTGGACGAGGCCCGGGCGGCCGGCGCCGATGCGGCGCTGCTGATCGTCTCCGCCCTGTCGGGGGAGCTGCTCTCCTCGCTGTACGAGCACGCGCGCGATCTCGGGCTCGACGTCCTCGTGGAGGTCCACGACGAGGCCGAGATGGAGCGGGCTCGCGCCCTGGGTGCCGACCTCGTCGGGATCAACAACCGGGATCTCCGCCAGTTCACCACCGACCTCGCCACGACCGAGCGACTGGCGCCCCTCTCGCCCGAGGGTGCCGTGCTCGTCTCCGAGAGCGGTATCTTCGAGCCCGAGCACGTGGAGCGTCTGACCGCGGCGGGCGCTTCGGCCTTTCTCGTGGGAGAATCGCTGATGCGGGAGCCCGACGTGGAGCTCGCGCTTCGCACGCTCCGGGAGCCGCGGCCCAACGATCGGGCCGCCGCATCGCCGTAGCCCGAGATCGGTAGAGGGGTCCAAGGTGAGCGTTCGGATCAAGGTCTGTGGCGTCCTGTCGGCCGATGCCGCGGCGGCAGCAGCCGATGCCGGCGCCGACCTGGTGGGCCTGAACTTCGTGCCCTCCTCGCCGCGCTGCCTCAGCCTGGCCGTGGCCGAGGAGATCGCGGAGCGGCTGGCCGACACCGAGGTCGAGCGGGTGGCGGTCTTCCAGGACGCCCCGTGGCACGAGATCGAGCGCGTGACCCGGCGCATCGATCTCGAGCGCATCCAGTTCCACGGCAGCGAGTCGGAGGAGGACGTCGAGCTGGTGGACTACCCCGTGATCAAGGCGCTGCGGGGCGCGGACCGCGAGGCGATGGAGAAGTACCCGGGCGCCCTGCTGCTGCTCGACAACCCGACCCACGGAGGCGGGCAGGGCGCGGCCTGGAACTGGAGCGAGGCTGCCGAGCTGATCGCCGAGGGCTGGGACGTGATCCTGGCCGGCGGGCTGAATCCGGATAATGTCGGGGAGGCCCTGGACGGGCTGGGAGACCTCCCACCCTGGGGCGTCGACGTGGCGACGGGTGTCGAGGGGTCCGATCACCGAAAGGATCCGGCGAAGATGGCGGCGTTCGTGAAGGCGGTGCGGGCCGCGGAAGGCGGCGGGGCGTGAGCACCGGCGCCGTTCGCGGCACGTTCGGAGAGTACGGCGGGCGCTACGTGCCCGAGACCCTGGTCGCGGCCCTCGACGAGCTCGAGGAGGCGGTCCCGCGCATCACCGGGAGCCAGGCGTTCCGCGACGAGCTGGACCACCTGCTGCGCAACTACGCCGGGCGGCCCTCGCCCCTCTACTTCGCCGAGCGCACGACGCGCGACCTCGGCGGAGCGAAGGTCTATCTCAAGCGCGAGGACCTGGTCCACACCGGCGCGCACAAGATCAACAACGTGCTGGGTCAGGCGCTGCTGGCGCGCCACATGGGCAAGCCCCGGGTCATCGCCGAGACGGGCGCCGGCCAGCACGGCGTCGCCACGGCCACGGCCTGCGCGCTCCTGGGCCTCGAGTGCGAGGTGTTCATGGGCGAGGAGGACGTTCAGCGCCAGGCGCTCAACGTCTTCAAGATGGAGCTCCTGGGGGCCACCGTGCATCCGGTGACCTGCGGCTCGCGCACCCTGAAGGACGCCATCAACGAGGCGATGCGCGACTGGGTCACGAACGTGAACTCCACCTACTACTGCATCGGCAGCGTGATGGGGCCGCACCCGTACCCGACCCTGGTTCGCGACTTCCAGCGCGTGATCGGCCTCGAGGCGCGTGAGCAGATCCTGGCCGCCGAGGGGCGCCTCCCCGACGTGCTGGTCGCGTGCGTGGGCGGCGGCTCCAACGCAATGGGCCTCTTCCATCCCTTCTGCGACGACGAGGGCGTCGAGATGGTGGGCGTCGAGCCGGCCGGCGAGGGGCTCAACACGCCGCGCCACGGGGCGACGCTCGGGAGCGGCGTGAAGGGGATCCTGCACGGGCAGCGCACCATCGTCCTCTCGGACGACGACGGTCAGATCCTGCCGGCGCACAGTGTCTCGGCCGGCCTCGACTACCCCGGCGTGGGTCCGGAGCACGCGTACCTGCGCGACATCGGCCGGGCGCGCTACGTCTCGGCCACCGACGCCGAGGCCCTCGACTCGTTCCAGTACCTCTCCCGCACCGAGGGCATCGTGCCCGCCCTCGAGACGGCCCACGCGGTGGCCGAGGTCCGTCGCCTCGCGCCGACCCTCTCGAAGGACGCGATCATCGTGATGAACCTCTCCGGGAGAGGGGACAAGGACGCTCCCCAGGTACGCGAGCTGCTCGCGGGCAAGGGGAGCGCCGGTCACTGATGGGACGCATCGGGGACGCGTTCGACCGGCTGCGCGCGGCCGGGGAGCGGGCCTTCGTGCCCTTCGTGACGGCGGGCGACCCCGACCTCGAGACCACCGAGGCGCTGGTGCTGGCGATGGACCGCGCCGGCGCGGACATCATCGAGATCGGCGTCCCCTTCTCCGACCCGACGGCCGACGGGCCGACGATCCAGCGCGCGAGCGAGCGCGCCCTGGCGGGCGGCGTGAGCCTCCGGCGGGTGCTCGAGAGCGTGCGCCGGCTGCGCGACGAGACCGACGCGGCGCTGGTGCTGATGGGCTACGCGAATCCGTACCTCGCCATGGGCGAGCAGGGCTTCGCTCGCGCGGCGGCCGAGGTGGGCGTCGATGGCGTGATCGTCCCGGATCTCCCGCCCGAGGAAGGCCACGCCCTCTACTCGGCCCTCGAGGAGCACGGCGTCGACGGCATCCTGCTCGCCGCGCCGACGACCACTCCCGAGCGCATGGCCCAGCTCTGCGAGCAGACCCGCGGCTTCCTCTACTACGTCTCGCTCACCGGCGTAACGAGCGCCCGCGCCGAGCTCGCCGCGGGCCTCGAGGAGTCGGTGCGCCGGATCCGCGCCGACGCGAAGGTGCCCGTCTGCGTGGGCTTCGGCATCTCCACCCCCGAGCAGGCGCGACAGGTGGGGAGCTACGCCGACGGCGTGGTGGTCGGGAGCGCCATCGTCGACCGCATCGAGGCGGCTCCGGATCGGGCGGCGATCGTGGACGACGTGGCGCGCTTCGTCGCCGAGATGAAGGACGTCCTGCGCTAGACGCTCAGCCTGCTGCGCCGGAGAGCTCCGCGAAGACCGCCCGGACCTGGGCCTCGGTCTCCTCGAGAGATCCCGAGTTGTCGATCACGTGGTCGGCCATCTCGCGCTTCTCGTCGATCGGGAGCTGGGCGCGCATGCGCTCGAGGGCGGCCTCGCGATCGCGCCCGTCGCGGATCCGCTGGCGCTCGATCTGGGCCTCGGGCGGCGCGTAGACCACGATCACGGCCTCCACCATCGCCCCGCTGCCGCCCTTCGATCGGGTCTCGAGCAGCAGCGGGATGTCGAGGAGCACGAGCGGGACGCCGGCCTCCCGGGCGGCGGCCAGCCGGCGGGCCATCTCGGCTCCGACGGCCGGGTGGACGATCGCGTTCAGCCGCTTGCGGGCATCTTCGTCGGAGAACACGCGCTCGCCGAGCGCCTCGCGGTCGAGCGCGCCGTCCGCGTCGATCAGCTCCGGGCCGAACGCCTCGGCGATGGCGTCGAGCATGGGCTGTCCCGGCGCCTGCAGCTCGTGCACGATGGCGTCGGCGTCGAGCACGACGGCCCCGAGCTCCGCGAACATCCGGGCGACCGTGCTCTTGCCCGTTCCGATCCCACCCGTCAGTCCCAGCACCCGCGTCACGGCCCGCGAGACTCGCACGGGGCGCCATCGGGCTCAAGTCGGGCTCAAGCGTGGGCGCCGGAATCGTCCAGCTCGGGCGTCCCCTCGGGCGGCTCGCTGACCACGCAGTTCTTGCCCTCGGCCTTGGCGCGGTAGAGGGCCTCGTCGGCCGCGCGGAAGAAGGTCTTGCGGTTGCCGCGGTAGAGCGCCACGCCGATCGAGACCGTCATCTTCGTGAGCTGCATGGAGTCGTCGAGGATGAAGGACGACTCGGCGACGCCCGTGCGGATCTTCTCGGCGATCAGCGTCGCCCCGTCGAGGGTCGTGTTCGGCGCCAGCACCACGAACTCCTCGCCGCCGTAGCGGGCCACCAGGTCCGTGGCGCGGGTCGTGTCGTTCAGGATGCGGGCCAGGCCGGTCAGCAGGTTGTCGCCGGCCGCATGGCCGAGCCGGTCGTTCAGGCGCTTGAAGTCGTCGATGTCGATCAGGAGCATCGACAAGGGGCTCCCGGCGCGGCTCACGCGCTTGAGCTCGCGGGTGAGGAAGTCCTGGAAGTAGCGGTGGTTGTGGAGCTTGGTGAGGCCGTCCGTGATCGAGAGCTGCTCGAGCACCTCGTTGACCCGCTGGAGCTCGGCGTTGCGCTCGCGCAGGGCCTCGGCGCCCGCGTGGATCTCCGTGCGTTGGGCCCGCAGCTCACGGGTCATGTCGTTGAAGGTGCGGGTCAGGAGCGCGATCTCGTCGCTGCCGGGCGGCTCCGGAACCTCGACGCCGAGCTCGCCTCCCGAGATCCGACGCGCGCCCTCGGAGAGCGCCTCGATCGGGCGCACGATGGCGGAGGTCAGGCGGTAGGAGAGCAGCGTGAAGAGCATGACGATGGCGAGGTCGGCCAGGAACACCCGGGTCAGCACCGCGAAGACCGGCGCGAAGGCCACGTGGAAGGGCTGCTCCACGAGCACGAAGCGCCCGGATTCGCCGAGGGGGGCGGCGGCGGCGACGACGAACTGGCTGGCCTCGTCGGGATAGACGGCGGCCTTGGCACTGCCGCCCTTGGCGAGGACGATGCGGTCGCGCGAGGACCCGGCGCCGGGGCCGAGCACCACCCGGCCTCCCGCTTCGACCACCAGGGTGCGCGCGTCGCGCAGGCCGGCGATCTCACACGCGGTGTCGTACGCGTCGGGCGAGAGCACGGCGAGCAGGTCGTCGCTGCGCCAGGCCAGGAGGGGGTTGCCGTCCGCGTGCTGCGCCAGCACGAGGCCTTGTGCGGGATCGCCGAGTGCGAGGACGGCGTCGAGGAGCGCCGGGGAGCCGCTGCGCGCCCGCGGCGCCGCTCCGTCGAGGAGCGCCAGGCCCGCCAGCGGGGCGGGGCCTCCGAGGGTCTCGCGGACGGCACCGGCCAGGTCGGCGGGGGTCGCCGTGGCGGGGAGCTCGGCCACCAGCCGTTCCGTCTGGGCGGCCAGGGCCTGCTTCACTTCCAGCACGCGGGCGGCGACGGCGTGGGCCTCGTCCGGGAGCCGCTGGTCGAGCTCGCTGCGCAGGAAGCCGTAGGTCGACTCGACGGCCAGTCCGCTCACCACCGCAGCCGTCAGGAAGGTCGCCAGGAACACCACCAGGATCACGCGCGTGGCGACGCTGTGGAGGGGGGGCTTCTTGACGGGGGTGGCGGCACTCATGGACGGCACTCTGCGGGGCCTTCATCGTCCGTTCGGAGGGGTCGCTTGAAGCCCGGTGGGTGGATCTGGCGGCAGCAGAACGGCCCTCAGGAGTCGTCCGATCGCCTCCAGGCCCCGCGGGTGGCGAGGATCCACCCGATTGAGCGTCGGCTGCGGTAACCCCGCGGAAGAGTGGGGCTTTCCGCCAGAACGGGTTTGACCACCCGTTCGCGCTCCGATATGTTGCCCCTGCAATTTCGAGGGGTTAGCGCGACTGGGTTCTCTCGGACCGAACGCGCCGCTGTGGCACCGCGCCGGTCTCGGCGTCACCGCAGCGTTGCAGAAGTCGCGCCGATCCTCCGAACCATCAACCGAAACCCACGGGCCGAGGGGCCGAACACGCATCGCCCGGGCCGCCGCCGATTCGTCGGGACGCTCGAGCGACAAAGCCAGCGATCCAACGCGCGATCGAAAGCGCGGTCGACCCGCCGGCCCAGTGCGGTCGCCTTGGCGTGCCGAGCCATCCAGGAATCCACACCGATCCGATGAACGAGCCTCGATCCAAGAGCAAGACGCCCCCGACTCCCGACGCCGAGGCGGGTCTCGAGGCGCTGCGCTGTGAGATCGACGCAGTGGATCGCCGCATCCTGGACGAGCTCAACCGTCGGGCCCGCCTGGTCCAGGAGGTCGGCGAGCTGAAGCAGCGCGCCGCGACCAGCGTCTACCGCGCGGCTCGGGAGCGCGATCTCGTGGCGGCGCTCGCGGCGGAGAATCCCGGCCCGTTCCCCAACGGTGCGATCGCGCCGGTGTTCCGCGAGATCATCTCGGGCACGCGCTCCCTCGAGACGCGGCTGCGCATCGCCTACCTGGGCCCGCCCGGCACCTTCTCCCATCTTGCCGGCCACGAGACGTTCGGCACCCAGGCCGACTTCGTTCCGGTCGGAACCATCCCCGAGGTCCTCTCGGCGGTGGAGCGCGGCGAGGCCGATCACGGCATCGTGCCCGTCGAGAACACGACCGAGGGCGTGGTGACCCAGGCGCTCGATGCGCTGCTCGACTGCGAGCTCGAGCTGTGCGGCGAGGCGTTGCTGCGCATCTCGCTCCACCTCTTCAGCGCGGACGGGGACCTGTCGCGCGTGCAGCGGGTGGCGTCGCATCCGCAGCCCCTGGCCCAGTCGCGCAACTGGCTCGACCGCAACCTCCCCGGCGTGGAACGCGTCGAGGTCTCGAGCACGGCGGCGGCCGCGAGCATGGCGCAGGAGCAGCCCGGCGTGGCGGCGGTCGGCGGAAGCCTGGTGGGCGAGCTGGCGGGCCTCACGCTCCTCGCGCGCTCGATCGAGGACCGCCGCGACAACACCACGCGCTTCGTGGTCGTGGGCGGCGAGGCCCCGGCCGCCAGCGGCAACGATCTGACCGTCGTGGCCTTCACCGTGCGCAAGGGCCAGTCGGGCGCGCTCTACGGGCTCCTCGAGCCCTTCGCCAAGCACGGCGTGAACCTCACCAGCATCCAGGCCCGCCCCCTCAAGGGCCGGCCCTGGGAGTACGTCTTCTTCCTCGAGATCGAGGGCCATCGCAGCGAGGCGGCGGTGCAGGCCGCCTACGACGAGGCCTCGGGCCGAGCCAACTCGAACCGCATCCTGGGCTCCTTCCCGCGCGCGGCCGGCGCCTCGAGCCGCGAGGGAGGCGCGCCGCTTTGAGCGGGGGATTCGAGCGTGTCGCGATCCTCGGGCTCGGCCTGCTGGGCGGCTCGGTGGCCCTGGCGGTCCGGGAGCGCGGGGTCGCCCGATCGGTGGCGGGAAGCGCACGACGCTCCGAGACCCGCGAGCGCGCGTTGGCCTGCGGGGCCGTGGACGAGGCGTTCGCCGATCCGGCGGAAGCCACGGCCGGCGCCGATCTCGTGATCCTGGCGACGCCGGTCGCCGTGATGGAGGCGACCCTGACCCAGGCGGCCGCCGGGCTCGCGGCGGGCGCGATCGTCACCGACGTCGGCAGCGTGAAGGGGCCGCTCGCGGACGCGCTTCCCGCGCGGATTCCCGAGGGCGTCCACTACGTGGGCTCGCACCCGATGGCGGGGAGCCACCAGAGCGGCCTCGAGCACGCGCGCGCCGACCTGCTCGAGGGCGCGCCCTGCGTGGTGACGCCCCTCTCCGGCCATCCCGAGGAGCCGGCCCGCCGCGTCGCCGCCTTCTGGCAGGCGCTCGGCGCCCGCGTGGTCGTGCGCGATCCCCAGGTGCACGACGTCGAGGTGGCCTGGGTGAGTCACGTCCCCCATGCCGCCGCCTTCGCCTTCGCGCGCGCCCATGGCGAGGCACCGCGGAGCGCCGAGGAGGTTCGCGGCGGCGGCTTCCGCGACTTCACGCGCATCGCGCGCAGCGAGCCCGAGCTCTGGGCCGACATCCTGTTGCAGAACAAGAAGGCCCTCGCCGGGCCCCTCGAGGCCACCGCCCGAAGGCTCTCCGAGCTCGCGCGCCTGGTCGAGGCCGGCGACGCCGAAGGTCTGCTCCGATTCCTCGCGGAAGCACGAGACACGCTCTCGCGCACCGCGGACGAAGACGCCCGATCCGGGGGCGCAAACCCGGAAATCCAGGCTGCGCCCACGAGCGCGGCCACCCAGGAGTGATTTCAATTTCATGAGTGAGCAAGCAACCAGTTTCGCCGAGCTCTTCGAGCAGAGCGTTGCGAAGATGACGGAGGGCGAGGTCGTGAAGGGCCGCGTCCTGACCGTCGACGACGACCACGTGCAGGTGGACATCGGCTTCAAGTCCGAGGGCCTGGTCGACACGTGGGAGTTCATGGACGAGGCCGGCAACGTCCTCGTCAAGGTCGGAGACGAGGTCGACGTCCTCATCGAGGAAGCCGAAGACGCCGACGGCCGCATCGTCCTGTCCAAGGAGAAGGCGGACCGTCTCAAGGTCTGGGACGAGATCAGCGAGGCCTACGAGGCCGACCGGGCCGTCGAGGGCCGGATCCTGTCCCGCGTGAAGGGCGGCCTCTCCGTCGACATCGGCGTGAAGGCCTTCCTCCCCGGCTCGCAGGTGGATCTGCGCCCCGTGCGCAATCTCGACGCGATGCTCGGCGAGCGGATGGACTTCAAGATCATCAAGTTCAACAAGCGACGCGGGAACATCGTGCTCTCGCGCCGTGCGCTCCTCGAGAAGGAGCGCGAGAAGATGCGGGCCACGACGCTCCAGACCCTCGAGGAGGGTCAGATCGTCGACGGCGTGATCAAGAACATCACCGACTACGGTGCGTTCATCGATCTCGGCGGCATCGACGGCCTGCTCCACGTCACCGACATGTCGTGGGGCCGGGTGAACCACCCGAGCGAGCTCTTCCGGGTCGGCGACGAGATCAAGGTGAAGGTGCTCAAGTTCGATTCGGACTCCGAGCGCGTCTCCCTCGGTCTCAAGCAGATCCAGCCGGATCCGTGGGTGGACGCCGCCATGCGCTACCCGATCGGCGTGCGGCTGAAGGGCAAGGTCGTGTCGCTCACCGACTACGGCGCCTTCATCGAGCTCGAGCCGGGCATCGAGGGCCTGGTCCACGTCTCCGAGATGAGCTGGACCAAGCGCGTGAAGCACCCGTCCAAGGTGGTGAACCTCGGCGACGAGGTGGAGTCCGTCGTCCTCGACGTGGACGAGCACAACCGCAAGATCTCGCTCGGCATGAAGCAGATCGAGCCCAACCCGTGGGCGCTGATCGAGGAGAAGTACCCGGTCGGCACGCACGTCAGCGGCGAGATCCGCAACATCACCAACTTCGGCGTGTTCGTCGGTCTCGACGAGGGCATCGACGGCCTGGTGCACGTCTCGGACATCTCGTGGACGGAGCAGATCAAGCACCCGAGCGAGAAGTTCGAGAAGGGCGACGTCGTCAACGCCGTCGTGCTGAAGATCGACCGGGAGAACGAGAAGTTCTCGCTCGGCATCAAGCAGCTCGAGGCGAACCCCTGGGACGACATCCAGAAGAAGTACCCGCTGGGTTCGGAGATCAGTGGCGACATCACCAACGTCACCGACTTCGGTGCCTTCGTGAAGCTGGAAGAGGGGATCGAGGGGCTGATCTACAGCTCCGAGCTCTCCGAGGAGCGCGTGGAGCGCCCCTCGGACGTGGTGAGCGCCGGCCAGACGGTCACGGCCATCATCACGAAGGTCGACCCGGTCGATCAGAAGATCTCGCTCTCGATCAAGGCCGTTGCGGACCGCGAGCAGCGCGAGGCGCTGAAGAAGCTCGCGACGCAGCAGTCGGCGACCCAGACCACGACCTTCGGCGACCTGCTCAAGGAGAAGCTCGCCGAGAAGGCAGAGGAGTAGCCGGGGCTTCGGCGACCGGCCGGCGCTGGGACGCGGGGAGGCGCCCGAAGGGGCGCACTCCCCGCGGATCTGCGGGGGGGAACGATGACGAAGAGCGGGCTGATCGAGCTGGTGGCGGAGCGCACACCGCACATCTCGAAGAAGGACACGGAGATCGTGGTCAACACGATCTTCGACTCCATGACCGAGGCCTTGAAGCACGGTCAGCGGATCGAGATCCGCGGCTTCGGGAGCTTCCAGGTCAAGATCCGGGAGGCTCGCGAGGGCCGGAATCCCAAGACCGGCGAAGAGGTCCACATCCCCGCCAAGCGCACGCCCTTCTTCAAGGTCGGCAAGGAGCTGAAGGAGAAGGTCGACGGTGTGAAGCCGGGTGCCGAGGGCGCCGGCGACTCCGGCGACGAGAGCTGAGGCGACACCGCACCCGATGAAGATGCTGAAGCGGCTGCTGGCCCTCGCCGTGTTCCTCGCGGCCGTGTGGGCAGCGATCGAATTTCGTGATCGCAACCTCGACCCGATGGTCGTGCACCTGTTGGTCTGGCAGACGCCGCCGATCGCCGTGTGGGTGGTCGTCGTCGTGGCCTTCCTGGCCGGGGCGCTCGGCGCCTCGCTGCTGCTCCTGCTGCGGGTCACCCGTTCGAACCTGACGGCGCGGCGCTACCGGAAGGCGGCCAACAAGCTCGAGTCGGAGGTCCACCAGCTCCGCAACCTGCCGCTCGCGGCCGAGCCGGGGCCGGGCGGCGACGGGAGCGTCTGACCCTGTTCGGCTGGCGACGCGCGCACCGCCCGGGAGCACGCGCGCCGCGAGACGTGGACGCCGCCGTCCGCGAGGCCCTCTGGCGCGTGCTGGAGGGCGATCTCGACGGCGCGGAGGAGCTGCTCTCGGCCGCGGTCCAGCGCGACTCCACCCAGCCCGACGTATATCTCGCCCTCGCGCGGCTGTTCCGGCGGCGCGGCGAGACGGGGCGGGCCATCCGCGTCCACCAGAACCTGATGCTGCGCAAGGACGTCTCGGAGGCCCACCGCGAGGAGGCGCTGCTCGGACTCGCCGGCGATTTCCAGCAGGGCGGCTTCCTGCAGCGGGCGATCGCCGCCTACGAAGAGGTGATCGCCCGGCGCCCGCGTGAGCCCCAGGCCCTGCGCGCGCTGGCGCGGCTCTACGCGGACGTGCGCCACTACCCGAAGGCACTGGAGATGACCCGGCGGCTGGCCCGCGCCGAGGGCCGCGACGGCCGCCGCGAAGAGGCTCGCCTGTGGGTCGAGTGCGCCGCCGCCGCCCAGGCCGAGGGACGCACCCCCGAGGCCAGCCGGGCGCTCAAGAAGGCCCTGCGCCGGGATCCCCGGCTCGCCGCGGCGTGGGATGCGCTCGGCGGGCTCGAGGTCGAGCGCGGGCGCACCCGGAAGGCCCTGGCGGCCTGGAAGCGGGTCCCCGAGCTGGATCGGGCCTACGCCGCCCGGGTCTACCCGCGCCTCGAGGCGACCTACGCGGCGCTCGGCAAGAGCCGCGACTACGAGGCCCTGCTGCGGAAGCTGATGGAGAGCGAGCCCCGGGATCCGGCCGCCCGGCTGGCCCTGGCACAGGCCCTCTCGGCCCGGGGGGAGAGCGAGCAGGCCGTGGCGGAGGTGCGGGCGGTGCTCGATCAGGACCCCGAGCACCTCGCCGCCCACGCCACCCTGGGCCGGGTCCTGCTCGCCAAGGGCCACCACGCGGAGTCGTCACAAGCGTTTGCCGCGCTTCTCGATACGCTGGAGCGGAGAGGTCTGCTGGTCGGCCGGGTGGATCGGGCGTGATGACCCCGGATCCGCGGAATCCGCAGCGGCGGCAAGCGCAGCGGCAGCGAACGCAGCGCCGGCAAAAGGGGGACTCGGGATGACCCGCTCGGCACGGGATACGCCGATGATGCGCCAGTACCTGGCGATCAAGGCCGAGCATCCGGACGCCCTCGTCTTCTATCGCATGGGCGACTTCTACGAGCTGTTCCTCGAGGACGCCGAGGTGGCGGCGCCGCTCCTGGACATCACGCTGACGACCCGGGACAAGGGCAAGCCCGACGCCATCCCGATGTGCGGCATCCCGGTCCACAGCGCCGACGGCTACCTGCGCAAGCTGACGGAGCTGGGCCGGCGCGTGGCCATCTGCGAGCAGGTCGAGGATCCGCGCAGCGTGGGCGGCAAGCGTCTCGTCAAGCGCGAAGTGGTGGAGGTCGTGACGCCCGGGCTCGTGGGCGACCCCGAGGGTCTGGTGTCGACGGCGGAGGTCGCGGTGGTGGCCCTGGCGCGCACCAGCGAGGGCATCGGGCTCGCGGCCTTCGACGCCTCGACCGGCCGCTTCCGCGCCACGCGCAGCGCGCTCGAGGGGCCTTTGGGCCTGCCTTCGGCGGTGCTCGACGAGCTCGAGCGCATCGCGCCGCGGGAGCTCCTCTGCGTGCGCGGGGGCGAGGCCGAGCTCGGCCATGCGCTCGCCGGCCGGCTCGAGGGCGTCGCGCGTACCGAGGTCCCCGCCGAGTCCTTCGAGACGGACGGCTTCACGGCCGGTTCCGCGGACGTTCTTCCGGACGGCCCGGAGACGCCCGTTCCCCACGGCTTCGAGCCCGGGTCGAACGCTCCCGAGCAGCGCGCCGCGGCTTGCGTGCTGCGCTACGTGCAGGAACGCCAGCCCGCCGCGCTGGCGCGGGCGCCGCGGCTGCAGCTCTATGGGCTGCGCGACACGATGGTGCTCGACGCCGCCACGCGGCGGCACCTCGAGCTGTTCGAGAGCAGCGAGGACCGCACGCGCCAGGGCACCCTGATCGAGCGGATCGACCTGTGCGTGACGCCGCTGGGTGCGCGCCGGCTCTCGCGCTGGCTCGCCTACCCGTTGCTCGATCCCGTCGCGATCGGCGCCCGCCAGGATGCCGTCGCGAGCCTCGCCGAGCGCGACCGGCTGCGCAGCCGCCTGCGCGAGGCGCTGGCTCCCGTGCGCGACCTCGAGCGCATCATGGCGAAGGTCGCGCGCCCGACGGCCGAGCCGCGGGACCTGGCCGCGCTGCGCAGCTCCCTCGAGGCCCTGCCCGAAGTGGCCCGGCTCCTCGACGAGGGCGCGCAGCCGGGCGGCGCCGCCGAGCTTCCGCTCGAAGCTGCGCCGGCCCTGCCGCTGCCGCGTCCCGCGGTCCCCGAGGCGACGACGCGGCTCCTCGAGGATTCGCTCGTCGATGATCCCAAGCCCCTGCCGCGCGGCTCCCGCGGTGCGTCCGAGACGGGCTACGTGCGGCCCGGCTTCCGGCCCGAGCTCGACGTGCTGCGCGAGAGCGCGACGAAGGGGCGGGAGTGGATCGCGGGCCTCGAGGTTCGCGAACGGGAACGGATCGGCGTGCCGGGCCTCAAGGTGCGCTTCCACCCCGTCCACGGCTACTCGCTCGAGGTCAGCAAGGCGCAGCTCGCCCGCGTCCCGGACGACTACGAGCGCAAGCAGACCCTCGCCAACGCCGAGCGCTTCACCACGCCGGAGCTGCGCGAGATGGAATCGAAGGTGCTCGGCGCGCACGACCGGGCCGCGGCTCTCGAGCGCGAGATCCTCGAGGACGTGCGCAACGCGGTGCTGGCCGAGGCGGCGCTCTTGCGTGACGTCGCCGAGAGCGTCTCCGAGCTCGACGCCCTGCAGTCGCTCGCCGAGGTCGCCCGCCGCGACGACTGGGTCCGGCCCGAGGTCGACGACTCGACCGCGCTCTCGATCACCGGGGGTCGGCATCCGGTGGTCGAGGGCATGCTCGGGCGCAGCGGAGGCGACGCGTTCGTCCCCAACGACGCGGACCTCGACCCCGACGCGACCCGGATCCTCGTGATCACCGGGCCCAACATGTCGGGCAAGAGCACCTACCTGCGCCAGGTGGCGCTGCTGGTGCTGCTGGCCCAGATGGGGAGCTTCGTGCCGGCCGAGGCGGCGCGCATCGGCGCGGTGGATCGCGTGTTCACGCGCGTCGGCGCCAGCGACCGGCTGGCCCGGGGCGAGAGCACGTTCATGGTCGAGATGCGCGAGACGGCCGACATCCTGCGGCTGGCCTCTCCGCGGAGCCTGGTGATCCTGGACGAGATCGGGCGCGGCACGAGCACCTTCGACGGGCTGTCGATCGCGTGGGCCGTCGTCGAGTACCTGCACGACACGCCGGGGCTCGGCGCCCGGACGCTCTTCGCCACGCACTACCACGAGCTGGCCGACCTCTGCCGCGAGCGGCCCGGGGTGCGCAACGCACACTTCGAGGCGCGGGAGTGGGAGGACGAGGTCGTGTTCCTGCGGCGTCTGGTGAGCGGGCCGGCGAACCGGTCCTACGGCATCCAGGTGGCGCGCCTCGCCGGGCTCCCGCCGGCCGTGATCACGCGGGCGCGCGAGGTGCTGCAGGGGCTCGAGGAAGAGGACCGCATGCCGGGCGCTGCCGAGGACGCGCAGCTCGGGCTGTTCCAGCGCGGCGCGGCGCTCGCGCCGGCACCGGTCCAGGCCCCGGAGTCGCGGGAGGAGCGGGCCGGTCGTCTGGTCCTGGAGGCGCTGCGCGAGCTCGACCCCGATCGCACGACACCGATGGACGCGCTTGCGCTCCTGTCGCGCTGGCAGCGCGCGCTTCGCGAGGAGGACCCCTCGTGAGCCGACGCGCGCTCGCCCGGGTCGGATCGCGGCGCATCGCGACGCTCGCGGCGCTTCTCGCGTTCGCGACGCTCGCCATGGGCGCAAAGCGGCCGCCCGGGCTCGGCGACGTCTCGGACGTGCGGACCTGGTCCTACCCGACCTTCACGCGGGTCGTCGTCGAGACGACGCGTGCCTCGCGCGGCGCCCTGCGTCATCTCGCCGCGAACCCGGCCGCCGGACGCGGCGAGCGTCTCTACGTCGATCTCCCCGGGATCTGGGTGGGCGCCGGCGTGGATCCGATCCGCGTGCGCGACGGGCTCCTGGACGGGGTGCGCCTCGGCCAGAACACGCCGCGGACCACCCGGCTGGTGGTGGACCTGTCGCGCTACTCGCGCCACCGGCTCTTCTTCCTGAGCGCCCCCCACCGGCTCGTCCTCGACGTCTACGGGCCGCGGGACGGGAAGGCCGGCCGTCCGCCGCCGGCCGTCTCTCCCCCCGGCCGCAAGCCCTCGCCCCGCCGCAGCGTTCCCGTTCCCTCCATGTCGGTGGGGCGTCTGCCCCTCGAGCTGCGGCCGGTGCAGAAGGTCGTGATCGATCCGGGCCACGGCGGCAAGGACCCCGGCGCCGTCGGCCTGAACGGCCTGCGGGAGAAGGACGTCAACCTCGTCGTCGCGAAGGACCTGGCCGAGCGCCTGCGCGCCCGGGGCTTCGACACCTTCCTCACGCGAACGGGCGACGAGACGCTCTCCCTCGAGGAGCGGACGGCCCGGGCCGAGGGCGCCCAGGGCGACGTGTTCGTGTCGATCCACGCCAACGCCGCCCGGCGTCGGGGCGCGCACGGCATCGAGACCTACTTCCTCGACGCCAACCACGAGCGGCACGCCCTGCGCGTCGCGGCCCGGGAGAACGGCATCGCGCCCTCGGCGTTGGACGACCTGCAGCGCACCCTGGCCGACCTTCGGGTCGGCGAGGTCGGGAGCTACTCCCAGGCCCTGGCGCGGGCCGTTCATCCCGAGCTGATCCGGGGGGTCAAGGCCTCCCATGGCTCGGTCCGCGACCTGGGTGTGAAGCGCGGGCCCTTCTACGTGCTCTTCCTGTCCAGCATGCCCTCGATCCTGGTCGAGACCGGCTTCGTGACCAATCGCTCGGATGCCCGGCGGCTGGGCTCGCGCTTCTACCGCAACGTGCTCGCCGAGCACATCGCCCGCGGACTCTCGCGCTATCGCAGCGAGCGCGCGCTGCAGCTGGCCAGGGACTCGTGATGGCGGCCGCCCCCGACATCGACCTCTTCCTGCCGCCCTACGAGCCGGGCGAGGCCCGGGACGACGCCGCGCGGGCGGCCTCGGCGCGCAACTACCTGCAGGAGCTACGCGGTCACCTCGCGGCGCTGCACCGGTCGAGCGGGAGCGGGCGCGTCGTCAACGAGGCCCACTCCGACGGCATCGATCGCCTGATCCGTCGGCTCTACGCCCGCGCCGAGGCGCGCTTCTTCGCCGAGCAGGGGCGGCTGGCCGGGCCTGCCGTGGTGCTGGCCGTGGGCGGCTACGCGCGGCGGGAGCTCTCGGTGGGCTCGGATCTCGACGTTCTCGTCATCCACGGGCCCGAGGGGGCCGAGGGCGCCGCGTTCCTGGCCGAGCGACTGCAGTACACGCTGTGGGACGCGGGGGCCGACGTCGGCTGTGCGGTGCGGACCATCGAGGAGACCCGGGAGCTCGCCCTCGACGATCTCTCCGCCTTCACCACCATCCTCGCGGCCCGCCTGCTCGGCGGCGACGCGGCCCTGTTCCACGCCTTCAACACCATGGTGCGGGGTCTCGTGGCCGACCCCGAGGAGATCGTCTCGCGGGTGGGGCAAGGGATGGCGGAGCGCCACGCGAAGTACGGCGCGTCGCTGTACCTGCTCCAGCCGAACCTCAAGGAGACGCCCGGCGGCCTGCGCGACTACCACAGCGCCTGGTGGGTGGCTCGGGCCATGGATCCGGCCGTGCAGGGGCCGCGGGACTTCCTGCACGCCGGCCTGCTCTCGGAGTCCGAGGCGGCCGACTACGACGCGGCTCTCGACTTCTTCTGGCGGGTGCGAAACGGGCTGCACCTGCTGCAGCTGCGCAAGACGGATCAGCTCTCCTTCGAGCTGCAGGAGCGGTTGGCGGGCGAGATGGACTACGGCACCGAGGGCGACGAGACCGAGCTCCCGGTCGAGGCCTTCATGAGCGCCTACTACCGCCACGCGCGCTGCATCCAGACCTTCTCGGCCATCGTGGTGGAGCAGGTCATGGCCCGGGTGCGCCCTCCGGTTGCGGCGACCCCGCCGCTCCAGGCCGAGGAGGGCTTCCGGATCGTGGGCGACCACCTGGAGATCCCCCACGCGGCACACCTGCGCGAACGCCCGGTGCGTCTGCTGGTGGCCTTTGCGGTGGCCCAGGACCACGACGTCGGGCTGTCCCGGACCGCCCGGCGCATCATTCGCGAGAGCCTCTCGCTCGTCGACGAGCGCTTCCGGGCGGACCCGGAAGCGTTCGCGCTGCTGTTGCGCATCCTGTCGAACGAGAAGCGCGTGATGCGCACGCTGATGGCGATGAACGAGGTCGGCCTCCTCGGCGCCTACCTGCCCGAGTGGGACCACATCGTCTGCCGCTGGCAGCACGTGATCTACCACACCTATACCGTGGACGTGCACTCGATCTTCCTGGTCGAGGAGCTGCGGCGGCTCTGGCGCGGCAAGCACGCCGAGCGGCTGCCCGAGCTCACCGCCCTGGTGCGCGAGGCGGAGGACCTGCCGGCCCTCTATCTCGGCTGCCTGCTGCACGACATCGGCAAGGGGCTCGGCGGGGAGCACTCGCGCAAGGGCGCGGACATCGCCCAGCAGATGCTCGAGCGACTCGGTCTCGAGCCCGAGCGGATCGAGCGGGTGATCTTCGTGGTGCGCCACCACCTGCTGATGTCGCACGTGTCCCAGCGCCGGGACCTCTCGGACCCGAAGGTGATCGTCGACTTCGCCCGGGTCGTGCGCGACCGGGAGAACCTGCACAACCTCTACCTGGCGACCTACGCCGACATGCGGGCTTCCTCGGAGAAGGCCTACTCGGAGTGGCGCGCAGGCCTGCTCCGCGAGCTCTTCGAGCGCACGGCGGAGTTCCTCGAGTCCGGCGGGGACGACCCGGGCCGCGCTCTCGAGCAGGTCGAGGCCCGGGTGGAGACGCGCCGCCAGCAGGCCCGGCGGGAGCTCGAGTCCCTCGGCATCGGCGCGCCGCGCATCGGCGCCTTCTTCGACATGATGCCGCGCCGCTACTTCGTCTCGCACACGCCGCGGCAGATCGCGCGCCATGCGATGGTGGTGCTGTCACTCGGTCACCAGCAGGCGTTCGCGACCGCGGTCCGCGAGATGCGCGGCGGCTTCAGCGAGTTCATCCTGTGCGCGAAGGACGTCCACGGCCTCTACTGCCGCGTGGCCGGCTGCCTGATGGCCGCGGACATCAACATCCTGGGCTCCAACGTGTACACGACCCGCACCGGCCTCGCGCTCGAGGTGTACCGGGTGAGCACGCCGGCGGGCGGCGAGGCCGAGCGCCGGGAGCGCTGGCGGCAGCTCGACGGCTACCTCGCGCGGGCCCTCGAGGAGGAGGTACCGATCGCCGAGCTGCTCTCCACGCGGCGGCGGCCGATCGGGGCGTCGCGGCCGCCCCACGCGACGCCGCCTGTCGTCTCGGTGCGCAACGACGTGTCGGACTTCTACACCGTGGTCGACCTCACGGCGGACGACCGCATCGGCCTGCTCTACGACCTGACCCACGCGATCACGACGCTCGGGCACGAGGTCTTCATCTCGAAGGCGACGACGGTGCTGGATCAGGTCGCGGACACCTTCTACCTGAAGGCCCCGGATCAGCAGCGCATCACGGATCCGGACGCCATCGCGGAGCTGCAGTCGAGCCTCGAGGCCGTGGTGCGGGGCGAGACGTGAGGGGTCTCCCGACCCCATGAGCGGCCCGACTCCGATGGAGCGAGCCCTCGACGCCTTCCTGGCCCACGCGGCCGTGGAGCGGGGACTCGCCCAGCGGACCCTCGACGCCTACGGCCGCGACCTCGCGCGCTTTCTGCGGCACTGCCGGGAGCGGGGATGCACGCGCCCCGAGGCCCTGACCGCCGGTGAGCTCTCGAGCTTCGCCCAGGGGCTCGAGGCGGAGGGGCTCGCGCCGCGTTCTCGGGCGCGCATGCTGGTCTCGGTGCGGCGCTTCGCGCGCCATCTGACGGCGACGGGGCGGGTCGCGCGCGACCCCTCCGAGGCCCTGGCGTCGCCACGCCTCGGGCGGCCTCTGCCGAAGGTGCTGCGTGCCGAGGAGACCGAGGCCTTGCTCGCCGCGGCCGCCGAGGACGAGGGGCCGCTCGGGCTGCGCGACGTTGCGATGCTCGAGGTGCTCTACGGAGCCGGGCTCCGCGTGAGCGAGCTGGTGGGCCTGCCGATCGGTGCCCTGGACGGGCGTCGCGGCGTGGTGCGGGTGCGGGGGAAGGGCGGCAAGGAGCGGATCGTGCCCCTGGGCGAGCCCGCCATCGAGGCGACGAGCGAGTGGCTCGAGCACGGTCGCCCGCTGCTGGTGAAGCCCGGTCGCTCGAGCGAGGCCCTGTTCCTGTCGCGACGCGGGAGCGCCATGACGCGGCAGAACTTCTTCACGCGCCTGCGTGGGATCGCGCTGCGTGCGGGGATCCCGAGAGAGCGCGTCTCGCCCCACGTGCTGCGCCACGCGTTCGCGACCGACCTGCTCGAAGGTGGCGCGGACCTGCGAGCGGTGCAGAGCATGCTCGGACACGCGGACCTCGCGACGACCCAGATCTACACCCACGTCTCTCGCGCCCGTCTCCGCTCGCTGGTCGACGCCCACCACCCGCGCGGCGGTGGGCCCGATGGGCGCACGCCGGGCCCGCGCACGCGATGAAGCGGCCCACCGCGGCCGGGCTGCGGCGCGGACTCCCTCCCGCGCTGAACGGGCTGCTCGACCGCGTGCTCGGCGAAGCCGAGAGCGGCGGCATCGGGGTGCTCGCGGTGGGCGGACCCGTGCGCGACTTCCTGCTCGGGCGAGGCGTGCGCGACCTCGACCTCGTGGTCGAGCCCGCGAAGGGGCGCGACGCGATCTCGCTCGCCCGCGCCGCCGCGCCGAAGGGCGCGCGGGTGGTGGCCCACCAACGCTTCGGCACGGTCAAGATCGAGACGGCGGAGGCGACCCTCGACCTCGCGACGCTGCGCTCGGAGACCTACTCCTCGCCGGGCGCGCTGCCGCGGGTGCAGCCGGGCTCGCTCCGCGAGGATCTCGAGCGCCGCGACTTCAGCGTGAACGCCCTGGCCATGCCGCTCACCGAGGCGGCGCGGGCCGATCGGCCGACGCTCATCGATCCGGGCCGCGGCCGCGAAGATCTCGAGGCCCGGCGCCTCCGCGTGTTCCACGAGCGCAGCTTCCACGACGATCCGACCCGGGCGCTGCGCGCCGCGCGGCTGGCGCCGCGGCTCGGCTTCCATCTCGTGCGCGGCTCCCGGGCGGCCCTGCGCGACGCGCTGCGAGACGGCGCCTTCGCGGCGGTCTCGGCCGAGCGCTACCGGGCGGAGATCGAGCGGGTGTTCCTCGACCGGCCCCTCGGGCTCGAGTCGGTGGCGGCGATCCAGCTGCTGGCCGACTGGCACGTACTCGCGGCTCTCGAGCCCGGTCTCACGCTGCCCGCGGTCGCGGCGCCCAGGCTCCGGCGGCTGGGCAAGCTCGCCGGCTCGGGCCCCTTCGAGACGGCCGAGGCGTGGCAGGCCGGGATGCGCGTCTGGCTCCAGCCCCTCGAGAGCGGGCTTCGCAGGAGGGCCCTGTCGCGCCTCGCCGTGCGCGGCGAGGACGCCGAACGCATCCACCGCTTCCCCCGAGAGGCGTCCCGCTGGCTGCGTTCGCTCGGAAGGGCGCGCGGCCGCGGGGCCGTGGCCGCCACGCTGCTCGCTTGCAGCGAGGAGGACCTGCTCGCACTGGCCGCGGTGGCCGACCCCGGCGTCCGGCGCAAGATCCTGCGATTCGCCAGCGAGGACCGCGGCGTGACGCTGCCCGTGACCGGGCGCGACCTGGTGGCGGCCGGGCTCTCCGGGCCGGCGGTGGGCCGGGCGCTCGAGCAGATCCGCATCGCGGTGCTGGACCGCGCGGTGCGCGACCGCGACGAGGCCCTGGCCCTGGCCGCCGAGGTCGGCCGGCGCTCGCGGCCCCGGCGCCGCGCGAAGGAGCGGCTATGATTCCGCCGGCTCCCGATCATCCCCCGTCCTCCGTGGAGCCCGAAGTGCAGAGTTCCCAGTCCGCAGCTGGCGCCCAAGGCGCTGCTGGCGGCGTCGAGTCCGCGTCCGCGGCGGTCGCCGTGAAGCTGCCCCTCTTCGAGGGGCCGCTCGATCTGCTGTTGCACCTGATCCGCATCAACGAGGTGGATGTCACCGACATCCCCATCGCCCAGATCGCGGCCCAGTACGTCGAGACTCTCGAGCTGATGCAGGAGCTCGATCTCGACGTGGCCGGCGAGTACCTGGTGATGGCCGCGACCCTCGGCTGGATCAAGTCGCGGCTGCTGCTGCCCGCCATCGAGGCCGAGAGTGACGAGGAGGAGATCGACCCGCGCGCGGAGCTGATGCAGCGGCTGCTCGAGTACCAGCGCTTCAAGGAGGCGTCGGAGGAGCTCGGGGAGCGGCACCGGGAGGGGCGCGACGTGTTCCGCGCGGCCTCGACCGAGATCGAGCCCACGCCCGAGGGCGAGCGCGAGGTGGCCGTCGGTCTGGTCGACCTGCTCGAGGCCTATCGGCGCGTGATCCGCGGCAAGCCCAAGCGGGTCCGCGGCGTGCACGAGGTCGAGGGCGAGCCGGTCACCGTCCACGAGCGCATGATGGCCGTGATGGAGTGCCTCGACGACGTGGAGCAGCTCGAGTTCCACCAGATCTTCGAGCTCGGCGACCAGACGCGAGAGCCCTCGCGAGCGCTCTTCGTCACGACCTTCCTGGCGATCCTCGAGCTGATGCGGCTGATGGCCCTTCGCGCCTACCAGGGCGTCGACGAGGAGGGCGTGCCCGAGGGTCCGATCCGGCTGCGACGGCACCGGCCCGAGGACGGCCAGGACTGGCGGGAGCGCATCGCAGAGATCATGTGAGGCGGGCGACGGAGGTCGCCCGAGCAGCGGGTCGGGCGCGAGCCCGTCCGGTTCGTCCATGAGGAGCCCCGGGGTCGGGGCGGGGGAGTCGAGTTGGATCGCGAACGACGCAAGCAGATCGTGGAGGCCCTGATCCTCGCCGCGGAGGAGCCGATCTCGGCCAAGCGGCTCGCCGATCTGGTGCCGCACCTGACTCCCGCCAAGGCCAAGGAGATGGTGAAGGAGCTCAGCGCCGAGTACGAGGAGTCCGGCCGCGGCTTCGAGATCTGGGAGGTCGCGGGGGGTTATCAGCTGCGGACGCTCCCGGACCTCGCTCCCTACGTCCGCGGCCTGCTCAAGGAGCGGGCCCTGCGTCTCTCGCGCGCGGCGATCGAGACGCTCTCGGTGGTGGCCTACAAGCAGCCGGTGACCCGCGCCGAGATCGAGCACATCCGGGGCGTGGACGTGGGTGCCGTGATCCGCAGCCTGGTGGAGCGCAACCTGATCCGCATCGCCGGCCACCGCGAGGTGCCCGGTCGCCCCATGGTCTACGGCACCACCCGTCGCTTCCTCGAGGTCTTCGGCCTGAAGAGCCTGGACGACCTGCCGACGCTCCGCGAGATCGAGGAGCTGCTGCCGCCCGCCGACGAGCCGAGGGAGGGCGAGGGTGACGCGAGCGAGGCCTCCGCGGAGGCGACGCCGGGCGAGGATGCCGAGGAGGCCTCGGCCGGAGCGCCCGCCGTGATCGAGATCGCGACCGAGAGCGACCCCGACGAGCGCCCGCCGGAGCCCCACGAGATCCACTGAGCGTGCCCGAGCGGCTCCAGAAGCTCCTGGCCGCGGCCGGGCTGGCGTCGCGGCGGGAGGCCGAGAGCTGGATCCGCGCGGGGCGTGTGACGGTGAACGGGCGCGTGGCGACCCTCGGAGAACGCGCCGACCCGGAGACGGACGAGGTGCGCGTCGACGGCGAGCCCCTCGCCCGGGAGACGCTCCGCTACTGGCTCCTGCACAAGCCCCGCGGCGTGATCACCACCACCTCCGACCCCCATGCCGCGGAGATGGGGCGGCGTACGGTGCTGGAGCTGCTGCCGGAACGGGCGCGGGACGTGCGGCTGTTTCCGGTGGGGCGGCTCGACGTCGACTCCGAGGGGTTGCTGCTGTTGACGAACGACGGCGCCGTCGCCCAGGCGCTGCTGCACCCCTCGATGGGTTGCGAGAAGGTCTACCGGGTGACCGTGCGGGGCCGGCTGCGGAACGCCGAGGCCGAGCGCCTGGCCGGGGGCCTCGTCCTCGAGGATGGACCCATGGCGCGCTGCAAGGTCGGGCCGCGGCGCTTCGACGCGGATCGCGAGCGCACGACCTTCGAGCTCACCTTGAGGGAAGGGCGCAAGCGCCAGATCCGGCGGGCGATGGCCCAGCTCGAGCACCCGGTGGTCAGGCTGCTGCGGGTGCGCATGGGGCCCATCGAGCTCGGGGACCTCCCGCGCGGTGCAGCGCGGCCGCTCACGGCCCGCGAGGTGCGCCGGCTGATCGAGTTCGCCGGCACACGCAGGGAGCACGCAAGGACGCGCGCAAGCTCGCGCCCGCACAGCTGAACCAGGCTTCCCACGCCACTTTCGGTTCGGCCGGAACTCCCTGGAATTCCGACACTTTCGACCCCTCCGGCGCCACTTCCATCGAGGGAGTCCACGCCATGGGAAGCAAGCTGCGCGCCTCGATGAGGGGATGGGTCCTGGTCGCCGGAGCGGGAATCGGCTCGGCGGCGGGAGCCTCGATCACCGGAGTCTGCCCGGACGGCAGCATATTCATCGTCCAACGGGAGAGCCAGATCCCGTGCAGCGCCGCCAAGCGCATGGAGCCCCACGAGGTGCCGCCCATGCGGCCCGAGCTGCTCCCGCGCCCCTACACCTGGCAGGTGTGGAACCAGCAGCAGGACCCGAACAACCCCTACAACCTGATCGACTCCGCGCGGCAGGTGCAGGGGCTCAGGGGTGCGGCCCAGGGCGCCCAGCCCGGGGCGCCGGGCACGGCCTCGCCCGGGGCCAACGTCGCGGCACTGCCGCCCGACGTGGGTCGCGCGGCCCCCGGCCTGCCGTCGCGTCCGCTGGATCTCGGCATGGGCGACGAGGAGCTGCGCAGCCTGTTCCAGATCGTGGAGCTGACCCAGGAGAAGGTCCCGGTCCAGTTCGCGCGCAACACCGCCGACGGCCGCGGAGTGTTCCGCGTGGCCTTCGCCCGCTCCGTCGCCTTCGAGGGCCGCCTGCGCGAGGCCTGGGAGTCGCGCGGTGGCCTCGGCGCGTCGAAGGTCCTGCTCTTCACCGCGTTCTCGAAGCGGCCCGTCGACTTCCACGCGAACTTCACCTTCGTCCAGGGGCACCTGACCTACCAGCCCGACTCGGCGAACCCCAAGCAGATCGGGGTCCTCCAGGGCCGACTCGGCGAGCTCGAGGGCGGCGAGGGTGTGCTCGGCTACGTGGTCCTGCCCGAGACCCTCGATCTCGGCGGCGAGATCGACGTCTACTGGAACGACCGCCGCACGACCGCTCGCTTCGGCGGCTAGAGGGTCGGCTGGCGCAGGGCGAGGGCCCGGCCCAGCTGGGCCCGGGTGCTCCCGTAGAAGCTCTCCAGGGTCTTGGTGCGCTTCAGGAAGATGTGCGGGTCGTACTCCCACGTGTAGCCGACGCCGCCGTGCAGCTGGATCGCCTGGCCGCAGACGTAGCGCGCGGCGGCTCCGGCCCAGGCCTTGGCCACCGCCGTCAGATAGGCGGCGGTCTCGGGCTCCTGCTCCTCCGACCAGGCGGCCCGGTACACGGCGGAGCGGCTGCTCTCCACCTGCATCAGCATGTCCGCGGCCCGGTGTTGGAGCACCTGGAGCGAGCCGATCGGGACGCCGAAGGCCTCGCGCTCGGAGATGTACGCGACGGTGATCTCGAGGGCGCGCTCCATCAGACCGAGCAGGCCGGCCGATGCGCCGAGGGCGCCCAGGCGCTCGTGCTCCTCGATCAGGCGCGCGGCCGCCTCGCCCTCGGCGACGAGCTCGGCCGGCTCGTCGATGGCGATCTCGGCGAAGCGCTGGGCGTGGTCGATCGTCGGGAGCGGCGTCGCGCTGAACCCCGCGCCCGGCCGCTCGACCAGGGCGAGGCCCTCCCGGGTCGTGACCAGCAGCGCGTCGGCGTGGGCGCCGAAGGGGACGAAGGTCTTCGTGCCGCGGACGCGTCCGGCCTCGAAGCGGGCCTCGGGCGCGTCCGGGTCGCTGCGCGTGGGATCCTCGAGGCGCGCCATCACCACCAGCGCCTCGCCGGCGCGAGCGCGCTCGCCGAGCCGAGCCGCGGCCTCGTGGTCGCAGCCCGAGAGCGTGCGCACACCGAGGGCCAGGTCCAGGAACGGGCCGGGGAGGGCGACCCGGCCCATCTCGGCCAGCACCGCCGCGAAGGCCAGCGCGCCCATGCCGCCGTCGTCCTCGGGGAGCAGCAGCCCCGGGTAGCCGAGCTCTCCGAGCTGGGCGTGGAACGGCTTGGAGAAGCCCTCGGGCGTGTCCTCCATCACGGCGCGGGTCTCGGAGAGCGGGGCCTCCTTCTCGAGGAGCTCCCGGGTGCTCTGCTTCAGGAGGGCGCGGTCTTCGTCGAGCTCGAACTGCATGGACGTCCCCTACTTGCCGGAGGGCAGGCGCAGGACCCGCTTGGCGATGATGTTGCGCTGGATCTCGTTCGATCCCGAGTAGATCGAGCCGGCCCGTGACCACAGGTACTCGTAGGCCCAGTCGACCTCGTCGCGAGCGCTGGGTGAGCTCGCGACCAGCTGGCCCTGGGGGCCGAGCAGATCGAGAGCCGAGTCGGTGAGCCGCTGGTGGTACTCGCTCCAGAAGATCTTCTCGATCGACGACTCGGGGCCGGGTGCGTTCCCGGCGGCGAGGTCGGCGAGCGTGCGCAGCCCGTTGCCGCGCATGACCTCGTTCTCGACCACCAGGCGGCCGAGCTTCTCCTCCACGTCGTCGCGTTCGGCGCGGCCCGCCTCGTGCACGCCGCGGATCAGCCCGTCGAGCTGGGTGTCGAACTGCGCCGGGTACATGATCGAGGCCGCGCCCCGCTCGTAGCTGAGCACGGTCATGGCGATGCGCCAGCCCTCGCCGACCTGGCCCACCAGGTGGTCGCCCTTGGCGAGCGCCCCGTCGAAGAACACCTCGCCGAACTCCGACTCGCCGGTGATCTGCTTGAGCCCGCGCATCTCGACGCCGGGCTGGTCGATGGGGACGAGGAAGAAGCTGATCCCGCCGTAGCGGTCGTCCATGTCGGTCCGGGCCAGGACGAAGATCCAGTCCGACCACAGGCCAAAGGTGGTCCAGACCTTCTGGCCGGTGATGCGCCAGTCCGAGCCGTCGCGCTCGGCGCGGGTGCGCAGCGAGGCGAGGTCGCTCCCGGCGCCCGGCTCGCTGAAGCCCTGACACCAGATCTCGTCGCAAGCGAGCATCTTCGGGATGAAGCGCCGCCGCTGCTCCTCGCTGCCGTGGTGGATCAGGGCCGGGCCGAGCAGCGAGATGCCGAGGAAGTTCGGTACCTGCGGGGCGTCGGCGGCCGCGAGCTCTGCCTGGAGGAGGGCCTCGTCGGCCTCGCTGGCGCCGCGTCCGCCCCACTCGGCGGGCCAGCCCATGCCCAGGTAGCCCGCGGCGTGGAGCTTCTTCTGCCACGCGCGGCGCACCTCGACGAGCGAGTCGGCGTCGTGCTTCGGGTCGCGCTTCTCGAGGCTGAAGGGGCGCTCGAGGTTCTCGGCGATCCAGGCGCGGACCTCGTCGCGGAAGGCGATCTGCTCGGGGGTGAAGTGCAGGTCCATCGGGGCCTCCGTGGTGGGACGGAAGCTTCGCCGAGACCCCCGGGCCTTCGCCACCCGGACCGTGGGGTCAGTCCCGCGGCACCGTCACGTAGAGCTGGGTCACGAAGATGCGCCCGTCCGGGGCGCGCGCCATGCCGATGCCCGTCTGGTTGAAGGGCCTCGCGCGGAGGTTGCGCAGGTGGTCGGGCGAGTGGATCCAGCCCTGCAGGATCGCCTCGACAACCGGACGCTCGCTGGTCTGCCCGGCGTTCTCCGCCGCCAGGCTGAAGCCCTCGATTCCCGCGGCCTGGATCCGGTCGACGGGATTCGCGCCGTCGGGCGACACGTGGGCGAAGTAGCCGCGAGCGATCATGTCCTCGGAGTGCGCGCGGGCCACCCCGTCGAGGTCGCTGCGCCGCGACAGCGGGATCAGCTGCTGGTCGCGTCGGAAGGCATTCACCTCGTCGTGGAGGGCCGCCTCGAGCCGGGCCAGCTCGGCGGGCTCGCTCTTCGCGGCGGCGGGCCACAGGAAGAGCATGCCCATCAGCAAGCCGATCAGGAAGCAGTTGGCCTGGAAGAAGCTGCGCGGCAACCTGGAGTCTCCGGATTCGTTCGGGCGGTTCGGGCCATTCGGACAGATGGGCCGGGGCTCACCCGTCCTCCGGGCCGCTCGACCACTCGGTGTCCTGCAGCTCGCCCTCACCGTCGTCGATCAGGGCCTCGACGAGCTCGCGGCGCACCAGGCGTCCATTCTCGTAGATCGAGCGCGAGTCCACGCGCCCGTCGCCGTCCGTGTCCTCGTCGCGGCGGAGCGGGCGCTCGCCCTCGTCGTACACGGTGAGCCGGTCCACGCGCCCGTCGCCGTCGCGATCCTCGCGCTCGCGCACCAGCCGGCCGGCGTCGTAGAAGCTCACGCGGTTGCGGAAGCCGTCGCCGCTGGTGTCCTCCTCCTGGCGGGCGAGCACGCCCGCCTCGTAGAAGGTCCAGGTGTCGAGCTGGCCATCGTAGTCGCGGTCGCGGCGCTGGCGCGCCACCTCGCCACCCTTGAACTCGACCCACGAGTCGACGCGGCCGTCGAGGTTCGTGTCCTCCTCCACGCGCGCCTCGTTGCCGGTCTCGGGCTCGAACCAGACGGTCCGATCCGGCGAGCCGTCGCCGTCCTCGTCGAGGAGCTCGCGCGTGGGCTGGCCGTTCGCGTCGTGATAGGACCAGAGGTCGGGGCGACCGTCTCCGTCGCGGTCGCGCACCCGGTCGGCGAGGCCGGTCGGCGCGGGCTCGGTCTTGCGGGCGGTGCCCGGTGCCTGACGCGCGCGCGCCACGTCGTCGGCCCGCGGTCTCGGAGCGATGGTCGCCTGCAGCGCGGCCAGCTCCTCGGCGATGGTCATGGGGCGGCGACTCGGCGTCGCCGCGGCCAGCTGGTTGGGTGCGGGGGCCACCCGGTTGGGTGCGGCGGCCGCGGTCGGAGGCGTGAAGCCCGGTGCGGGGGCCTGCGAAGGGCTCGGAGCCGGCTGCGGCTCCTGCCAGGGCAGGGTCTCGCCGGTGGCCTGGGGGGCGGGCGTGGCGGCTCCCGGGGCGGGGCCGCGGAGTCCGAGCTCGCGCTCCATCTGCGCGAGGCGAGCGGCCTCGGCCCACTCGTTGGGATCCGCCGGGCGCGGGGCCGGAGCGGCCTGGGGCGGGATCTGGCTGGCCGTGGCCTGTCCGGGAATCGTGCCTCCCGCCTGCCCGCCGGCGGGCGCGCCGGAGGAGCGGGTGCTCTGCGAGCCACCGCCCTGGCCGCTCTGCTGGCTGCCGCTTCCGCCCGTGCGCGAGGAGCCCTTCTCGGAGCTTCCCTGCATGGCCTCGTTCAGCTTCATGAACGGGTAGGCCGCGGCCACGAAGGGGGCGGCCGCCGCCTTCTGCCAGAGCGGCGTCTCGCCGTTCTCGTCCTTCGAGACCTCGCGCGCCGCCTCGGTCAGCGTGTCCACGCCGCCTTCCTGGTTCGTGACGTTGCGCTGGTCGATCTGCTGGCTGGCACCGCCGATCGAGCTCAGGTTGCCGGTGCCGGGCCCGCCGAAGCGGCCCATCGGAATCGACTGGCCGGGCATGATGACGGTGGCGCCGACGCCGAGGTCGGTGACCGGCTCCCGATCGGTCTGCACCACCTGCTTGCCGGAGGCACATCCGACGGCCAGGCACAGGCCGGCGGCGGCGATCAGCCGGAGCGGCGTTCGCGAGCTTCGCATGGGGATCCCTCCTCGAAACGAGGTCTGGCATCCACCTTCCCGGTGTGGGGAGCTGCAAGAAGCGTGCGAAGCGTGCGCCGAGTTGCCGGTGGGCGCGCTTCGGGAGGCGCGGCGGTCCCTTGCAGCGACGGCTGCACGAGAGCTGCCGGCTCGGGGGACGTGCCCGAACGAGCGCGATGGGTAGCGCGCTTCCCTTCGAGGGCCTTCTGGCGGCCCGCACGCCCCTCGGGCCCGGGCAGGGCCCGGGCACGGCCCGGACCTGGCCCGGGCACGGCCCGGCGGCGGCGCCGGGTGTTCGGCGGGCGCTAGGGCGCCTCGGCTTCGCCGCCGCCGACGCGATCGATCAGCTGGGTGGTCCCGAATCCGAGGAGGATCAGCCCAAGGGCCGAGGCGACCTGGAGGCCGCTCGGCGTGAAACGCTCGACGGGCCAGTCCTCGGGGTCGATCTCGGCCACGCTCTCGGCCGTGACGACGCGTCCCTTGATGGTCTCCCCCGGCTCCGGCGGCACGCCCTCGGCGAAGGGCCACAGGCCGACGACGGCACCGAAGAGCAGACCCAGGAGGGCGCCGAGGGTCGGCTTCGGAAAGCGATCGAGGGCGAGCTTCAAGAGGTTGCTGATCACCACCACCCCGACCACGACGCCGATGCCCACGGGCACCACGACGGCCAACGCCTCGCCGAACAAGCCCATGTCGAGCCCGCCGTCGCCGAGCAACGCCTGCTTGAGCTTGTCCACTGCGCCGAGGATCGTGAGGTACTGGCCGAGCAGCAGCAGCAGATAGCCGCCGCTCACCCCGGGAAGGATCATGGCACCGGCGCCCGCCATGCCCGACAGCCCGAGCAGGAAGGTCTGGGGTCCGTCGCCCTGGCCGTCTCCACTCGGGATCAGCGCCATGGCGAGCATCAGCCCGAACCCGATGAGCGCGCCGCCCGCGACGGAGGGCCGGAAGGGTCGGGCCATGCGCCACACGAGCGGCACGCCGCCGAAGGTGAGCCCGATGAAGAGGCTGTACATGATCCAGCGCTGCTCGACGACGAGCGTCCGCGTCGGGCCGGCCAACAGCAGGATGGCGAGGAACGCGGAGCCCGCGACGACGCCGAGCAGCACCATCGAAGGGAGCCGGAAGTGGAGCGTCGTGAGCTCGGCGATCGCGCGGATGAAGCGCGGGTACACGCCGGCCGCGAGCAGCATCGTGCCGCCCGAGATGCCCGGGACCAGGTTGGCCAGACCCATCAGCATGCCGCCGAGCGCGGCGCGGATCGAGAGGATCGGGAGCGGCGGCGAGGCGTCGTCTTCGGGCCGGGCGTCGGGCGAGGCGGACATGTGGGCGGCTACCTTAGCCGCCGCCATGTGTGGCCGCTTCACGCTGAGCCGATCCGCGTCCGAGGTCGCCGAGCACTTCGGGCTCGACCTCGAGGCCGCCTCCGAGGGCGAGCGCGAAGCGCTCGAGGCCACGACCGGGCGCTTCAACCGGGCGCCGACCCAGCCGATCCTGACCCTGCGCCGGAACTCCGAGGGGCGGCGTGTGTTCGAGGCGCGTCACTGGGGGCTCGTGCCACGTTGGTCCGATCACGCCGAGGACGCCGCCCGGATGATCAACGCGCGGGTCGAGAGCGCGGCGACCCGGCCCGCGTTCCGGGATGCGCTGAAACGCCGCCGCTGTCTCGTGCCGGCCGACGGCTTCTACGAGTGGACGGGCCCGCGGGCCAGCCGAGTGCCGCGCCACATCCGGCTGCCCGATGGTGGGCTGTTCGCCATGGCGGGGCTCTACGAGTCCTGGGAAGGGCCCGGGGGTCAGACCCTGCAGTCGTGCACGATCCTGACGACCGAGGCCACCGAGGCGATCTCCGCGATCCACGATCGGATGCCGCTGATTCCGGATCCGGCCCACCACGCCCGCTGGCTCGACCGCGAGGAGGTGGACGGCGACGCGGTGCTCGACGGGTTGACGTGCCGGCTGGCGGACGAGCTCGAGCTCCACCCGGCCAGCACGCGCGTGAACGACGTCAAGCACGATGCGCCCGACTGCCTCGTCCCGGAGGTCGAGCCCCAGCTGACGCTCTTCTGAGCCACGGCTTCCGAGCCGGTCCTCTCGCCGGGACGGGCGTTCCCGCGCCGAGCGAGATACACCCTCCGCCATGGAGCGCTCGCCGACGTCCCGCCAGAGGCTCCGTCGTGGGCTCCTCGTCGCCATCGCGGTCCTCTACGCGGTGTCGATCCCCTGGTATCGGGAGGGCGGGGCCGCGCCGGAGCACTGGCTCGGGCTCCCGGACTGGGCGGCCGTCGCGGTCGTCTGTTACGTGGGCGTCGCGATCCTGAACGCCGCCGCGTGGCTGCTGACCGACGTGGACGACGACGCACCGGACGACTCCGGAGGCGGAGGATGAGCTTCTCCCAGCTCGGCCTCGTGGGCCTCGGGCTCTACCTGCTCGCCCTGGTGGTCGTCGCCGGTGTCGCGCGGCGCGCGCGCCAGGATGCGTCGCCGGCTGATCACTTCCTCGCGAATCGCGGGCTCGGCCTATTCGTCGTCTTCCTCACCCTCTACGCCACGGCCTACAGCGGCAACTCGCTGCTCGGATATCCGGGCGAGGCCTACCGTCGCGGCTTCTCCTGGGTGATGGCCACCGGCTTCATGATGTCGATCATCGTGGGCTTCCACCTCCTGGTTCCGCGGTTGCGGCCGATCGCGGTGCAGAACCGCTTCGTCACGCCGGGCGACTGGGTGCGCCACCGCTTCGGCGATGAGCCGTTCGGCGAAGGGGTGCGCGTCGGCGTCGGGCTCCTGATGACGGTCGCCCTCGCGAACTTCCTGCTGGCCCAGCTCATGGCACTCGGCCACGTCACGTCCGAGGTCACCGGCGGCGCCATCCCCTATGCCGTCGGCGTCGTCGGCATGGCGTCGATGATCCTCTTCTACGAGACGGTCGGCGGCATGCGCGCCGTCGCCTGGACCGACGCCGCCCAGGGCGTCTTGATGCTGGCCGGCCTCGGCACCCTCCTGGCCTGGATCCTCGGTGAGGCGGGCGGGCTCGCGGCGGTGACCGATGCGATCGCGCGGGCTCGGCCCGACGCCGTCGCGGTCCCCGGGCGCGTGGAGCGCACCAACTGGGCCAGCACCGTGGTGCTGATGGGGGTGGCGAGCATCCTCTACCCCCAGGCGATCCAGCGCATCTACGCCGCGCGCACCGGGCGCACCCTGGGGCGGGCGTTCGCGCTGATGGGCTTCATGCCGCTGACTACGACCCTGGTCGTCACGCTGATCGGGCTCGCGGCGATTCCGCGCTTCGAGGCCCTGGGGACGATCGAGGCGGACACGGTGATGCCCCGGCTGCTCGGCGAGTGGGCCGCCACGGGTCCGGCCGCCGCGGCGCTCGCGGTGGTCGTCTTCATCGGCGCGCTGGCCGCGATCATGTCGACGGCGGACTCGGTGCTGCTCTCGCTCGGCTCCATCCTCGCCCTCGACGTCGTGGGCCGCTCGCGAGAGGACGAGGGGACGACCCGCCTCGGCAAGCGCATCGCCATGGTGGTGATGGGCCTGGCCGTGCTGGTCGCGCTGAACCCCCGGTTCACCCTGTGGCGCCTGATCGAGCTCAAGATGGAGCTCCTGATCCAGTGCGCGCCCGCATTCCTGCTCGCCCTCCACTGGCGGGGTCTTCGCGCCGGGCCCGTTCTGCTCGGGCTGGTGGCGGGCACGCTCGTCGCGGCGGGCGCCGCGCTCTTCGGGTGGAAGCGGGTGGAGGGCATCCACGTCGGCGTGATCGGCCTGGTGATCAACGCCGTGGTGGTGGGGCTGGCCAGCTGGGTCCAGAGTCGGAGCGAGGTCCCGGCCAGCGGCCGGGTGGGTCGGGTATGATGGCGGCGCGATGGTCGACGCCGCCTACGAACGCCTGAGCGCCCAGGACGCCACCTTCCTCGATCTCGAGGAGCCGTCCCTCCACCAACACATCGCCGCCACCACGATCTTCGATGCGCGGCCGCTGCTCGCCGAGCATGGCGGCGTCGACATCGATCGCATCCGCGACTACGTGGAGTCGCGGCTGCACTTGCTGCCGCGCTATCGCCAGCGGCTCTCGAAGATCCCGATCGAGAACCACCCGGTCTGGGTCGACGATCCGCACTTCCGCATCGAATACCACGTGCGCCACTCGGCGTTGCCGCGACCCGGCGACGAGCGACAGCTCAAGCGGCTGACCGGCCGGCTGCTCTCCCAGCCGCTGGATCGCAGTCGCCCGCTCTGGGAGCTGTGGTTCGTGGAGGGGCTCGAGGGCGACCGCTGCGCGATCGTGAGCAAGGTCCACCACTGCATGATCGACGGCATCTCGGGCGTCGACCTGCTCGGGGCGCTGCTCACGCCCGAGCCCACCGATGAGATCGTGCCCGGCCCCGAGTGGGCGCCGCGCAGTGTCCCGGGCGGCTTCGACCTCGCCACCACCGAGATCGCGCGCCGTGCCGGCTCCTGGATCGACGCCCTGGGCCGCGCGCCCGAGGTCTTCGGCGAGCCCCGCGACGTGCTGGACCGCGTCCGCGAGGGGGCGGCGGCGATCGGCGAGACGCTGGCCGCGAGCTTCCAGGGAGCGTCGGCGACGCCGCTCAACCAGCCGCTCGGTCCCCACCGCCGCTTCGACTGGATGGACATGGACCTCGAGCAGGTCAAGTCCGTGAAGCGCGCTCTCGGCGGGACGGTCAACGACGTGGTGCTCGCGACGGTGGCCGGCGCGCTGCGCCGCTTCTTCGAGCTGCGTCGCATCGACCCCGATCGCCTGCGGATCCGCGCCAACGTGCCCGTGAGCGTGCGCAACCACGACGAGCGCGGAACGCTCGGGAATCGCATCGCGCTGCTGATGGCCGATCTCCCGGTGAACGAGCCCGAGGCCTTCGTCCGCCTGCAGAAGGTGCGCGAGACCATGGGGAGCCTGAAGGAGTCGCGTCAGGCATTGGGCGGCGAGGTGTTGGCCGCCGTGAGCGAGTGGACGAGCGCCACGCTGCTGTCGCTGGCCGTGCGCGGCGCGATGCGCGGGCGCCCCTACAACCTGGTGGTGACCAACGTGCCGGGGCCCCAGATGCCCCTCTACCTGCTCGGGGGGCGCCTGCTCACCTGCTATCCGGTGGTCAACCTGCTGCCCGAGCAGGCGCTCGGCGTCGCGCTGTTCAGCTACTCCGGCACCCTGTACTGGGGGTTCACGGCGGACTGGGATCTGGTCCCCGACCTCCACGAGTTCGTGCGCGCGGTGCAGGC